>CAZIDB010000176.1:0-10284 GCA_964537965.1 uncultured Melioribacter sp. | reverse complement strand
GTGTAAGTCCAGCTTCTTTGTAAAACCAACTCAATAACCTGTCAGGATCAATCTGCAATAAATAATCTTTATTCAACTGCATTGCTTTATTAAAAGGTCCATCAAGAAGTTTCACTTCAGATAAGTCAAACGAGGAGAGATATTTTGGAATAGAATTATCCGATGGTTGACCAAACGATACCAAATTACAAATGAAAATCACAAGTAATTGTTTCAGGATAGTTTGAATTAAATTTCTAAACTGGCTTTCCATAATATTTTCATTTTATTGAAGTTAAAAGAAATACCGGATTAATTTCTTTCTACTTTATTAATTGAATCCTTGGTCGCTTCATCTAATATTTTCCAGATTGGATCAATCCACTCATTGTGTTCCGGTTTCATCAAAACAGAACGTAAGCAAGTAACTGATTTTTTATCAAGTCCGATGTTCTTGTCTTTCATATTGAAAAACTCAATTGGCAATTCAGCTAATGCCAAATGTAGATTTCTTTTTGCGCATTCATTAAAGATTGTTTTGGATAATAATGATATCTCAGATATTGTAGAAGCAACCGGAACCCAGGTCACTATATCCAATTCCGGTTCAGGACCTGTCAGAAATCTTTTATCATTCTTCAACTCATTGTAAAAAGATAAGGCAGCTTCCCTGCTTGCATTTAACCTGAGAGAATATTCGCCACCTTTAATTAAGGGAAATAATTTCATTGTTGACCAAAGTGCAACTGCGGCTGCACCAGGCCTTGAACATTCAAGGCTTATTTCACCTAAGTGAAGTTCATCTGAGCTGAAATAAGTATAAGGCGAATCGTGTTTATAAAATTTTCCAACTGACGGATCTCTAAACAAGATGCATCCGCAACCATAGGGTTGTAGCCCATGTTTATGAGGATCAACCACTATTGAATCAACTTCCGGTAATACTTTATAAATTCTTTTCACATAAGGATTAAGATTAGTAGCTAATGTAAAATATCCACCGTAAGCCGCATCTGCATGGATCCGAAATTTATATTTTTTCAGAAGATGTAAAATGTCTGCGAGTGGATCTATTGCACCAATCGCTGTTGTACCAATTGTTACTACTACAGTGCCTACATTTCTTTTTTTTAATTTTTTTTCAAGGTCAACTATATCCATTTTCCCGAATTCATCACATTCAACTGATTCATAATCTAATTTAAGTACATTACTGATTCTTGAATGCGTGTAATGCGCCTGTGACGAAGCGATAATTTTTTTACCCGGATTGATTTGACCGGCAATCCAAAGAGCTTCAAGATTTGCCATTGTTCCCCCGCTGGTCAAATGTCCAAGATGTTTTTTCCAACCAAACATTTTTGCAATACCGGCAACTGCTTCTTTCTCCATTTCAGAACTTGCCCTTCCTCCATCCAAAGCATGATTATTTGGATTTATCCACATAGCCAGCATATATGATAGTCTTGCAATTTCATGCGGCGGTTTAAGCATTTGCCCGGCATAAAGTGGATGGAAATAAGGAAAGTTATTCTGTAACCTTTGAGCTACTTCTTTTAGTACCGCTTGAATTCTCTTTTTATTGCCTGAAACTGATTTGAATGATGGTAATGATTTAAACCCCTTATCAAGTTCACTAAGAGATTCTTTTAATAAATCCACATCATCTTCCGTTAAAATTATTTTTTTTCTATTCATTACAAACTTTGTAAAAATTCCGGATTGAAATTAGTCTTTTAGAAAATTTAAATCAAATTTTAGTATTTTGACCTAAAAATATAAATACAAATTGAAACGTACATTAATCTTTCTATTTTTTCTTTTTACAGCAACCAACATACAGAATGCACAGGTAACAACTCTTGGCAAATCTGTTGATTACTTATCCCGTTACATCGCTTCGTATGAATTCAATCAACTAAGCGTTAACTCTAATGATTTGGCTTTAATAGATTCCATTTACAAAAAAGCTTTGAATAATTGTGAGCACGATATAAGCGATGCACTGTTCAGTCTTACCTTCTCAGTAATTCCATATAACCATATTCCTTTGGCTTCTCCGAATATTGGTTTAAGAATAAATGTTCCATTACCCCATTCGGTTGATTCCATTTACTCTTTAAAGAATAAGAGACTACCAAAAATTATATTCTATGATTCACCTAAAAATGAATTTGGTGATAAAGATAAACTTGCTCATTTCTTCGGTAGCGCCTATCTCGCTTATTCATCCTCCTGGTTTGATATTACTGAAATAATTGGCATTTTTGTGGAAGATTTCGAAGAAAAATTTTATGTACAATCAAGAGTTGACTTAAGAGACATCCGTGCAGATAATCTTGGCAACATCTTTGGAAAAGCATTAAAAGTAAATAGAAATGTACTTCCATCTCAGGTTTTTTCACTTTATCATTTAACATTATTTAGATATGGATTATGAGTAAAATTTTAGTAATCGACGACGAAAAAGAAATTTGTGAAAGTATTAAAATGATCCTTGAATATGAGGATTATCAGTTTGATAGTTCTACGGATAGCATTGAAGGATTAGAAAAAATAGAATCAGGCGACTTTGATGTTGTACTTCTTGATATCCAGATGCCGAACCTGAACGGCTTTGAAGTGTTGAATAAGATTAAAGAGAAGAATCTCGAATTAAACGTGATAATGATTTCCGCATTCAGCAGCCTTGAAAATGCTGTAAAGGCAACCAAGCTTGGCGCATTTGACTTCATTGAGAAACCAATTGACCGGGAAAAACTTTTACTAAGCATTCGCAACGCATTAAACCAAATAAAACTTCTAAAAGAAAATAAAGAATTAAAGAAGTCTGTTTCAGTAAGCGATGTAATAATTGGAAACAGCAGTTCTATAAAAAATGTCTTGGAAATTATTTCAAGAGTTTCTCAAACTGATGTGCGTGTGCTTATAACCGGTGAAAACGGGACCGGAAAAGAGTTAGTTGCAAGAGAAATTCATAAACGCAGTACAAGAAATCCTGAAAAATTTGTTGAAGTAAACTGCGCTGCTATACCAAACGAATTGATTGAATCCGAATTGTTTGGGCATGAAAAAGGATCTTTTACAGGGGCAGTTCAGCAAAGAATAGGAAAATTTGAACTGGCTGACAAAGGTACTCTCTTCCTTGATGAAATCGGAGATATGAGTCTTCAGGCGCAGGCAAAGGTTTTAAGAGCTATTGAAGACAGCAGGATTGAAAGAGTCGGGGGTAATAAAAAAATTAATGTGGACGTTAGAATTTTAACAGCCACTAATAAAAATCTTAAAGAAGAAATTGACAAAGGAAATTTCCGGGAAGATTTGTATCATCGTTTGAATGTAATTCCTATTTATGTTCCTCCATTGCGGGAAAGAATTGATGACATTCCTTTGCTTGTAGATTATTTTACGAAGGATATTTGTTCGAAGTATAAAATGCAGCCGGTTAATTTCAAACCCCAGGTTATAAAAATGCTTCAGAGTATGGAATGGCGTGGCAATGTACGCGAGCTTAGAAACATTATTGAACGAATTATTATTATGGTTCCTAAAAAAGATATTGAAGAAAGCGACATTACCAACCTGATCTTCCCTCAAAAAACTTCGGTAGATGATATTCTGAACATAAATAATTCATTCCAGGATTTTAAGGAAAAGGCAGAAAAAGTATTTATACTTAAACAACTTGAAGCCAATGGCTGGAATATAAGTAGAACTGCAGAGCTGCTTGATATTCAGCGTAGTCACTTATATGCCAAAATGAAAAAATATAACATTGAAAATAAAGGAAAGGAATAATGAGCGATACAATTTTTGCTAAGATTATCCGCAAGGAAATTCCTGCATCCATAGTTTTTGAAAACGATGATGTTCTTGCTTTCAGGGATATAAATCCTCAGGCACCGACACATATTCTGATTATCCCGAAAATCACTGAGATTACCAAGACTACCGACATTTCAAAAGAAAATCATTCTTTACTCTTAGGTAAATTATTTGAAGCTGCAAACCAGATTGCCAGGCAGGAAAAGATTGATGAAGGTGGTTTCAGATTAGTAATTAATTGCGGTCCTGATGCCGGGCAGGAAGTATATCATTTGCACATTCATTTGCTTGGTGGAAGAAAAATGAACTGGCCTCCGGGCTGATTCGTTAATATCTTCTAAATAATTATATAAAACTTTTTATTATAACACTTCTATTAAGTTTAATTTTTTTAAGATAAGATATGTATTGGAGGTATAATGAAACCTATCAGGTTTATTTTTCTATTTCTCTTAATGGCTCTTTTATTTAGTCCGTCATCTTCTTTTTCAAAAGAAAAAAACGGCAAAGAAATAAATATTGCCAACATGGATACAACTGTAAGTCCGGCTGTAGATTTTAATAAATTTGCTAACGGCAACTGGATTAAAAACACCCAGATTCCACCAGAGTATCCAATGTGGGGTTCTTTTACAATTTTAGCTAACGAAAATTATGACAAGCTGAAAGAAATTCTTAACAAAGTTAAGGATAATACTTCAGCACCGGAAGGAAGTAACGATCAGTTTGTTGGTGATTTTTATTTTTCAGGGATGGACTCCGCAAAAATTGAAAACGATGGATTCAAACCTGTTCTTGCTGACCTACAAAAGGTTGATGAAATAAAAAATGCCGATGACTTTTATAAAGTGTTAGGCAGAATTCATCTTGGTTTTTCAAATCCGTTCTTTTCATTTTCATCATCTGCAGACTCTAAAAACAGCGAAATGGTAATTGCCCAGATTTACCAAGACGGACTAGGTCTTCCAAACCGCGATTATTATTTACAGGATGATGATAATTCAAAAACAATCAGAGCTGCTTACAAAGAATTTATTAAGAAGATGTTTTCGTTTATAGAAGTTGCCCCGGAAACTACCGACAAATATGTTGATGTTATAATGAATATTGAAACTGTGCTTGCAAAAGCTTCTATGATGCGTGTTGAGGAAAGAGACCCGCAGAAAACTTATAACAAGATGAGTTTAAAAGAATTATCTGAAATTACTCCTGATTTCAACTGGAATTTATACTTGAATTCAATTGGTGTTGAAAATCCCGGAGATATAAATGTTTCTCAGCCGGATTTTATGAAAGAAGTTAATAAGCTGGTTAAAACTATGCCGATGGACGATATTAAAATATATTTGAAATGGAATATCATCAGGTTTGCTTCTCCTAATTTAAGCAGCAATTTTGTTCAGGCAAGTTTTGATTTCTACAGTAAAACACTCAATGGAATTCAGTCTATGCAGCCAAGGTGGAAAAGAATTCTTGGAACAATAGACAGACGAATTGGAATGTCTCTGGGACAACTTTTTGTAAAAAAATATTTCCCGCCAGAAGCAAAAGTTAAATCTCTCGATTTAGTACACAACCTTATTTCTGTTCTTGGTGAAAGAATAAAAAGACTTGATTGGATGAGTAATGTAACTAAAGAAAAAGCCCAGAAAAAACTCTCTGCAATAACTGTAAAAATAGGTTACCCTGATAAATGGGAAAGCTACGAAGGATTAAAAATAGTCCGCGACTCATATTATGAGAATGTATTAAACTCAACAATCTTTGATTCTAAAAAAGAACTTGCAAAGATTGGTAAACCGGTAGATAAAACTGAATGGGGTATGACTCCTTCAACTGTAAACGCTTATTACAATCCTTCTGCAAACGAGATTGTATTCCCTGCCGGAATTTTGCAGCCTCCGTTCTTTGATCCTGAAGCTGATGATGCTGTAAATTACGGGGCAATTGGTGTTGTAATTGGACACGAAATGACGCACGGTTTTGATGACGAAGGCAGACAGTTTGATGCAAAGGGAAACCTTGAGGAATGGTGGACAAAAGAAGATGAAGAGAACTTTAATAAACGAGCAGAAAAAGTAGTTGAACAATTCAATTCTTATGTTGCTATTGATACATTGCACGTAAATGGTAAATTAACCGAAGGTGAAAACATTGCTGACCTTGGCGGAATTACTATTTCCTTTGAAGCTTTCAGTCATACTAAACAATTTAATGAAGGCAAAAAGATTGATGGTTTTACTCCGGCTCAAAGGTTTTTCCTCTCGTATGCTAATGTATGGCGTAGTGTTTTAAGACCGCAGTATTTAACGATGCTGGTAAAAACTAATCCACATTCACCGCCAAACTTTAGAATAAATGGTCCGCTTAGCAATTTCGCTCCTTTCTGGGAAGCATTTGGAGCTAAACCTGGAGACCCATTGCGTAACCCGGATGATAAAGTAGTAAAAATCTGGTAGTAATTTTATTTTCAAATAAAACAGAAAAGCCCTTCACAAAGAAGGGCTTTTTTTTATTTCTACAAAGTCTTTTTAAGATTAATTCTTTTTGAATGCTTTATCTGAAATGTCTTTTCTATAATAAATATTTTCAAAAGATATTTTATTTATTGCATCATAAGCAGCTTTTTTAACATCAAAAAGATTATTTGTTTTTGAAAGAGCAGTTACACCAAGAACTCTTCCTCCATTTGTCAGAATCTTCTCTCCATCCTTTTTTGTGCCGGCATGGAATATTACAATATCATCAGAAGAAAAACTATCCAGGCCTTTTATCTCAAAGCCTTTATCATATTTATCGGGATAACCTTTGGAAGCAGCAACTACACAAACAGAAACACCTCCATTATACTTTACTGCATCAACTTCAAGTTTACCAGTTGCAGCAGAATATAGAAGTTTTAATAAATCTCCTTCAAGCAAAGGTAAAACAACTTGAGTCTCGGGGTCTCCAAAACGACAATTAAATTCTACCACTTTTGGTTCATCATTTTCAATCATTAAACCGCAGTATAAACAGCCAACAAATTTCTTACCTTCGGATGCCATTCCTTTTAGTGTTGGCTTTATTATTTTCACTTCAACCTTATTAAGAATATTTTCTGTTGCAATTGGAGCAGGAGCATACGCACCCATACCACCGGTATTTTTTCCTGTATCGTTATCACCAATTCTTTTATGGTCCTGCGCTGCAGGAAGACAAACAAAATTTTCACCATCTGTAATTACAAAAACAGAGGCTTCTTCCCCATTCATAAATTCTTCTATGACAATTGTTTCACTTGCCTGGCCAAAAATCAAATCATCAAAGTTTTCTTTTACTACTTGTTTTGCTTCTTCCAAGTTATTACAAATGGAAACACCTTTGCCTGCTGCAAGGCCGGAGGCTTTAATAACAACGGGAAATGAGCCCTTATTTAAATAATCAATTGCATCATTAAATTCGTTTTTGGAAAAAGACTTATAAGCAGCAGTTGGTATTTTATATTTCTCCATTATCCATTTTGAAAAAGATTTGTCTCCCTCAATCATTGCAGCTTCTTTATCGGGTCCGAATACAGGAATACTTTTACTTCTTAATTGATCGGCTAATCCTTCAACAAGAGGAACTTCCGGTCCAACAACAACAAGATTTATTTTATTCTCTAAACAAAATTCAACTATATCATCGTTCGTTTTCAGCAAAAGATTTGTTCCGAGTAACTCTGTTCCGGGATTACCAGGTGCAATAAACAATTTTTCTAATAACGGGCTTTGGTAAATCTTGTAAGCAAGTGCGTGTTCTCTTCCGCCGGAACCAACCAATAATACTTTCATTATATAACTCTTAAATAAAATTGAAAAAGCTTGGTCAATTGTTCAGTCTGAATATCTTTCCTGTGCTTATTTACATACTCATCATTCGGCTGAGGTAATTTCTTATCGCGGTAATCGTTATGAATTTTAATAAGTGCATTCTTAATTTCTTCAACATTATCAGGCTCAGTAACGTAAGAAGCACCGTATTCCTGTGAGGCAACTTTAGCAATGCCTTCAGGTACACACGCAAGGATAGGTTTTTTAGTACCAAAATATTCAAACATTTTACCGGGTGAAACAGAATCAGCACTTTTTGATTTACCTAGCATAAACCATAAAACATCACTTGAAAGCAGTTTGGTTATTGTGGAGCTATGATCGAGATAACCATGATCTTTTACGTACGGAATTAATCCAAGCTTTTTAACGAGCTTCTGGTTTTCTTTGCGTAAGTATCCAATAAAATGAAGTTCAATATTCTCGGCAATGTCCGGGCGTTCGATGGTTAGTTGTTTAAAAGCCTGTAAAAAATATTTTGGAGTAATAAATTCATAGAACATACCAGAATATGTCAAACGCATTTTTGAATTAAGTTTTGGTTCAACCACTGCTGTTTCAATATCTTCTAGGTCATAACCGTGCGGTATAATTACTACATCTTCAAAGGTTAAAAATTTAAATGTGCTAAGCAGACTTTCTTTAATCCTTCTGTTAACTGCAATAATTTTATCGGCAACCTTTAAAGCTTTGTACTCAAGTTTCTTGTGTTTGTAAGTATGGTAAGGAGTTGGGTTAAATGCGAATTGATTATTAGTCCATAAATCCCTGTAATCAACAAACAATGATACGTCAAATTTCTGGCTTAGCTTTGCTGCAATTGAAAATGTTGAGAAAGGAGGAATTGAAACAAAAATAATATCGAACTTTTCTTTTGACATTAAATCGCTTGCAACCTTGTATGCTTTGTTTGACCAGTGAATTTTATTATCCGGAATGAAAAAAGTTTTGCTAACTCTGCTTAAAAACTTTCTAATAAATTCGCGTGGCATTCTTATCGTTTTATACTTAGCCATTATAGATAACGGATCAAATGCTTCTGTCCTGATAACTCTTAAGTTTAATTTTTCCGCTTCCTTGAACAAGACCGGATCGTGAGCGAAATAGCCGGTGCTACCGGTTGTAATAACAGTAGGTTCCCAGTTATTGCCGCGCATATATTTAACGAATTTCAAAACGCGCTGAACACCGCTTAAACCCATTGGTGGAAAGTAATATGAAATTACCAAGACTTTGAACATAAATTACCTGAAAATATTTAGCCGGGAAAATTTATTTAGTTTTTATTTTATCAAATATGATAGTTAGGTGCTTCTTTTGTTATAATAACATCGTGCGGGTGACTTTCTCTTAATCCGGCATTTGTCATTCTTATAAATTTAGCTCGCTCTTTAAGTTCTTTAATATTCTTCGTACCGCAATAGCCCATAGCAGCGCGTATTCCACCTACAAACTGGTAGACTGTATCACTAAGCGGACCTTTAAATGGAACACGGCCTTCAATACCTTCAGGAACAAGTTTTTTAATATCCTCTTCAGGATCCTGGAAATACCTGTCACCGCTTCCTTCTTTCATTGCGCTTAATGAACCCATTCCCCTGTAAACTTTGAAACTCCTTCCTTCCATTAATACAGTATCACCAGGAGTTTCATCTACACCCGCAAACATACCGCCAATCATAACAGAATCTGCACCGGCAGCAATTGCTTTTGGAACATCACCAGTTTGTTTTATTCCGCCATCAGCAATAACAGGAATACCTTTCTTCTTAGTTACATTAGTAACATTCATAATTGCGGAAATCTGAGGCACACCAACACCGGCAATAACTCTTGTAGTACAAATTGATCCGGCTCCGATTCCTACTTTAACAGCATCAACTCCGGCAGCAATTAAATCCAATGCAGCTTCCGGACTAATGATATTTCCGGCAACAAGCTGGGCATATTTGAATTTTTTTCTTAACTCTTTTATAGTTTTTAAAACACCGTCTGAATGACCATGAGCAGTGTCAACTACTAAAACATCTGCGCCCGCAAGCAATACAGATTCTGCTCTTTCCATTGTATCATTTGTAACTCCAAGTGCAGCACCAACCCGCAATCTGCCATGTTCGTCTTTACAAGCATTGGGATATTTCTTTTTCCTATTAATATCTTTTACGGTTATTAAACCTTTTAGAATACCACGACCATCAACAACAGGTAATTTTTCTATTCTATGCTTTTGAATAATCTTTTCTGCTTTATCCAGGTTTGTACCAACCGGAGCAGTTATAAGACCTTCAGAAGTCATAACATCTTTAACTTTAAGATTAAAATTAGGTTCGAATCTTAAATCTCTGTTAGTTAAAATACCCACAAGCTTTCCGCTTTCTTCAACAATAGGAATACCAGAGATGTGGTATTTACTCATTAGTAATAAAGCATCCTGAACTGTTTTTTCCGGAGAAAGAGTTATTGGATGAAGAATCATTCCGCTTTCAGAACGTTTTACTTTGTCAATTTCGTCAGCTTGTTTTTCAATAGACATATTTTTATGAATTATTCCAATACCACCTTCAACAGCCATTGCAATAGCCATATCCGATTCTGTTATAGTATCCATTGCAGCAGAGATAAACGG
>CAZIDB010000175.1:1722-10290 GCA_964537965.1 uncultured Melioribacter sp. | reverse complement strand
AATTCAAGTTCATCCCTTATAGGAATTCCATTCTCTGCTATTAAGGGAATCTCCGGTTTAATTTTCCTGGAATTATCCACTGCATTTGGATACACTTTAATCAGTTGAAAACCCATTCTCTGATAAAATTCTATGGCTCTTATATTATCATTTGTTGTAATTAACCATACTGTCCTGCAGTCTTGTGCTTTTGCCGTTTGAGTTACCAATTTTACCAGTTCTCTTCCTATTCCTTTGTGTTCAACTATACTGTTAAGGCTAACTATCTCGCAACATTGATTTTCGATTTCATAAGTAATAAGACCAACATTTACATTATTATCTTCTGCAACAAATCCTTCAAGCTTACCCGGCAGATAGATTTTATTATGAACAATAATTTGCTCTGAGCCCCAGTGATGCTTAATAAACTCATCCACCCAATTTTTATCATCTTTATTTAGTTTTCTAAATATCATTAACAGGTATTCCTTTTAATAGAGTTTCTGTTTTATTGTAAACCTTACTTATTAGTAATGTTGTCTCATTAGACTCCTCAATCTATCAATCTCTTCTTTACAAATTTCTCCCGCTTCTGTCTTCTTCTCAAAACTTTCCAACCATTCAAGTGTTTTCTCTGATTCATCAATTCTATTTGCTTTTATCAACTCCTCGCTATACGTAAGTGCAATTTGAAAGAGAATTCCCACCACTCCTTTTGTATAAAATCTTCTAACAGGACTACGGTCTTTTAAGCTGGCCCAGGGTCCGGAAAAAGAATCAGGATCAATGCTTGAAAGATATTTTTTCAGTACTAAGGTATCAACTGTTCCATCATCGGGCTGCGGCTGCCATAAATAAAACATTCCCTTATACTTAAAATTATTAATATATGGATACACAAAACTTTCATTAACCGTTGGAGCAATGGTTACAGGACGATGTGCTTGATTGTTTTGTTTTTGAACTATCAATGCTTTAAAAACTTTATCTGCTTTTGTAATGATATTTCCATTAGCATCCATTGAGTCATTCATAGCCTCAATCTGTTGATCTGTAAAGGGTAAAGATACTTTTTGATAATCTCTTATAAACCTGTAGGCCCAGGGAATTCCAAAATGTTCCTTTTCAATTACTGCAACATCAGTACGATAATTTTCTGTTATTTGCACTGCTTGAGCGGGATATGTATCCATATCACCATTTGTAATATAAATTGAATTGGGAGGAAGAAACGCTAATTCCAGACGCCCATAAGCAAGTGCTGCCTTTGTAAAAAATCCAGTTTCAACAAGCTTTCTTAGACTTTTATTTCTCATTTCAAGATCTGCATTCTTAATTGCCTCGCCCCACATCATTAACCAGGCATTTGGATCAGTTGAATCGCATTCTATAGCTTTATTTACGTGAACAGATATTGAATCGGAGTTTGGATAACTTGCCTGTGCAATAACAATATGAGCAAAACCATAACAAGGATTTAGACTAAGAGCAATTTTTGCAGATTTAATTGCATCATCAGTTCTGCCTAATCTGCGATATGTTTCGGCAAGCCATGTCCTGGCTTTAATACTTGATTCATCTTTATTTGTAATTTCCTCGAGAATTGGTAATGCCTGTTCATATTTAATTTCAAAAAAGAGTTTTAAAACTTCATCGAGGTTGGAACGTTCTTGCTGGGAATTACAAACACTTAAAAAAACGATCTGGATAAAAATGAAAACAATTACTCTTATGGATCTAATCATAAAAATTTCTCCATAATTATGAGATAAAAGGATTTTTATTTAATGAGAACAAGTTTTTTAGCTTGCACAAAATTTTCCGTTGTAAGTTTGTAATAATATATTCCACTTGATAAATTTGCGGCGGAAAATTCTACCTGATAAATTCCAGATGACAACTCTTCATTCAACAATTCCGTTACTAAATTTCCCAATGCATCAAAAATTTCCAATTTAACAGATGTTTCCTTGGGGAGAGAAAATCTAATTTGCGTACCGGCATTAAATGGATTCGGATAGTTCTGATAAAGTACAATTGTATGAGGAATAATTGCTCCATGCGGATCTGCGACATTAGTTTCAGAAGTAACATTGAAATAATCTACTATGCCGTTCAGCAGTGCATATGCAGTTGAATCGTACTGAGCATCAGTAGCAGTTTGAGTAGGAATTTTCTCAAAAGTTAAAGCCATCACTTCTTCAGCATAATTTACCCAGAACCAGCTTTCAGGATAAACCAATGGATTACCATTTTGCCAGGTTACAGAATAATCCCATTCAGCTATTCCACTTGGGTAATATTTGCTTACTTCTTCATAAAACTTTTTTTGATCTTCAACATATTTGTCCGATGTTCCGTTTTCATGATGAAAAATGAAATAGTTTTTTTTCGCTCCCGAATCTCCATGCATATTCAACGCAATACTGATTGGAAGAAATGACTCCATAAACTCAAGATACTTATTCCTTAATACATTAACTTCCGGTTCCGGAGGATCAGTAAACCAATTACGTTCCAGATCGATTTTATTTGCATTCTGTCTTCCATATCCTAATTCAACTCCGTCCAGGTTATACATTGGAACAATATTAAACTCAAATCTATCCCGTAATAATTCGCCGAACTCAGAATCTTCAATCAGGTATTCAATTATACGATGTGTAAGCATCTCCGACTGAACTTCATTCGGATGTGTCCGCGCATGAATTGTAACCCTGTAAATAGGAAGAAAGTGATTCTGTTTTCCCCTTATTGTCAGCATCCAGACAGCTCGACCCAACACACTTGCACCTATCGAATCTATTTTAATATAGGGGCATTGACGCCATTCTTCCAGCTTCGTCAGCAGGCTGTCATAACCGTATGAGAATGTTGCCGTATAATTTTCATTATTCTCAACCGATTCAAATTTACCCTGCGCATGAATACTATGAACCGTAAAAAGAGTTATGATTAATATTATATATTTATTTTTCATCATCTCACTTAAAACTATTCTTCATCAATTTATTCGGGACAAACAATGGTCATTCAGAAAAATTTTACCTCTCTTTTATTTCAGAATTATAATTTCTGAATTCTATTAATGACACAAATTATCTACCATGTGTTTATGTGAATCCTTGTTTTCAGATCAATATTCTTTTGCGGTACCACATTACTTTCGTCCGGTTTATAACCAAAAGGAATTAATGCTGCTATTTCAAGTTCTTCCGGAACATTCAGCACTTTCTTTACTTCTTTACTCTTTTGAGGAATATAAGTTACTCCGAATAAATTCTCTGCTGCCATTGCAAGCAAAATATTTTCTATACAGCACCAGGCAGAAGAAAGACAGTTTAAATCATAAACGGATTTGCTTTTATCAACTTTTGTCTTTGGTTTGAAAACCACGACTAATAATTCCGGTGCCTTAAGCAGCATACTTTTTTGTCTTGGAATAGCATCAAGATACATTTGCTTTGCATGCGCGTCAGCATCAATAAAATTTTGTTCAAGTTCAGTTATATTAACCGAATCTGGAATTCCTTCTGCTTTAACAATATTCAACCTGGTGTTTTCATCTTTCACAAGCAGGAAATCCCATTCGCGCAAATGATTATAAGTGGGCGCTTTAACTCCAGCCTCAAGAATTTTGTAAATAATTTCCTTTGGCACTTTCCTGTCAGAAAAACTGCGCACGGTTCTTCTTTTATCTATCACTTTATAAAAATCCATAATACTCCGGTAATTATTTGATAAAAAAATATGTAGTTATTTTGAACCGGTCAAGTAGAAAAGCTTTTACAAACTTATCCAATCAAAAATTATTTCAGGTAAGATCTGAAGGCAATAGAAAAAATATCCTGCGAGGATTGATAACCTTTTTCTTTACTTATAAAGGATTTATCAAATTCCCCGGCTTCTTTTTCGTCTATATTATAGACCTCACTGTATTTAAATTTCCATTTATGCCCGCAAAACGCGCTTTCCTCCAATTCAAGCGCAAGCATTCCGTATGGAAACTCTCCATTCATATCGCTGATATTATAATCCCTTGCGCTCTTAAAACCATGTTTGCAATAATTATGAGGATCGCCAAAAATCACGATTCCTTTTTTGTTATTCTTTGCTGCAATATTTATTGTATGTCCAATCAACAAACTTCCTACACCTTTATGCTGATATTCCGGAAGAACACTTACAGGGCCGAAACATATAATTTCTTTTTCTTCACCATCTTCATTAACTATCCACGCTTTTGTATACATTATGTTGCCAATAATCTTTCCATCAAGATCTGCAACAAAATCCATTTCATTCAAAAAGTCTTTATGATTCCTCATGACGTGTACAAGATAATGTTCATTGCATCCGGGAAAGTATAAATTCCAGAATGCTTCCCTTGTTAACTCTTCAACTTCGCGGAAATCTTTTTCCTTCTCATTTCTTATGATAATATCCATTCGCAATTTTCCTTTTATATTTTCAGATCAGATCAGAACCAGTAATAATTAAAGCCGGGAGAAATTAATTTATCCATATCCTATTCCCTTCTTCATGACATTTATTGCAATCACCGGATTCAACCGGAGTTTGCATATACAAAGTATTTGTACTATCTGAACGCTGAACTAAAGTGTACAATCCTTTGTATTTAATTTTTTCAGTCGTATAAAAATTACCGTTCTTATCTGCTTCAAGTGATGACATGATTACACCGGATGAATCACTTGCAGTTGAAAACTTAATTATTACATTTGATACGGTTTCTTCCTGTTCAGAGTTATAAACTGTTCCGAATACTTCTGCCTGATAATGACAACCAACGCATGATTTTCCTTCCTTATGAGAACTTGAATTATAAGAGCTTGTTTTTGGGCCATCAACTTTACAAGATAAGTTCAATAGGATTAGTCCTGAAATTGCAACAAAGAGAAATACAGTTTTCATAACAGCCTCAATTTATATTTTTCAAGATTACCTACACATATAACTTTCTTTTCATAATTCTGATAGTAAAGGACAAAAGTAAACCAACCTGTTTTTCAATCTTATGATGTCATCGTATAAGTATCGGGCAGCGTATTTTTTCTTTCTGAAACTTCGTACTCAAATGCAAATAGAAATGTCTTAACCAAAAACAATGTGTTATTCCCGTTAACCTGGCAAAAATTAAAGCATTTAAAAGCAAGTGTCAAACAGGATTTATAACCACTTGTTTTTAAATGATGGACAACCAACGGCAAAATCCTGACAGTACGGAATTAAGTATCTAAAATTTTCTTCGATGATGCTTGTGGCATACTATATTGTTTTTATGACAGGAATATATTATAATATTTCACAGATTTGAAGGAGGTTCGATGGTTATCTTTTATCTGGCTGGCGCTGTTTTTATTCCAAGATTGATGATAGTTCTGCTATGGTTGTTTACATCATGGTTTGACGGAATTTTTACAAGCACCCTGTTGGCAATAGTAGGGTTTATATTCTTACCAGCAACAATGCTCTGGTACACGGCAGTTTACAATTGGTATGATAACAACTGGGGAGCATTTCAGATCATAGTTCTTGTAATTGCTCTTATAATCGATTTATCACCTGCTTCACATAGAAAGAAAAGAAAGGACAGATAGAAGGACCTAATCAGTATTAAATAATTCCATTTGTTTAACCGCGGAGAATTTTCTTTCATGCTGCAGCAGCCATTTCTTACGCCATATTCCTCCGCCGTATCCAATTATTTCCCCGTTTTTTCCAACTACACGATGACAAGGTATTATAATCGGGATTTTGTTTTTATTATTAGCCATACCAACCGCTCTTACCAAACCTGCATCGCCAAGTTTTCTTGCGATATGCTCGTATGAAACAACAGCACCAAATGGAATTTGAAGAAGCTGGTTCCAGACTTTTTCCTGGAATTCCGTACCTGAAGGATTTAAAGGAAGGTTGAACTCTTTTAACTGACCATTGAAATATAAATCAAGTTGGTTCCTGCACTCATGGATTACCGGTTCTTCAGATGTTAGTCCAACCTGTTCATCTTCAACAAATAAAACCGAAATTATTGCATTGTTTAAGGCTGAAATTTCAAAAAGACCGACAGGCGACTTGTAGCAAGACCTTGCAACATCATTCATTTAATTTTCTTTCTAATAAAGAATCCGAACCTTTATTGTATTCGTTACATTCTTCAGATCATCCATAAGCGAATCTTTATATTCTTTATCTACATCTGCAATTACATAACCAATCAGTTCATTCGTCCTTAATAACTGGGAAACAACGTTAACAGAATTACGGGCAAAGATTGTGTTAATTTGCGAAAGTACACCGGGCACA
Source organism: uncultured Melioribacter sp. (assembly GCA_964537965.1). Classification (GTDB taxonomy): domain Bacteria; phylum Bacteroidota; class Ignavibacteria; order Ignavibacteriales; family SURF-24; genus SURF-24. Next base: position 3,978 of record CAZIDB010000175.1, on the reverse strand, counting down.
TTCTTGTGAATATGCAGCAGTCGATGAGAATCATTTGCAAGCGGTAGTTGAATTTTAGGAAAGTTCACGCTTGTAAAAGTGCTGCCGCTTTTAACATATTCTACAAGTTTATTTGAAACGAACTCCGCAATATTAAGCTGCGCTTCTTCTGTGCTTCCTCCGATATGAGGCGTTAGCAAAACGTTTGGCATATTCTGCAACGGGGAATAAAACCTGTCATTTGAATTATGCGGCTCATCAGGAAAAACATCCAAAGCTGCACCGGCTACTTTTCCGTTTTCTATATTTTTCTTCAATGCATCAAGATCAACAACAAATCCACGACTAAGGTTAAGGAATACCACCCCATCCTTCATCATTTCAAATTCTTTTTCACCAACAAGGTTTACGTTATAAGGATTACCGTCAACGTGAATTGTAATCACATCGGCAACTTTAAATAAGTCCTCAATTGAAGAAACTCTGGTTGCATTTCCGATTGTTAATTTGTCAACAATATCATAATAGAAAACATTCATACCCATTGCTTCAGCAAGCATAGAAACCTGCGAACCAATATTACCGTAACCTACAATTCCTAATTTCTTACCGCGCACCTCGTGCGAATGATTTGCTGACTTATCCCAGATTCCCTGGTGTGCTTTGCTAACTTTATCATAAAGTTTTCTAATAAGTACAATAATTTCTGCAATAACAATTTCAGCAACGCTTCTTGTGTTACTGTAAGGAGCATTAAATACAGCCACACCGTTAAGCGATGCCGCTTCGGTATCAATTTGGTTTGTTCCAATACAATAAGCGCCTACCGCAAGCAAGTTGGGAGCGTTTTCAAGTATCTTTTTATTAATATCACTCCGGGATCTAATACCCAACAAAGAAATATCTTTTAATGCGTTAATTAACTCATCTTCATCAAGACCTTTTGAAGATTTGATTACTTCAATTCCTTCCGATTCCAAAATCCGTGTAGCAAACGGGTGAATATTTTCTAATAATAAAGCTTTCATATTGTATTGTTTTTTTACTGCAAAGTTAACACTTAACGCTTTAGACTACAAGATACTTCTTTATTGTTACAGGCTTTTTTAATTTTGATCTGGATAATTATAAATTTTGATTGATAAGTATTTGCACATGACACTACATGGAAATTTCATTCGGATAAATCAGAATAAGGTTATCATTATTCCCCTGAACTTAAAATTTCCGCTTTCATATTATTAAGTGCAGAATTATTCGGCTCACTTTTTAACAGTTCGTTAATATCGCTTAATGCAAGATCTTTTCTGTTAATTGTAATAAGCGTCTTTATTCTCTCGAAAACTCCGTTAAAGAAGTCGGGTGTAATCTCCAGACATTTGTTGTGAAAAATAATTGCGGAATCAGGTTTTCCAAGTTCCCTGTAGCATATTGCTGCATAATGGTAAGCTTCAGACTGGTTATTGGAATTCTCAACACAGTACTGAAAATCGGTTAGAGCTGTGTTGTAACTGTCTTTCTTGAAATAATACGCCAATCCCCTGTGGAAGTATGCGTCTTTAAATTCCGGTTTCATTTTAATGCAGATATTATAGTTGATTATTGCGCTGTCCAAATCAATCAGCATATAATAACTATTACCAATATTGTAATATGATTGATGACTTAATTTGTTATGCTTTAAAGCTTCACGAAAAGCATAAATGGATTTTCTGAATTCCTTCTTCGTGTAAAATATTGCTGCCCTGTTGTAGTAGGCAAGGAATAAGTCCGGATTGTATTTAATTGCAGAACTAAAATCCTTCAATGCATCATCATATTTTCCAAGTTGAAAAAGAGCCATTCCCCTGTGGCAATAAGCCTCGGCATATTTCGGATCAATTTGAATTGAACGATTTAAAACACTCAGCGCCGCAACATTTTTACCTGAAGTGACATAATAATATCCAAGATTAAAATGAACTACAGGGTGGTTTGGCGCTTTCCTTAAATTATCTGACCATAGTGTAACAGGATCCTGCCAGGTAAAATTTCTGTTATATGTACTTACCGAAAGAAACAATATATACAGCACCATAAAGCCTATAGCATACTTCGAAAATTTTATCGCGTCGGTCAGATAACCAATCACCGAGGAAAGGAAAAGCGCATAACCAAACATCGGTAAATAAAGACGGTATTCGCATATAAAATATTTTATCGGGATAAAACTTGATTCAGCGGCAATTGTAAGGAAGAACCATATTATTCCGAATGATAATATCTTATTTCTCTTAT
>CAZIDB010000175.1:0-1622 GCA_964537965.1 uncultured Melioribacter sp. | reverse complement strand
TATTGTGTGGTTGTCATCTAATTGAAATGCCGCATCAAATGAATTTGAATAAACAATTACTGTCCAGATTACAATAATTAAAGGAAATATTCTTGTTACATCTTTCCTGTTAATCCAGACAGTTCTTTTCTTTTGCACCTTCATCATATAAAAAGATTATGGATATACAGATTATTGTTATTACAATTTTCAATTCCGAAAAAACATCTTACGAAATAGAATAAATGAACCAAAGAAAACTCTGATTGTTTACCAGTCTTCTCAATTTGCGTTTTCAATATAGGAATTAATAAAATAAATCCCACTCATTATTAAGTGGGATTTATTAAACAAGAAATCAGCTATAGAAGAACAGATTACTTTATCAAAGTAATCTTCTTCGTCATTGTAAATGTACCGGCTTTCAACTGATAGAGATATACGCCGCTTGAAAGATTGGATGCATTAAGTTTATACTTGTACATTCCGGCATCCTGAGTTTCGTTTACAAGCGTCGCAACTTCTCTACCAAGAATATCATACAACTTCAGCGTTACCAAAGATGATTTCGGTAACTGGTATTGTATAACTGTCGTCGGGTTAAATGGATTAGGATAACTCTGCCATAGCATGTAATCATTCGGTGTTTGACCTTCTGATTCAACACCTGTTGGAATTTCCTTACACTTACCAACACTATCTGCCATCCATAATTTGAAGATCTGATTGCTCGTAAGAACTGTATCAAATATTTCAACTTCATCAATCCAGCCCTTGAACAAATCAGTTACAGCATACGAACTTGATCCGATTCTTAACAAATGCTGATTCTTAAATGATCCGCTCATATCCGGGAAATACTTTGTATGAATTCTCTTACCGTCTAAGAACAATGAGACATAGTTGTCATTTAACCTATCAACTGTTAATGCAACATGATGCCATTTGTTATTAACAATACTGGTGGTTTCGGGTAAAGCACATTCCATTACAGTATAACTGCCTGTTGCCAGCAGATAACAAAGCTTTCCTTCTTCTATATATAATGAATAACCGGGACCCGCAGGCCAGTTTGTTAATTTTTCTACTATCTTCTGTTTGTTAGTTTGTTCAGAAGTTAATATCCATGCATCAATTGAGAATCCGGAGGTATCAAAATCGAAGACCCATGAATCAGGTACTTCAACATAATCGTCAACTCCGTCAAAGTTAAATGACATATCTACTTTACCACCTGATAAAACAGGACCATTCTTAAGTGTACCGTCATTCTTATAAATTGAAATATCTTTAGTTATGTCACCTACTTCAATTGCATCTAACGGCCACCATCCAACCAATCCCTTTGGTGGTGCATAACAAGTATCAGCATTGTACCAGTTACCGAAATCAAGATTAGTTATTTCCTGTCCTTCTGTTAATGTAATAGAATAAACAGGAGCTGCCACTGGTGATGTTTGCGTCCAATCCGGTCTCAGTATTTCAGAAACAGTATATGTGCCTTTTAGGAGATTATAGAAACAGTAAACGCCGTCGTTGTCTGTTGTGGTAGATTGTGTCTTTCCATCTGTTGAAGTTAATACAATCTCCCATTCAGGTACGCCTATTTCGTTTTCATCACGTTGTCCATTCTTATTTCTATC
>CAZIDB010000174.1:0-10303 GCA_964537965.1 uncultured Melioribacter sp. | reverse complement strand
CGTTTTCTTGCAAAGAAAGGCGGTCTTAATTCCGGTTTGATGATTGCGCAATATACCGCGGCAAGTTTGGTAAGTGAAAATAAAGTGCTTGCTCATCCGGCCAGCGTGGATTCTATTCCAACTTCTGCAAACCAGGAAGATCATAACTCGATGGGTTCAATTGCCGCACAGAAATGTTACCGCATTATGAATAATCTGCAGTCTGTTCTTTCAATTGAATTACTCACCGGTGCTCAGGGAGTTGAATTTCATAAGCCCTTGAAATGCGGACACGGAACAGAAGCAGCTTATAAAGAAATAAGAAAAGTAGTTGCCCCGATGAATGAGGACAGAATTTTATATGATGATGTACAGAAAGTTTTGGGAATAGTTAAAAACGATCTTCTCCTTAATTCAGTTGAAAGCAAAATCAAATTGAAATAAACATCCCCACAAGGGAAATAATTACGGTTGCCAAAAGCAGCTCTTAAAAACGGAGAAATAGTTATGTCAGTCATTCTTACTGGTTCGCAGCTTACCGTAGAACAACTTGTTCAGATTGCCCGCCACAATGAAAAAGTAGAACTTCATCCTGAAGCATTGGAAAGAATTAAAGTCTGCCGTGCGATGCTTGAAGATAAAATTAAAGCCCACGAAATTATGTACGGAACAAATACGGGCATCGGGGAATTTTCCGAAGTGGTTTTAAATGATGAACAGGTAAAAGAGTTTCAGAAGTTTTTAATTTACAATCACGCTGCGGGAATCGGTGATCCTGCACCTGTTGAATATGTTCGCGGAGCAATGGCCGGAAGAATAAATGTTCATGCACACGGTAATTCAGGCTGCCGCCCGGAAATAACTTTAACTCTTGTTGAAATGCTTAACAAAGGGGTTACTCCCGTAGTTTGCCAGAAAGGTTCTGTTGGCGCGTGCGGAGATTTGGCGCCAATGTCCCAGATTGCTTTGCTTATGATGGGAGAGGGAGAAGCATTTTATAACGGCGAAAGATTGCCCGGAAAAGTTGCTTTGGAAAAAGCTGGTATTCCAATTCCTGGTTTGCAGGCAAGAGATGGATTGGCTGCAATAAACGGCTCCAATCTTTTAACGGCGATGAGCGCAATTCATATTTATGATATTAACCGATGGCTGAAACAGGCGGAAATTGCATGCGCCATGACTCTTGAAGCACTACAAGCAAATATGAAACCATATGATGTAAGGCTTCATCAGCTTAGAGGATTTGCAGGTGCAATGCGCAGCGCAAAATCAATTCTTGCATGCGTTAAAGGAAGTGATTTGCTTACCGGTAAATTAAAACAGAAAGTTCAGGATGCGTACTCAATGCGCTCTACACCCCAGGTAATTGGCGCTGCTCATGATGCTGTTGCATTTGCAAAGCAACAGGTAGAAATTGAACTGAACGGAGTAGGAGACAACCCGATATTTCTGCCGGAATATAAATTAACTTTGACAGGTGCAAATTTTCAGGGGACACCCGTTTCCTTACCAATGGATATGGTTGGCGCCGCAGTTACAATGGTTTCTGTTTTATCAGAGAGAAGATTAAACAGGTTGCTTAATCCTGCTTTAAGTGTCGGCCTGCCTGATTTTCTGACCAAAGGTGCCGGAATGTTTTCCGGATTAATGCTAAGCCAGTATACTGCAGATAGCTTAATTGTTGAACAGAGAATTTTATCAATGCCGGCAAGTATTCAATCAATTCCTGCTGCGGCAGACCAGGAAGATTTTGTTTCGATGGGAATGAACACAGCAATAAAGAACAGACAAATTTTAGATAACGCTTTTGGTGTACTTGGAATAGAATTCATTGCGGCAGCACAGGCATTGGATTTCCGCAACTTCGTTAATGGCGAGGGCGTTACAACCGCAAAGAAAGTTGTAAGAAAATATGTCGCTCATCTTGATGAGGATCGCCCGCTTTATCCCGATCATACTAAAATGAAATATGTGGTTAAATCCTGCGAGATTCTTGAAGAAGTAGAAAAAGTTGTGGGCAGCCTGGAATAAAAATTATTGTTAGAGACATCTGAAAAATTATTTGAATATCATCTGTCATTCCCACGAAAGCCTGCCTCAGCCAAAGGCTGATAAATGCGGCAAGGCAGGTGGGAATTTATAAAAATTTCTTAAGATTCTCGCCTGCTTAGTAAGGCAAGTTTACACGGGAATGACATTTAAGATTTTTCAGAAGGTTCTGCTGGTTAAAAGCTGGTTTTTTGGTATTGGCAATTTGTAAAACTGTAACGGCAAATACAATTACAACAAGATAAAGCGACGCTCTCATACTTGTTCATAAATTACCATACCGTTTTTTTTTGCCTCATAGTAAACTAAATAAGGGTCGTTCTTTAATTGATTGTATTTGTCAAAATCAACAACCAATAGATCTATGGGAGCGCCAATGTTATGAAGGCTTCTGTAAATTGTTGCAGCTAATTTTCGTGTATGCGTAATTCCTTGTTTCAAAATGAGTAAATCATAATCGCTTTGGTCTGTAAAATTACCTGTTGCCCTTGAGCCAAAAAGAATTACTTTTTCAGGTTGGGCGGTCCTAATAATTATGTCTAAAGCTTTCTTAAGTGATTCACTCATATCAATCTCAATTCCGGATAAAAAATAACAAATTATAATTTGAACTGCTATCTTTATGATTAAATACAATGACAACATTTATATTTGTTAGTAGGTTTAATTTGAATAATATAAATATATGAATTTCGAAGCAGCGCTAAATAATTATTCCTTCATTCTCACTGAAGGTTCTGTTGTAGAAAGAGTCCGCAGGAATAATGAAATACAGTTTGATGAAAATCTTGGGAATGCTTCATTGCTGTATGATAAAAACGGCAGGAAACTTCTTGAGGCTATTTACCGGCAATATATAGAGGTTGGTAAAAGATACAATCTTCCGATGATAACTCTTACGCCAACCTGGCGGGCAAATAATGAGAGAATTGCAAAAGCCGGTCTGATAAATAAAAATGTAAACAAAGAGGCTTTTCTTTTTTTAGATGAGATTGTTAAGAGTTACGGTGAATATGCAACGAAGATTTACATTGGCGGTTTAATTAGCTGCAGGGGTGATGCATACAATCCTGCTGAAGCCTTAAGCAAAGAGGATGCATATGAATTTCATAGCTGGCAGTTAAATAATCTTGCGGAGGTCGGTGTGGATTTTCTGAAGGCATCAACATTACCGGCATTAAGTGAAGCAATTGGAATTGCAGAAGCGATGCGTAAAACAGATCTTCCATACATTCTGAGTTTTGTAATCAGGGAAAACGGGAATATTTTAGACGGGACACCATTGAATGACGTAATAAATGAAATTGATTCAACTGTTTTTCCTAATCCGGTTTGTTATATGGTAAATTGTATCCATCCGACTGTATTTATAAAAGCACTTGAACAAAATCCTGAGTTAAATAAAAGAGTGATGGGAATACAGGCGAACACTTCCTGTAAAACTCCGGAAGAACTTGACGATGCGGCGGAACTTGATACTGAAGAACCGGAGATATTTGCAGAGCACATTAAAGAACTTCACCTGAAATATAAAATTAAAATTCTTGGCGGATGCTGCGGAACAGATGAAAGACATATCGAAAAGATTGCATCTGGAATTACTAATGCTGGTTAAGGCTTTTTTCCCGTATTGTTCTTAATACTTTTGGAAGTGTATACCTGTTTGCTAGATTAACTATCCATTTGGGAATTGAACCGCCCGGATCAAACAACATCTGATAAATAAAGAGTGACTGATTTCCATTTTTATCAGGACTGATAGTTAAACTGCCCCTGGATAGTTCTATTCTGATAACATCTTCAATAGGAGACGGACCATTCCTGTTATCTATCTGCCAGGCAAGGAAATATTTATTCTTTATAGTATCTCTTGTGGCTTCATACCGGTGCGTATAATCTCTGTCCTTTACCAATGGTATAGATACTCTTTGATATACATACCAGACATTCTCTTTTCCCGTTTTGATTCTTTTATACTCAACAAGATATTTATTTAAATCGCTGAATGTATTCCTGTCTAAGACCACATTAAATACTTTTTGGGGTGAAGCTTTTATCTTACAGACAGCTTTTATTTCTCTTACATTTGTCCCCGGATATTCTCTGGTATAAATTACAATCCCGTCATCTGTAACTGTTTTCTTTTCCCACTTTCCCTGCATTGAGACTAAAGACAGGGAAAGAATAAGATTCATAATTATATTTAATGAAGAATATAAAGACATTCCGGCAACTGTTTTAAGAAAACTTAACTATAATCTCAGTTTGAAAAATAATCAAAATATGTTACGCTGCATAACCTGGGAAGTATAATGGCGGATATCTGTAGGATGGAATATTGTATCGTGCTGAAACCGGCAATTAAAATTTTTTTATCTGATTAAAAAGGGAAGATGTTAAAAGTTTTTATTCAAGCTTTTTACTTCAGCCTTTAAGCCGGTCGGCGCCTCAGGTTGTGAATACAGAATACTGCTTAACAGTAGAAAAATAACTATAAACAGAGAGTTAGATGTTTTCATTTATTCCTCCATAATTAATTTAATTTCTTTCTTAAAGATGTCAACGTACAAAGTAAGGCATACCCCAGGTAGAACATTCTACGGCAGTTGAGTTATCAACAACAACCTGCTTAGGCATAGCTGTTATTATTGTATGGAAATGTCCAACCCAATTATGTGTTACAAATGACTGTTCATATACTCTTGTATAAAACTGTCCGTCAAACGTCTGGGAAACCAGTGTAAAAATTCTCTTTGTTCTGTAAAGACCTTTCTTATCCGCACCGAATGTCATTGAAACAAAATCTGTATCGGCATAAGCGCTTTTTATTTCAACTCGAACCGAAGTTGCTTCGCCTTTGTTTATGTTTGGTAACATCTTGCATTTTCCAGGATTCCTGTAAAGGAAATATTCTGTGCATAGGTTTTAAATATTAGAAAGGACCTTTCTGTCTAAACAGCACTTGGATAAATTTCGAATCTTCTCCGGGCTTGAATATTTGAATTAACTGCCAGGGTTTATCATAATTATTTAAACTCTGCTGAAGCAGTTTAATCTTTTCTTCAACGGATAAAATTTTATTATCCGGTTCCCATCTGAAAGATTCTACACGAAAATTATACTGCCGTTTTTTCCCGTTTATTTTAACTTCTATTTCTGCTATTTGTTGTTCCAGAAAATCAGGTAGAGGTATATTAACATCTTTCATTGCAGATCCTATTGTTATAAGAATTAATTCCTGTTTAATCTCCGTATAAAAAATTATTCATACTTAATTGCTTCCACGGGATTTGCTGTTGCTGCCTTAATTGCCAGGAAACTTACTGTAAGTAAGGTAATAAATGTCACGAGGAACAAGGGAATAATAAAAATCCAGATGTTTAAAGACATTCTGTTTGCAAAACTATTCAGCCAGTAGTTTATTCCGTATAACAGAATTGGGAAAATGATGATGAATGATATTACAATTAAGTACAGAAAGTTTTTTACCAACAAGTAAGTTACGTTCTGAATACTTGCTCCCAATACCTTTCTTATACCTATTTCCTTTGTACGCTGGGCAGCGCTGAATGATGATAATCCGAAAATGCCAAGCGCTGTAATAATAACAGCAAGCAACGCAAAGATTGTAAATACTTTTCCAAGCAGTTCATCAGATTTGTATTGCTGAGAGAAATAATCATTAAGGAAAAAGTAATCGAAAGGATTTCCCGGGAAAAATTCCACGTACTTTTTCTGTACAAACTCAATTGACTGATTTATGTTTTGTGTATTTAGTCTTATTGCAAAATGACCTCTTACATCTCTGCCGGTTGGCATAAAACGATAAAGTGTTGGTTCAAATGCTGCCTTTGGTGACTGCTGATGATAATCTTTTATAACACCAACAATTGTAAATATTTCATCCCAATAATTTACTTTCTGACCAACTGCACTTTTAGCGTCTTTAAATCCCATCCATTTAACAGCGGTTTCATTCAGCAACAGGGATTCTTTATCCGTACCAAATTCTCTTGAAAAGTTTCTTCCGGCAACCAGTTTAATATTAAAGAAACTAAGGAAGTCATAATCAACGCCCATGATTTGATAGTTTTTACCTTTGGAAATGTCATCTCCAACTTTGTAGATTGCGCCCGCATCCCACAGCAATTGTCTGCCCGGTACTTCTGTAACGTGACAGGCATTTGTAATACCCGGATAGCTCAGGATTGCTTCTTTGAATAAAGTAAATTTATCTCCGTATGATTCATCGCGTACACGCGGAGCTTTTGTTACCAATGTTTGTTCAACATCGAAACCAAGACTTTGCGAGCGTAAGAATTTTACCTGTTCATAAACAGTAAATGTGCAGGCAATTAAACCAATAGCCATTGCAAACTGAAAAACAACCAATCCTTTTCTTAATGTTATTCCTTTGCCTTCGTTGCCTAACTTTCCCTTTAAAACTTTTGCGGGTTGATAAGACGATAATACAAGTGCCGGGTAAAATCCCGACAATAAAACTCCGGCAGTAAACATAATTGCAATTGCCGACCAAAACCATTTTTGTAGAATAAAAGAATAGTCACTCTTTATTGCTGTGACGGATTCAAATATAGAAAGAGCCGGACCAAATATTAGAATTGCGAGTAGAATAGCAATCAGGTTAATAACTATTATCTCAAAGAAGAACTGAGTTACCAATTGTTTCCTTGAAGCGCCGACAACTTTTCTTAAGCCAACTTCTTTAGCGCGGTTAATAGATCTTGCAGTAGATAGGTTAACATAATTTACCCAGGCCATTACAATAATGAAGATTGCAATAATGAAAAGGAAGTTAACAGAATCTTTGTTTCCGTTAACTTCATATTCCTGCATGAAATTTGAATTGAGGTGAATATCTGCAAGTGGCTGCATCTTTAAATCTATAATCATTTTGTATTCTTTAAGCCAGGGGCATTCCTTTTCAACAAGCCTGGGTAATTTCTTTTCAAATGATGCTGCATCTGTACCGGGTTTTAAAATAAGATAAGTATAAGCTCCGGTTTCTCCCCAGGACTCAGTATAATCTGGTCCGTACTTTACCGCCAGCTTCTGCCAGGGTAAGATTATATCAAACTTAATGTGAGAATTCTCAGGAACATCTTCAAATATGCCGACAATCTGGTAATCATCTTTTTTATCTATGCTAATTGTTTTTCCAATTGGATATTCATTTCCAAAGTATTTCTTAGAAGTTGATTTGGAAATAAATGCGTTGCCGGGTTTTTGCAAATCAATTAATGGATTGCCCTGTATAAACCTGAATCTTAATATGCTGAAGAATTCCGGTTCGGCATAGAATATTTTTTCTTCAAAGAATTTTCTTTCGCCGTAAGATACCGAAGCCTGAGCCCGAAAGAGACGAGCAATTTTTTTTACCTCGGGATAATTCTCACGGATTCGTGCGGCAGCAGGCGGGCAGCAGGAAGCAAACCGTACAGCATCGCCCAATTCATCCGTCCGTTCATAACGTAAACGGTAAATCCTTTCATAATCAGGATGAAACTTATCATAACTTTTTTCAAACGTAACATAATGCAGGATAAGAAGGCATGCTGTAATGCCTATTGTTAATCCTAAAATACTGATGATAGAAAATATTTTTGTCTTTAGAATTTTTCTTAGTGCAATTTTAAAATAGTTTTTAAACATATTTTCTCCACTTAAATTTCATTTACCTCTCCTATGTATGCTGAATGTTTGTATTAAAGAGTTACTAAGATCAATATCTGAATTTAGATAGCGTGCCGATGCTTGATAAGATAATCTTGCTATCAGATTCCTGATGCCAGATGGAATTCTAATTCAGGATTTATAATAAAATAAATCAGCCCTTCCCTTTGGGAAGGGTAAGGGTTAGGCCTATTCATACTTCAAACTCTCCACGGGATTAGCAGCTGCAGCTTTTATTGCCTGGAAGAGAACAGTAGCTAATGAAATCACTAAAGCAATTCCGCTTGTTAGGGCAAACACCCACCAGTTTATGTTAACCCGGTAAGAAAAATCTTCCAACCATTTATTCATAACGATAAAAACAAAGGGAGAAATAATTATTCCCGCTACAAGTACAAGTAGAAATATTTCTTTTGTAATCAGGAGTAGAATTGACTTTGTTGAAGCTCCGAGAATTTTTCTGATGCCTATTTCTTTAGTTTTATTTTTTATGTTGAAAGAGATAGTTGAGAAAATACTTATGAGAGCCATATAAAAAGTTATAAAGGCAAATAAGCCCAACACTTTAAGAGCAAGTTCTTCCCTGGAAAACTGTTGTATTGAGTCAGGATCATTATATGAAATGGAGGAAGATGATCCGGTTAGTTTTTTCCATTGGTAGTTAATAAAATCTATTACTTCTTTTTCCATTCCATTTTTATATTTAACTGCCAGACAAGGGGTATAGTCAGATTTAACATCCTTATAATAATGAAAAATTATATTAAGGTTTTTCTCTTTGAATGTTCCAATATGAATATCATTAGTAATTCCAATTATTACATAATCGTTCCATTGAAAAGGCAACGACTTATTTTTATAATCAATTCCAAAATGTTTTGCGGTTCGTTCAGAAAGAAAAGCATAATTAAAATTTCCCTTTAGATTTTCAAAATCTGCTTTTCTCAACAAAGGGATCCCCCATGTTTTAAAAAATTCCTTATCAATATCCCATTGATTTACAAATTCTACCTTACCATTATTAAATATTCCTGTCATATAAGACGTTCCTGTATAAACGGGAAGGTTATTTGCTCTGGTAACACTAACTACAGAATTTTGAGAAGAAAGTTCAGCCTGAATAATTCTGGCATATCTTGTTGCTTCTTCAAAGGCATTTCCGGGAGTGTTAGAATTAAAATTAAAAGTTGAGAAAGATAAAACATTTTGCTTATCATAACCGGGGTCATAATTTCTTAGGAAATATAGCTGATAATAAATTACGATTGAGCAGGCAATTAAAAATGAAGGAATAGCAATTTGACCAGTAATAAATATACACCACAGGTTTTTTCCAATTTCAACATTTGCAATTTTGTGCTGGAGTATATCCGCTGCTTTAACTTTGGAGATTACAGATGTTATATAAAAAGCCGGAACAAGAGAAACAATTAAAACCAGCAGAAAGAAAATTAAAACTCTGTAACCAATAAATAATTCATCAAGCGGAGGAAAATTAGGTGAGAGACTAATAGTATATTTATAAACCGTAAATGATAGTAGAATGGAAATCATCAGGGAAATAGTGATGGTTACCAGGCAATTAAGACTAATCTTTTTAAATAACGAAATACTATTTGCACCAAGAAATTTATTAATACCCACTTCCTTTATTTTTTTAGTAAAAAGAATTAGTATGTAGCCAAAGAAGTTCAGGAACGAACCGAAAAGAAATAAAACTGCTATTCCTCCGAAAATATAGATATACTTAATTTCTTCAGGGAATACGCCGGTTAGAAAAGTATTGATACCTGATGCTGATGAATATAAATGGAAATCGGAAAGTTCTTGAAGTGTATAAAATGTTTTTGGGTGCATACTATTATAAATGTGACTTCTAATAAAGCTGCTTATTTTATTCACAAACTCTTTTTTATCAGTATTATTTTTAAGCATGAGGTATACTTCTGAACAATAAGTGTTCGAAAGTCTTTGATGCCAGTTCTCCTTTTTACTAAGATATGAGATTTCTTTTTCTTCATCTAATCGGGAATTAAAAAACAGATTGAAACTTTTGATATCAGAATTTCGAGGCGGATTCTTAATTATGCCCGTAATTATCCAGCCGGTTAATTTTTTGTCATCAGAATTATCCTGTGAGAAGATTGTATTTCCTAAAGCTGTTTTTCCTTTGTATAATTTTTTTGCTAAAGATTCTGTTATAACAACTGAGTTGATCTGTTGGAAACAGCTTTTGGTATTTCCTGAAACAAACTTTAAGGAAAAGACATCAAAGAAATCAACGTTCACTGTGCATCCATCTTCCTGTATTCCTTTCCCTTTACTTGTTTGTATATTTTGTATGCTACCACGATAAAAATTTGCCGACTTATTTATTTCAGGAAAGTTATCCTTTAACATTCCGGATAGATTCAGAGGAAATATAGTGCTACCCTCTATGTCAAACCGAACAAGTCTGTAAATGTTGTCGGCATTATCAATGTAAGTATTAAAACTGAACTGATAGAGTATCCATAGAAAAACAATCATTGAGATACATAAACCAACAGTAAGGCTAAGTATGTTTGAAACAGTAAACAAT
>CAZIDB010000173.1:1635-10322 GCA_964537965.1 uncultured Melioribacter sp. | reverse complement strand
AGTAAATGCTGCCCAGATAATTGAAGTTGATAATCATGAAAGAATTGTTGCAGCATTTAATAACAGCGGCATCTGGATAAGCGATGATGATGGACTTACGTGGCAATCTGTTAATAAAAATTTTTTCGTCGCTCCAGGGATGATGAAAAAATCTCCCCATAATCCAAATCAATTAGTTGGTGGGGGCTGTGAAATTTTTTATAGTAAAGATGGAGGAATAAACTGGTTCACAAAAATTTATTTTTATGTTCCCGAGATTTATTATGGAAGGTATTGGGGTGGCGATTCAAGATGTCTATTTATTACTTTTAATCCATTGGAAATTGATAATGTGTTTATTAATTATTTTGAGCGTGTCAATGATCTTTGGATAGGTCCGCGTATTTTCTCAGGTGAAATTAATGATACATCGATATTATTTTATGATATTCCTTGGTCTCGCAAATCATCATGGGAAACAACTAAATTTCAATTTGAAAAAAATATTCTTTGGAAAACACATAGGTATTCAAATTCTTGTCTTTTGGGAATTGATATAGCCACGGGTGATACAGCCAAGATAATTCCAACCCCACCATTTTCGGATTATAATTCTTATTGGTATATAGAAAATAATTTATGTCTTTTAGTTATTGATAATTATTTTATTGATTCTCCTCGTTTTTATATTTCCAACGATTATGGGAATAGCTGGGAAGAAAAGGATATTAATTTTCCAAATCCTTTTATTGGAACCTTCGGCGGCACAGAGAATTATCCGGGTGGATTCGTTAAATCGCCTGATGGTGATTATTATTTAGTAACTTCTGGTAATGGTGTTTTTTCAACTACTGACAAAGGAGAAACATGGAGGACAATGAATGAAGGATTAAGTAGCTTGGTAGCATTACAGTTGGATTTTTCGCCGACAAATCCTGATGTAATGTATCTTGCTACTGATGATGGTCTTTACAAAAGAAATGTTACCACCGAAGTGGAAGAGAAGGATAATAATGTTATTTCTGATTTCATTTTTAATAATTATCCTAATCCATTCAATGCGGAAACTAAAATTACTTTTACTGTTGCAATGGAAAGTAATTGCAAACTGATAATCTTTGATGTGCTTGGAAATGAAATTGAAACTTTGATTGACGGGAAGTTCCCTGCAGGAAAACATTCACATATTTTCAATGCGGCAAAATATTCTTCGGGAGTTTATTTCTATTCGCTTTATATGGGTAACCAGGTTTATACTAAAAAGATGATTGTTTTGAAATGAAATTCTCCCGATAACCTTATTATAGAAAAGCCCTAAAGAGACTTCAGGGCTATATTATGGTTTAAATTTATTTGGTTAGAATCATTTTTCTTACCGAGGTAAACGAATTGCCTTTTAACCTGAACAAATAAATACCGCTGCTTAAATTGCTTCCGTCAAAGTTTACTTCGTAACTGCCTGCAGATTGTTTTTTATTTACCAACGTTGCAACTTCATTACCAAGAATATCGAATACTTTTAATTCTATTGTTTGTACTTCGTTTCCGTTAACCGCAGGTATGTCATATTTTATCTTGGTTACAGGATTAAACGGATTTGGATAGTTCTGATATAATTCAAATTTTTCCGGTATTGGTTTAACGTCTGAACCTGATAATTGTGCTTCAAATAAATCATTAATAATTGCACTGCCGGTAATTTTACCGTAAGCGGATTTAGATTTTAATGTCAAAGTAATTTCCGAAATGAGACCCTTTTTAAGTGGTGAAAATCCTACCATTGCTATGTTCAGTTTTGATCCCTGTGAATTATAAGTCATTAACCAGTCTTTGGGTAGTTCTGATGATATATTTTTAATGATATAATTCTTCTCATCTATGTTAAGATTCAAGTTTATTGAAGAAATATTTTCCGATGCACCTGCAATAAGTGGAATTTTAAGAACGTCATCTTCAATAGAAATTTTTCCCATATAAATATTCTCTGCCGTTACAGATTTCGGAGAAATATTTTCAGGATAGCTTCCATTAACTACGAAATAGAGCAGCAGGTAAGCATCATAAGCGCCAATCATTCCGTTTCGGTCTATATCGCACATTAAAGAATCTTCAGATCCGGCAACAGGTTTATCAACTATACCAACAACATACTGCAGGATCAGTGAAGCATCAATTGCCTGAACATAACCGTTATTATCGACATCACCTTTTGGTCTTGCAGAAGGTGTAATTGTGAAGTTTCCATTATTAACGGCAAATTTACTTGTATCATCAGATTGTACAATTTTTATTTTACAAGCCATGGATCCATAGTTGGGAACAGTTATTTCTTCGCTATTATCATTTGCGGTATTTGATGCAAGAGTGTAAGGATAGCTTTGACCGTTATCCGTTGAAAGCAGGATATCAACATTTCCATGAATATTCTGGGAAGACCAGGATATTGTTTTTAAATCGTTTGCGTTCCATTCATTTGCATCAGGCAGAGTAACTTCAAGTTCATAAAAGGAATTTATATCGCCTGCAAGAGTTTGCCAGTACTTGTTCCTTGTGGGAATATCAATTAAATGAATATGATCGCTTAGTCCGTCGTTATTGGAAAAGATTCTGTGAGATTTAACCTGCTTTCTTTCCTCAATGTTTTTCAATTTAACCATACCGACATTTATATCTGAAAATGGGATTCCTCCTGAAATATCTGTAAACAGTGCACTTTGTAGCGGTACCAAACCATCATTCGCAAGAAAATTTACATTGCGGCTTTGAAATCCCTGTGTATATTTTGATAATAAATCGGTTAATAACTTAATGGGTTCATGAAGTTTACTCATATCAACATTATTCATATTCAGATTTAACAGTGAAGGTAACTGAGTAATCATTGATAGCAAGTTACCGTTATCTCCCAGGTAATTATCATAAGTTCCGTAGGCAATAATTTTATCAAAATATTTTTCATTCGTATTTAATTCAGTAAGATTTCCGAAATCATATTTTATTCCGTCCGAGTATTGAACTGTATTATCTCTGGTTCTTGAAATCATATTAAAATCCCTGTCAGTAAGCATAATAAGTCCTTCACCAAATAAAGAAGGACTAAGGTTGACTGAAACAGGTTTAACAATTACGCTGTCCATATTATCCCATCTCAGGTTCAGGTCTCCTATTCTCATCATATCAAAAGCTGGCATTTGAATATCAATAAGATTTGTCGGTAAATCAGGGTATTGGTTATTAAAAACAAAAAGGCTCCAATCAATTACAGCCATAGGTGCACCATGATGAGGTGTACCAAGTGTAATCAATCCGAGAACATTATCACCTTGGTTATTGTAATTCATATATGATCTGCAAACTAATCCTCCGCGGCTGTGACCAATTAAGATAACTTTCTTCCCCGGGTGAGCGGCAAGTATTGGTTGAATGAATTCCGATAATTCTTTTGCACTGCCTGTAATTCCGTTAAACCCGATTGGAATACTTGTATCCTGTTTCCATAAATAAACATCATAATTTTCAAATGTATCCTTACTTCTTTTAATGAATGCAAGCATTGTATCCCAGGCACAATTTGATGTGGATGTCTCGGCAAAATCTCCATGCACAAGTATAATTGGTGTCTTTGATGAAGTTGGTGTAGTTGGATAAACTAATTTTACGGGTTCCGAATATGACTTAACAATTGATAATGTTGCTGCAGCTGAACATTCTAAGTAACTTTCATCACCGCTATAGCCCGCTATAATTTGATAATTACCCAAAGGGATATCTCTTTTGGGAATAAAATAGACACTTTCTTCTCCGTTGGAATCAGTTTGTGATGCTGTTGTTGATATTTCATCAGTTATATAATGCCACTCATCATTTATGTTTATTTGAAAAGTAATGCTTTTATTTTCAAGCGGCAGCCATTTCAGTTCCCATTCATCGTAATATTCCAGTATTGCGCTTAACAATGATGTTGTTTCAAGTACGCATTGTTTATCTGTAAAACTTCCCGCATTAATTCTTGTAATGAATTTTGATTCCCCGATTTTAAAAGCATATACTGCTGACCAATCTGCATTTGCAAAAGTGGCCGGGTTGCCTGCTATATCTTTTGCCGCAACTCTCCAATAGTAATTGCCGTTATTAAACTGATGAGATGTGTAAGTCCCTTTTAATTCCTGTGACCATTCAAGCGAACTGAAGTCGCTTGTTTTTGAAACTTCAATTCTATATAAATCAATTGGCGACTGGCAGGTTCCTTCCAAAACATTTTGCCAGGAAAAACTTATATTGCTGCTTGTTCCGGTAAAATTAGTTCTGTCCACCGGTAAAGTTAAATTAACCGGGGAAGGATTGGAATCATCGTAAACCTTAAGAAAACCGGATGTACCTAAAAGGGTGCTTCCGCTTTCATCATACACTTCAAAAATATATGTGGCATATCCATCTTCATCATTAATCCATTGCGCAGTCCAGGTTGCATAACCTGTACTTAAAAAACTAATTGTAATGGTAACTTCGGTTACAAAATTTCTACTTGCTTCTGAATCGTATTTGTAAATCTTAGCTTTAAATTTTGATCCATTTGGATAGCCGCTTGTTCGTATCATTAATCGTACGTTATCACAGGCAGAAACCTGTGAAACTGACAAGCCGAGACTGCTTCGCCATTCGGCGCTTGAAACTGAAGCAGGGGCCATGCTATGCATATCGTTATGTATATTTTGTAATGAAACATTTCCAGATAAAATTGAAGCATTCATAAAGGAGAAGAAAATAAAAGCAAGAGCCTTATTCATTGTTTTGTCTTCTTAAATTGTTAAATAATATTCTAGTATCATCTCTGTTAACTAACAAGCTGATGTAATCTTTTAGTAGTTATATTTCGATTCAGCAATTGATAAAGTTTTTGAGGCAAAAGGAAAGAGCGGTATCGAACCCCCAAAATAAAGTAATTATAAATACCGTTTATTAAATCAGATAACTTTCAGTACCTGGTTAAACGGATGAAAATTCAGGTTCAATTTAGTCATCTGTTTAATATTTAAATTCTATTCCTGGTCTATTGCACTGCACATTGCCGTCTTTATATAACAACATCGTTTGAGTTTATATTATTATCGGTAAAATTGATTTTATTTTTATGCCTTAGAGAATAAATTTATTTTAAAAGTGACTGTTTTAAATCAGTTTTGAATATCCAATTGTTGGATTGTGCGGATATGTTATATTGAAAATATGTTTTCAATTTTCTGATCGGTTCAGATGAATTTCCGGGTAATGGTTATTTTTATCATTAATATGGTATGATTTGTGAGGTGGACACGTTCTTCTATCTTTTGTTTGACATTTAAAATTTTAAATATTAAGATACAATCAAAGATTCCTAACTTTGTACAACAAAGATAAAAATGTGTAAAGGAATTAAGATCTTTGTTTCGTTAATTTCTGCCAAAAAAAATACACGACCCTTTCTTGGCGTTTCGGTTAACTCAACATGGATTAGACTATTTCGTTTTCTATCGGAATACTTTGCACGGATGTGCCCAAATTCTGAAGAAACCTTGGAGTATTATATCTTCACCTTTGGGGACATTTAAACTTTGATTCCATGATATAGATTTTTTAAACAAGTTATAAAACTGTTCATTACATTCTCAATTTGTAATATAGATTTTTTGATTTGATTATTAAACAATTTCAGAGGTGGCGGTCATGGAACTTTTACTTAAAAGGTATCTTAAACTTTGTCTTTTTCTAATAATTACCACAACTGTTAGTTTAGGACAAAGCCAACCTTATCTTTCAGCACCTGTAAATGGTTCAACATGGGAAACGGCTACACCAACACTTTATTGGTGGTATGTTCCAACCCCTTACATTTATGGGCCATACAATTATTCTGTACAGGTAAGTACCAGTTATTCGGATTTTTCCGAAAGTAAATTGCTGGTTAATGCTGAAGTCTCAGCTTATGGAGCCGGCAATTATCCTATAAATAATTCTGTTGGATTAATTCAGGGGGTTACATATTACTGGAGAGTAGGCATAAATGGAAATTATTCTTCAGTCTGGTATTTTACTCCATATGGCAGTGGAAGTGTAACTACATATTCAATCAATGCATTTGCTGCAGCACATGGTTCCATCTCTCCATCCGGAACGACAACGCTTGCAAGAGGAAGCAATCAAACATTTTCAATTGTCCCTAACTCGGGTTACAGTATTGAAGATGTATTAGTGGATGATGTATCGATTGGTGCTTTAAGCAGCTATACGTTCGAAAATATTACAGCTAACCATACAATCAGTGCAAGTTTTGTTTTTATTCCGGTATTTGATACAACATTCGTATCCATCCTTGGCAGTGATGCGGATGGTAATGGTTCAAGAGCAAAACCTTACAGGCACATACAACGTGGTCTTGATAAAACAAAACCGGGTCATTTCGTGTATGTTTTTGATGGAGTATATGAGGAAGATCTGGTTTTAACAAAACCGGTGAAAATAATCGGTGAGGTTAAACCTTCCACAAGATCATTCCAGATAGAAACAAACGATGTTACTATTAAAAATTTCAAAGTAGCTCAATCTTCTCCGGGACCGGGAATTCAGAAAAAAGGAATTGAATCTTATTATCACAGGGATAAACTGACAATTGAAAATGTTGACGTTTATACCAATGCTGAATTCGGTTTACTTCTGGAGAATATAGATTCCGTTGAAGTAAAAGATTGTAATTTCTATAAAAACAATATGGGTGGTGTAGCAATATTTTTCTGCAATCATTTGACCTTTGATAACGTTGGTATATGGGAAAACCTTAGAGGATTTGCCGCATATAATTCAAATTATATTTCTATCAGCAATTTATTCTCATCTAACAACGGTAAAGCATATCCTGATTATCATCCGGATGAAAACGGATTTACTTTCCAGCTTTGTAATGATATAGAGATGAATAACGTTATTATAAGCGATAATGATGACCAGGGTTTGAAGTTTGAGGATTGCAGCAGAATTGGAATGAACATAGTAAACTCATGTTATAATAAAACAGATGGTATGGCATTTATTGAATCTGACCATATCAGTTTTAACACCGGCGCATCATATGAAAACGGATCTACCGAAGATGATAACGGTATTGAAGTGGTCTTTTGCGATAACATACTTTTCTCAAACGTAGCGGCAAACAATAACAGTAATAACGGAATTTTATTTGACTTACATTATAAGGGAGTTTATCAATGGGATCCAAGCATACCAGTTCCCAGCCCGTTGCCGGATACCTGCCTTGGACAAACAACCAATGTTTCACTTATTGATGTTTCAGCCCGTTTAAACGGAAAACATGGTTTGTATGGTCTGCACATGAATAATTTTAATTTCTCAAAACCGGATTTCTCCGAGAATGCAGAATCGGGATTAGAATTAGATGCAGCCCAAAGTATTGGTATTGTTGACGGAACATTTGATGGAAACAAAAATGGTATTGTACTTAAACCGACAATAAATGTTCATAAGATCGCCCAGAACCTTGGACTTGATGATATTTACGGATTTTCTCTTATGGGTGTAGGTAGTATTTCTAACAATACCGAGAATGGAATATTAATGCTGACCGAGCCTTATCCCGGTTATCCTGATTCCTCATCAAGAATTACAAGACCATTATTCTACGGATCTTTTAAAGTTATCGGTAATGGTTTGGTTGGATTAAATATGTCCGGCTTTATTGAGAAACCAGTATTTAGCGGTTTGTATTTCCAAAGCACAAATTCACGCGGCGTTCAGATTACAGATTTAACCGATGACGATTATGTATCCGATGTAAAAATTAATGATTGTTACTTTGATGGTTACGCAAACAACATTACACGATATGCAATAGCATTAACAGATGGCACCCTATATTCCAAAGATAATGTTGATGCTAAAAACAACGTTTTCGTTGGTGCAACAGGTAATGCGTTTGTTGAAAACAGGATATACCATAAAGTTGATGATGCTCTTTTAGGATTAGTTACAACAACCGGTTGGACAAACGGTAATCCTTCGGTTGTAATAGGTTCAGCCTCTGCATATATTGGTAACTATGTTACGATTCCTGTAACTCTTAATATTAATGCTGTACCGCTTGGCTTTACTTTTCTTTCAGGTAAAATAACTTTTGATGAACATAAAATAAGATATAAAGGTTACTCAACGGGAACAGGTACAATATTTAATAACGCTAACTGGGCTACTCAGTTCAGGCATGTTTATACAGATGAATTAGAATTCATCAGTGTAGGATTCAGCGACAGCGAAATTAATTACAGCGGAGTGTTATTCACTTTAACATTTGAAGTTGCGGCTGAGACCGATGGCTTCGCTACAGTAGAAGGTTTAGCATCTGACTGGGTAAATAACGGTACAATTCCATTAGAAATTTTCAACGGAACAATCACTTATACATCCAACCTGAATCTTTCATTAGTAAAGGGTGATGCAAATCTGAACGGTGAAGTTGAAGAGGGCGATTGTTTGGCAATAGCAAACCATATTAGTGGTATTACTTTAACAAACCAGGCTTATTTGAATGCAAACGTTAATAAAGATAACAGGGTAGACGGACTTGATGCTGCAGATATTCTGTTCTATATCAATTATCATGTTTGGCCTGCATCTGCAAGCCCGGCTTTGGCTGATTTAACTTTTGCTACAGCTTCAATTGA
>CAZIDB010000173.1:0-1535 GCA_964537965.1 uncultured Melioribacter sp. | reverse complement strand
TTTAATTTAAAGAGTAATGATAATACGGCTGGATTGATTTCTTCATCATATTCTGTCAATGGTGCTGCTTCCAAACAGGGACCTGCTTATGGCTCAAATACCATAACAGGAGTTGATGCTGCGAAAGAAATACCGGTTTCATTTTATGTTGAGCAGAACTATCCGAATCCTTTTAATCCATCCACAACTATAAAATATGCATTACCGCAAACTTCATATGTTACGGTAAAAATTTATGATATCCTCGGCAGATTGGTTAACACACTTGTTAATTCGGAAATGCCTGCCGGTATTCATAAAATTGTATGGAACGGTGATGATTCTAAAGGAGCTAAAGTAGTAAGCGGACCTTATTTCTACCAGATAAATTCCGGTTCGCAGATTATTTCCAAAAAAATGTTACTGGTTAAGTAGGAATTCTTTTTGTATAGAATATACCCGGTTCAGTTGAGCCGGGTATGAATATTTAGGAGTGATACCTATGATACAGTTTAGAATTATCATCACACTTTTTTTGCTCTCCTCAATTGTGTTTGGGCAGGACACAATCAGGGTAGGCAAACCTACAGCTAATCCGCCGGTTGATGTACTGGTGCCTGTAAGCGTATCATCTTCTATACCTAACGTTAAATCAATTTCTCTGCAGTTCAGTTATGGTGAGGAAACCGTGGTGTTCAGTCATGATCCTGAAGAAATAAAATCCGGTGTTACAAATATCAGCCTGCCGGATGATGACAATCTTTTTGTTTCCTGCAGCGGCGGATTAATTTCTCTAAGCTGGGTTACCTCATCCGGTGCTACGCTTGATGGTAAATTATTCGATTTGCAATTCTTGTATGTTAAAGACTTTAGTGAAGTAAGATTTGTTGCTGCAAGCATTAAGAATATGCAGGGTAAAAAAATTACTTTAACCATGGAGCACGGTTCTATTTCAGAAGATACTGACCCCGCAGTTAAACTTACTTATCCAAATGGCGGTGAACTTATTGAAATTGTTGGTCCCAAAACAAATATTACCTGGACAAGTATCTATATGTCCAATATTGATCTTGAAATTTCAGATGATAATGGGGCTAACTGGAAAGAGATAGTTTCAGATTATCCGGCTATAAATGACAGCTACTTGTGGACTGTACCTGATTCAATTAATTCTACAGACTGCAAAATAAGAATTTCGGATTCTGATTCGGCTTCAACGGCATCTGATGAAAGTGATGATGTATTTACAATTAATTCTACAGCTTCAATTGAATTGCTTACACCTAACGGCGGAGAGGAATTACAGGTTGCAGGCGCTAAGTTAATTCAATGGAAATCTAAAAATATTGAGAAGATAAAAATTGAGTTTTGTACAAACAGCAAATCTGCAACGCCAACATGGTTAACCATCCTTGATTCAATTTCTTTTCCCGATAGTGGCTCCAGGTGGTTAATTCCGGATAATGTTTCTACGGATTGTAAAATAAAGGAAAGCGATTTACTTAACCTTGCTCCTGTATTCGACACAAGTGATGAAGCATTAATAATTCATAATC
>CAZIDB010000172.1:0-10336 GCA_964537965.1 uncultured Melioribacter sp. | reverse complement strand
AGCCTTCCCTTACGTTATTATACTTATCGTCGGCATTCAGAAAATTAAATATGTCAAATAGCGCCATTGTAGCAGTAGGCTCGTCTCCATGCATCTGGGACCAGAGCAAAACATTTGTTGGTCCATTCCCAAACTTTATATTGAATATTCCCCTGTTCTCAACGGACTTACCAAGTTCTTCCACGGAAAATTTCTTATTCTCTTTAAGCTTATTTATTAATGGAAGTATATCCGAATGCTTCAAATCCATTTTGAACAAGGACGCTTCCTTATAGTCGGCGTAATCATTATAGAGATTCTGATAAAAATTCAAATTTTGTCCTTTCATTGCTGTTCCGGTAAAAGCAATTAGTAATATTAGTTTAATAAACTTTATCATTTTCAAAATAAACTTAGTAAATACATTGTTAAAAAATAAAAAAATTATTTTGGTGTTTAAGATTCTATTAAAATTTGTCTATTCAATAATTCCAAAATGATTTTCAAATTCTTCTATAAGTTTTAAGGGCTGATTTGTAATGCCGAAACAATAGACTGGATATAGATTAGTGAAACTTTTTATGACTTCTACTAAAAAATTCTGCGAGTATATTTTTTTATCCTGAAGTTTTAATGATTTCTGCAACAAGCTGAACTTTTGATTTTCAAGTATATCAATATGTTTTAATGGATTAAAGGTTTTCCCGATTAACCTGGATTCTTTACCAAGCTCTAAAAAGCTGAAACTTTTGGAAATTTTATATTTCTCAAGGCAGCTTAAAAATTCTTTACGATATCGTTTCAGGTTTCTCTTAAGATGAAAATTTTCACCTTCGGAGTTGTTCAGGAATAGACCATAATCAAAATTATCAGGATCCATATAAACATAGAACTCAGAATCCATTTTAAACTTGCCGAAATGAATTAATAAATAATTCCTGTAAGGTTCTCCTTTTGCAAAACGGAGATCTTTATTTAAACGCATAATGGTTTCGTTGAACTTGGGTTCTGTCCTGATAGATGGATTCAACCGGTTAAAGAACTGGCCCATTTCAACGATGAATGACCGGGCAGGAAGAATCAGTTCATTATCATACCTTACCCTGTTGTCTTTAAACCATTTTAAATTGTTGTGCTTCGAAAGGTCGCGTAAAAATTCAAAGGCTCCTTTTCTGAATCCGGTGAATTCCGGAATTGACTCTTTCAATACATTATTCCAACGTTTATCGTAAAGAAAAAACCACCTAAACTTTTTTGATAAATGCCGTCAAGGCTCTCAACACCTTTATCAAAAAATCTGATTTCATAGTAGCGTATATTAATTCCAAGCAAGCTTGATTTATCCAACCCGAAGTTTGCTCCTATTCCGATATAGCCGCCAAGTGTATAACGTGCCTGTGCTTTGGAAAACGAATTAAAAAATTCTCTGTCATAAGGAGTTGTTACAATCATACTTGGTCCAACACCGAAGTTAATATAGGGCCTGAGATTATCTGTTATAACATTTTCAAACAAGCGCTGCTGTAATCCAAAATTCAAAGGGACTAAAAATATTCTGTTCTTTTTGCCGGGAGTGTAAGTCTCTCCCCAGTAAGTTACATATTCCACTTCCCGGGAGTCTTTTCCTTCAGAGAAAGAAATGTCCGTAAAAAACGAAAGTGAATTAGTAAGGTTGTGTCTAAAGAAACTTCCAAGACCGAACCCGCCTTCAGTAAACATAAAGTCTAAACCAATTGATTTGTCGGGGAAAATTTCTCTTGGCTTTTCTGGTGCCATTTCTCCAAGCTGTTGTGCATTCAGGAATGCAATAGGGAGAAAAAGCATTAATAATAATGCTCTTTTCATAACTCTGTCTTTTTTGTTCTAAATATCAAATTCATTATTCAAATTGTCAACACTTTTTTAAACTACCTGACTTTTATTTGGTTTCAGGAAATTTATTTGGCCCGAAAGATTGCCCAAATAAAGATTGTTTTAGTAATTTGTAATGTAAAATTAAACAATTGAAAAGATGGCTAAAAATCTTGAATTAAAAACTGCGGTAAAGAATTTTACTTTATATCGTAACATTCTATCGGAGATTGGCGCCGAATACATCAGAGTATTAAATCAATCCGATATTTATTACAGAACGAATAATGGTTTGTTAAAGCTTCGTTTATTTGATGATGAAGCGGAACTGATTAAATATAACCGGGATGAAACCGGTAAGGCACGTTGGTCTGATTATGAAATTCTTAAACTTGATGCGAAGAAAGCTGGAAAATTTCTTAGACAGCTTTTTGAAGTTGAGACTGTTGTAAAGAAGAAAAGAGAACTTTGGATGTTTGATAACTCAAGGATTCATCTTGATAATGTAAAACGCCTGGGTAAGTTCCTGGAAATTGAAACGCTTGTTATAAATGGTAATGCAGATGCACGGCAAAGATTCTCTTCAATTAAAAACATGTTAAAGCTTGATGATTCAAAACAGATTTTGTCTTCCTACAGAGATTTAATGCTGGCATTAAAATGATTTTATCCAAGCAAAATATTTATTCTGTTGATCTTGAAGAAATTATAAATGAAAAAATTTCAACAGGGAAGACTAACGAACTTCTTTATATAGTTCCCACCAACAGGAAGTTGAGAGCCACAAGGAAAGAATTTATTTCCAAAAGTCCGGATCAAACGCTGAGTGAACTTAATGTTGAAACTCTCGGTACGTTATCTACAAAACTGTTATCGGGTATTAAATCATTCAAACCGCTTACGGAAACAACCGCATCCGTACTACTAAAGCAAAGCATAAAACAAACCGGGTTGAAATATTTTTCAAACTATGGCAATGAAATTCCTGAAGGTACCACTAAAAGAATAAGCAACGTAATTTCCGAATATAAAAGACAAGGTATAACACCGGAAATTATTTTGAAAGAATCGGAATCTCTTCAGGGAACGGAAAAAATTAAAGCGATAGATATTTCAAATATTTATGCGCAGATGAACCTGAAGTGCATTCAGCTTAATGTGAAAGATATTGGTGATATTTATGCTGATCTGAAAAAAGAGAGCACCGAATCATTTAATAAAATTTTCAGAAGTAATTTTAATTCAGTTAATACAGTAATTATAAGCGGGTTCGATGAGTTTTCTAATCCCGAAGTTGAGTTAATAAATAAACTCTCATTAGAACCATACCTTGCATTGTACATATTCTTCGATTACAATCCCGGGAATGATTTTATATTTTCTCATCTTAACAAATGTTATAATAGTCTTTTTGGAAAAGGATTCAGGCCTGTTATTGATAAAACGTCAAACCGGCAAACTTCATTTTCTTCTATTATAGCCGAAAGACTTTTTATTACCAATAAGAACGAGAGCATTGATTTATACAAGCAAAATATAACGGAGATTGTTGCTTCGGACAGGACCAATGAAATTGAATTGATCGCCAAAGAAATTAAAAATCTTTTATTGGAAGAAAAAATACAGCCGCATAAAATATGCGTCGCATTTAACCTGATTGAAAAATACTCGCCTGCGGTTAGAGAAATATTTACTTCACTGCAAATTCCATTTAACTTAACAGACAGGCTCCAGCTTGCAAAGTCGTACCCGGTTATTGGTATTATCAACTTCCTTGAAATACTTGAGAATGATTTTTACTATAAAAATATTTCAAGAGCTTTAAGCTGCGGCTTTCTTCATTTCGGTAATGTTGATCTTTCAAAAATCTTATCTGTTGCAGAAAATCTTAAAGTCATTTCCGGTTACAACATCTGGCGCCATAAAATTCAGCAAAGTATAATTGATCTTGATGAGGAATATGACCTTGACGATTTTGAAAGAGAACAAAAAAGAAAAATATACGTAAAGGTTTTAGCTGACCTTAACTTCATTCAAACTCTTTTAGCTCCGTTCAATCATCAATTAACGCTTAAGAATTTTCTGAACGAACTTAAGAAACTAATCTTTACACTTAAACTGCCGCTTAAATTGCTGGAAGCAAAAGACGGCAACAAGGAAGAACATATTAAAGCAGTATCTGTATTCATGGATGAAATAGAAGAAGTATTTGTGCTTCTTGAAAATGAATATAGTTCCGATAAGAAATTTCATCTTGGATTTTTCCTTGACCAGTTGAAGGTTATTGCAATGAATACCCGCTTCAATATAAAGGAGAGATCAAATTTCGGAGTGCAGGTAACCACTATAAATGAAATACGCGGATTGCAGTTTGATTACCTTTTTATAAGCGGATTAACCGAAGGCGACTTTCCCACCCGCTTTAATCCTGAAATTTTCCTGTCGGGTTCTTTCCAGAAAGGTGAGATGATTCACCAGACAGAAGAACGATATCATCTTTACCAGGTTTTATCCTGCTGGAATAAGAACTTGTTCCTTACCTATCCTCTTACAGAAAATGAAAAAGAACTTGTGCCTTCAAACTATCTAAGAGATATTAAAAGGCTGTTCAATATAACTACAAAAACGGAAGCTGATTACTCAGATTCAATGTATTCACTGGCCGAAGTCTTAAAAACATCTGTTACTGATGATTACGATTCATTTGTAATTTCAAAGGAAATACTTGGTAATTACTGCAGGAAAAATATTACAAAAGCTATTGCAGTTGAAAAACTCAGAAGAGAGCATCCTTCAGAAGAAAATATTTTTAATGGATATATAAATCTGCCCGGCAGTGAATTCCCTTTATCTGGTAAAGCTCTTGAAAGGCTCGCTTCGTATATAAACCGGCAATACTCTATTACTCAGCTTGAAAAGTATGCGGCTTGTCCGTTCCAGTATTTCATTGAGAGAATTTTAAACATCCAGGTTATAGAAGAACCGACAGAAGAAATTGAAGCGCTGGAAATGGGTTCGCTGCTTCATATTGTTTTATATGAATTTTATTCTGCTGTTATAAAAGAGGGAATTACAATTAAAGACTGCCCGGATAAAACTTTTACATTCCTTTTGAAACTGATCTTTAAAATTGCAAACGATAAAATTGAAACTGCCCGACTCAATCCTGTAACTTCATTTTATGAAAAAGAAAAGATACTCGGAATAAATAATAAGAAAGAAGATTCAATTCTTTTTCGCTTTCTTCAATATGAAAGGACAGATAAAACAGGTTTTATCCCGGCATTTTTCGAGGCAGCCTTTGGAGTTTTTAAAAATCACGGCAAGGCAAGCTCAATGTTGTCGGACTTTTCAGTTGGCGGTACAAGGTTAAGAGGTAAAATAGACAGGATTGAACTTGATGAAAACAGACAACTTTACAGCATTGTTGACTATAAACTAAGCGGCAAAAAACCCTCAACCGATGATCTCCTTAACGGAATTTCTTTGCAGTTACCTGTTTATATGCTTGCGGCAAAAGAAATGCTTCAGGAAAAATTTAATACTGTACTTGATCCGGCGGGCGCTTACATCTACTCTCTTAAATATAATGAGAATGATTTTGGAAGAACCCTCGTTTCTAAACCAAGAATGAAAGATTTCAATTTGGTTGATGAGAACAAAAAAGCCGAGATTATTGAGTTTTATAATATTATAATGGAATCTGCGGTTGAGAATATCCGGAACTATGTTGGTAAAATAGCAGAAGGAAAATTCAATTTATCATCACTTAAGAATAGAGAAACCAAGGTCTGTTGTTATTGTAAATATGCCCCGGTTTGCAGGATCCAGGTAATCAGATGAGTAATTTTACTAAAAAAAATATTTTCCTAAACGTGATTTGCCATTGTTGACAACTTAGATAAATTTTTGTAGTTTGGCATTGCCACTGCTAAAAGCAGTGGCAATTTTTTTAAATCATTTTTAAAAATAGGTTTTATATGTCCCAGGCTAACTTTGTTTATATAACAAGAGAAAGATTGGTAGAATTAGAAAAAGAACTTTCTGAACTTAAAACAACAGGCAGACAATCTATTGCACAGAAAATTGCCGAAGCCCGTTCTCATGGCGACCTATCGGAAAATGCCGAGTACGATGCCGCAAAGGAAGAACAGGGATTGTTTGAGCTTAGAATTTCCAAGCTTGAAAATATTCTTTCACGTGCGCGCGTAATTGAAAAATCCAATGTTCCTCAGGATAAAGTTGGTATTTTGTGTACCGTTAATGTTAAAAATGTTGTTAACAGCAAGACTTATGAATATACACTGGTCTCACCTGAAGAAGCAGATTTTCAGGCAGGGAAAATTTCTGTTACTTCACCGGTAGGGCAAGGGTTGTTGGGCAGAAAGGTTGGTGAACTTGTTAAGGTTAAAGCGCCTGCCGGAATGCTGGAATACGAAATTCTTGAAATAAAATAAATTGACTGACGAATCTTACATAAAACTTACACTTGAAATTGCCAAGAAGGGGAAAGGAAATGTTTCGCCGAATCCTTTGGTTGGCGCTGTTTTAGTTAAAGATGATAAAATAATTGGTGCCGGTTACCATAAAAATTTTGGAGGTAATCATGCGGAAATTGAAGCTATTAAAAACTCAAAACAGGAAGTTGAAGGTTCAACACTTTATGTTAACCTTGAACCGTGCTGCCACCATGGTAAAACCCCACCTTGTGTTGATGCAATAATTGAGAAGAAAATTAAGAAGGTTGTTATTGGTACGCTTGATATGAATCCGCTTGTAAGCGGCAAAGGGATTAAGCACCTTAAGCAGGCCGGTATTGATGTTAAAGTTGGATTCCTTGAAAAGGAATGTATTGAACTGAATAAATTTTTTTTCAAGTATATCACAAGAAAAATTCCGTATGTAACCATTAAAATTGCTCAGACACTTGATGGTATGATTGCAGATCTTTCCGGTAATTCAAAATGGATTACATCTTTACCTTCAAGAAAGATGGTGCATTCCTTAAGAAGTGAGTATGATGCTGTTTTAGTTGGAGCAAATACAGTTAAGATTGATGACCCCGATCTGACAGTTCGTTTTGTTGAAGGAAGAAATCCTAAAAGGATTGTTCTTGATGCCGGACTTAAGCTGAGTGATGACTATAAATTATTTAAAAATACAGGTGATGGAAATTTATATCTTATTACTTCAACCTGTTCAATTGAAAAGAAGAAGAAGATAAATAAGCTTGTTAATTCCGGTGTAAAAATTTTATATGTAAAGGAAAATAAAGATAAGACATTGGACCTTGTTGAACTGCTAAAAGCACTGGCGGAAAATAATATTGCTTCGGTTCTTGTTGAAGGTGGAAGAAAAATATTTACATCATTTATAAGGCAGGATTTGTACGACGATATTTATCTTTTCCAGAGTCCCAAATATATTGGAAATGGTTTTTCTGTAGTTGAAGATGTTGGTGTAAATTCCATTAAGCAGGCAATAAAATTAAAAGTAAGCTCTGCTGAAAAAATCGGCGATGATGTTTTAACAATTTTAACAAAATGAAAAGCTGAAAATGTTTACCGGGTTAATTGAAGAAGTGGGCAGCGTAAAAAGTGTTAATACTTTTGGCGGTGGAATAAAGCTTACCATCGAAGCAAAAAATATTTTAAATGATATTAAAACCGGTGACAGCATAAACATTAATGGTACATGCCAGACTGTTGTTTCCTTTGATGAAAAAAGTTTTACTGTTGAAGCCGTTGAAGAAACTTTGAAAAAGACAAATCTTGGTTTTCTTAAATCCGGTAGTAAAGTAAATCTTGAAAGTTCTCTCACGCTGAATAAAAAGCTTGGCGGGCATTTTGTACTTGGGCATGTGGATTCCACCGGTAAAATTTCTTCAGTTGAAAAACTAAGCTCGAGCATACTTTTGAGTATTTCCTATCCGGTAAAATTTTCTAACTATGTTATTAATGTGGGGGCAATAACGGTTAACGGGGTAAGCCTTACAATCGCAAGGTTTAATAAAAATGCTTTTACCGTTTCTGTCATTCCGCATACCTGGCAGGAAACCAATTTGCAGTTTTTAAAAGTTGGCGATGAAGTAAATCTTGAGTTTGATATTCTTGGAAAGTATGTAGCAAAAATTCTTGGTAAAGAAGAATCCGGCATTACAGATGATTGGTTGAAGAATCTTGGGTATTCATGAAATCAATAGAACAAAAGGTTATTAAGTTTGCTGACAATTATAAGCTTCTTCAGAATGGGGAAAAAATTCTTATTGCTTTAAGCGGCGGACCCGATTCAATATTTGCTCTTTACTTCTTTAAAAAGTTCAGTAAAAGATTCGGAATTACTTTAGCTGCTGCTCATTTGAATCATATGCTGCGCGGAAAACAAGCTGAGAAGGATGAAGAATTTTGTAAGAGAACATGTGCAGACATCGGGATAGAATACTACTCTGAAAAATATGACGTTGCCGGATTTGCAAAGCAGAATAAAATATCTGTTGAAGAAGCTGCAAGAAAAGTCCGTTATGATTTCCTTTTGCGTATTGCTAAGAATTACAGATTCGATAAAATTGTTACCGCACACACGATGGATGATAATGCCGAAACGGTTTTAATGAATTTAATTAAAGGAACCGGTTTACAGGGAATTGCCGGCATTCCGGTTCAGCGCAACAATATTATTCGTCCGGTGCTTGCTTTAACTAAAGATGAAATTGTCAGCTATCTTGAAAACTATAAAATTGAATACCGGGTAGACAAATCAAATAAAGATTTGAAGTACGAGAGAAATTTTATCCGCCATAAAATTCTTCCACTGATAAAGAAAAACCTTAATCCATCAGTGGAACAAAATATTTTTAATACTTCCCTTGTTTTCAAAAAAGCTTCAGACTCATTAAGAAAATTAAAAGATGAATTTCTTGTTAAGTTCGTTCGGTTCGGGAAGGATTATGTGGTAATTGAACTATCCGGACTACAGGCAGAAAATGAATCATTGCTTGGTGAAGTACTTAAAGATATTGTTGTCAACCATTTTAAAAAAGAATTTGAATTTAAGGATTATATAAAGGTTGAATCTCTTCTTGAAAAACCGGTTGGGAGAAAAGTAATTCTTACTTCAAATCTTGAAGCTTTGAAAGACAGGGAAAAAATTTACATCTGCCCGAAACAAAATAGCCACGGGCTGCATCTAATTGATGTAAAAGCAGGAGAAGTAAAAGAAATTACCGGTAAAAAAATCAGCATCAATTATATTGAAAAAGAAAAAATAAAATTTGAGAACAACAGGAATCATGAATTTATATCTGCCGATGAGCTGGACTCAAATTTTGTTGTTAGAAAATGGCAGACCGGGGATAAATTTTTCCCGCTTGGAATGAAGAAGCATAAAAATGTTTCCGATTTTCTATTAGATGAAAAAATTCCGGCCTTTATCAAAAAGGATCAATTTGTTTTGCTCAACAGGAACCAAATTGTCTGGATTATCGGTTTAAGAATTGACAATAGATTCAAAATAACAGAAAAAACAAAAAAGGTGATTGAATTATGGATAAAATAAGAAAGGAAAATCCAAAGGAAATTATTGTCGGTGAAGAAAAATTTGTTGTTTATATAGATGAAGAAAAGTTACAGAACAGGATTGAGGAATTAGCCGAACAGATTAATAATGACTATAAGGATAAGTTTCCTGTGTTTATAGGAATTCTGAATGGCTCATTCATTTTTATGTCAGACCTGATTAAATCTGTAACGGTTGATTGCGAGGTTGACTTTCTTAGGCTTTCCAGTTACGGCGATGCAAAAATTTCATCAGGAAAAGTAAGAATGGTTAAAGACCTTAACTGCGATGTGAATGGACGCGATGTTATTGTTGTTGAAGATATTGTGGATACAGGGCTTTCTATTCAATATCTGGGCAAGCTTATGGAGAATTATAAACCTAAAAGTGTTAAAGTGATAAGCCTCCTGTTGAAACCCGACAGCCTTAAACATGAAGTAAAAATTGATTATATTGGATTTGAAATTCCGAGCAAATTTGTAATTGGATATGGTTTAGACTATGCACAGAAGTATCGGAACCTTCGTTCAATTTATATCCTAAGTGAGAATGGAGCTTGATAAAATGTTTTTTAATATAAATAAGTTGTATATGGCAGATAACACAGGTAAAAAACCGCAATTGAAAAGGCCTAAAAAACCGGGAGAACCCGGCGGTCCTAACCAGGATTTTGATTGGTCGAAAATTATAAGAGGAGTGTTTAGCTGGGGTGCAGTTATTGTGGCTGCAGTAATTGTACTGCAATTCCTTCGTTCCGGCTCAACAAGCTCTACTGAAATTACTTATGATGTTTATGAAAATTTCCTGAACGAAGATAAGATCCTGGAAGCGAAAGTAACTAAAACAGATCCGAATGATTTTACATTTGAAGGTACTCTGAAACAAGAAGAATCAATTAGTGTAAATGATAGAGTAATACATTTAAAGAAATTTACGGTATTTCTTCCTGAAC
>CAZIDB010000171.1:0-10470 GCA_964537965.1 uncultured Melioribacter sp. | reverse complement strand
CCTAAAAGCATTTAGTTTTATAAGTCTTTAATTTAAATCGTTTCTAAGCCTTTTTCCGTTCGTCTGCATCAATTTTAAAAGCAGTATTGCTTATAACAATTATTTATAAATACTTTCAGCACTCTTTTTTTTATCCTTCCAATACTCTAACTGCATCTTTCAAATTATCCATTTTTAGATGTGAATAGATTTGAGTCGTTTTAATATCCTGATGTCCTAACAATTCCATAACCGTATAAAGCGGAACTCCCTTCATTACAAGATTAGAAGCAAATGAATGACGTAAATCGTGAAAGTGAATTGCAGGTTTAAGATTAGTCTTTCTTAAAGCTTTTTTGAATTGTTTGCTTATATAATCTTCATTGAATTTAAATCCGTTCTTATTAAACAAGTAAACATCCTTACTAATGTCCATTATCTTCGGAAGTCTATTTGATAGAATAAAGAATAGTCTTTCATTTATCGGAATAATCCTTTCTTTCTTTCCTTTTGTGGTAAAGTCTTCTGTATTTACCACACTTATTATTCTTTCAGAGAAATCAATTTGTGACCACTTTAGATTAGTAATTTCACCTAATCGCATCCCAGTATGAAAGGCAAATAGATAAACGTCTTTTAAGGTCTGTTGATTTTCTTGATTTATTATATCATTAAGTTCAATTTCATTTACAAATAATGGATTATTCTTTGGAATCTTAGGTAGTTTTATTTTTAACAATGGATTTTCAGAAAAATAATTCCATTGAACAGCTTTTTGAAATGCACTTCTAAGAGTATTAAGATAAAGTTTTGCTCCATAATTAGTTCTTTGAAATGTTTTATTGAAAAACCTTTCAAGCTGAGAATAACAAAATTTGGACAAAGACACATTTCCGAAATCTCTTTCAAGTAATGTGAATGCAACTTCAATGCTTTCAACATATTTTTGAGAACAAGTTATCCTTGTATTCTCAAGATATAATTTCTTAAAGTCATTAAGTAAAATAAAATTCGTTTTAGGTTTATTCTGAAGTTTTTCTTTAAAGGTAGTAAGAAATTTTATTGCTTCATTTTTTTTACGGCATTTTGTAGAAACTCTTTTAATTCGGTTTTCAGTTTCATCAAAATACTCAAAGTAATAAACTTGGTTTCGTAAAAATAAAAACATAATAAGCCTCCTTTTGTTCAAAGAAGTAGCTTAAAAAGTGATTATTACTGAACAAAAGACTTATCATTTAGCTGAAATATTGAGAAAAGAAAAAGATTTGAAATGATTCCTCTTGAATGCCATTCAAGCGCTCTCCCAGCTGAGCTATAGCCCCAATCGTTAACTCAAAAAAAAAATTAAATCCCTTTAAATCAATTCTTAAATTTTTCCGATCCTTTATTCAACCCTTAATCTTAATCTTAACCTAACCAACATTTCACTACAAATATAGCATTTCCTTCTATAAAAAATCAAACTTACGTTGGTCCTAATTTTAATATTTTTATCCCAACCATTTAGCGCTAAGCCAGAAAGTTATTTATATTAAATCAAAACAATTTGAAAGGATTATGAATGTGTGGCAGGTTTGAGAGTAAGAAAATTGAATTATCAGTAATTGATTTATTCAAGCAGAATGGACTTGAAATTATTGTTGAGGATGACATTGCGAAAAGAAGCAATGAGGATATCAGACCTACTGAAAAGATCATGAGTGTTTTACTTAAGCAAGATGTCTATCATTTGATAAAAGTAAACTGGGGAATAAAATTTAAGGAAGATTCTCCTCTCATTTTCAACTCAAGAATTGAAACGATTAAAGAGAAAACATATTGGAATACACTATTATCAAAAAATAAATGTATTGTGCCAATGACAGGTTTTTACGAATGGAAGACAGAAAACAAAAAGAAGGTGAAGTACAGGATATTTTTGCCCGATAATGATATTTTCTTTGTGCCTGCAATTTATCATAGAGATAAAGATGACATGATATTTGCTTCCTTAATTACTACCACCCCGAATAAATTTATAGAAAAGATACATCACAGGATGCCGGTGATTCTTGATTTTGATGATGCTATTAGTTTTTTAAATGATGATAATGAAAAAAATCTGGAAAGATTAATTCCGTTTGATGATCAGAAGAAAATGGAAATGGAATTGGCCGATGATTAACTTTAATGTGGGTTAAGAAATAATTTTTAATGTTAGTCATCTGTTTCTTTGCAGAATTTTTAATTAACGAATTAAATGTCCTTTGAAGTAAACTATTATCGTTTTGCTTTTGTACTTCCAGATATAATTTTATTCAGATGTGCTGGAATGAATAATTGCTCTTCATTATTTCTTTTCATTACTCTTACTTTTAATTTAACTTTACCCTGCTAAAAAAATCATGAAATATTTCCTAATGAAAATACTGGAAAAATGAAATCAAATATATTTTACAAACTGTTGAACAGGAATTTAATCAATGAGAAATTCCAGATTGTTTTAGATGATATTCCTGTTGAAGTTATTTATAAAGAAATTAAAAACATTCATCTTATCGTTTATCCACCGTATGGAAATGTAAAAATAAGCGCACCTAAAGGAATTCCTTTGGAAACCATTAAAAGTTTTGCCGCTTCAAAATCGGGCTGGATTAAAAAGCATCGTTCCAAATACAAAGATGCTGAGTTGCGCTTAAATGAATTACATAATGAACATGAATATTATTATCACTTTGGAAAACGTTATGATCTGAAAATTATTCTTCATACAGGAAGGTCTGAAATAATTCTAAATGAAAACACTATTGAACTATATACCAAGAAAGGAACATCATTAAGAAAAAGACAAAGTTTATTAAACGAATGGTCCCGTCAGCAGCTTAAAAACTTAATTCCACAGTTTATTAAAAAGTGGGAGACAAGAATGGATGTTTCAGTTTCTGGCTTTGGAATTAAAATAATGAAAACACGCTGGGGAAGCTGCAATACCAGGACAAAGCGTATATGGTTAAATCTTGAGCTTGCTAAAAGACCTATTTACTGCCTTGAATATATTGTTGTTCATGAAATGGTGCATCTTTTGGAAAAGAAACATAATTACAGATTCAAGAAATATATGGATGGATTCCTTCCGTGTTGGAGAGAGTATAAACACGAATTACAGCACTTCCCGGTTTCTACAGGTTTACCTTATAAATAGATTTTATGTTGATAAACTTTTGCCTATTGTTTATTCAGGATTGTACGTTTGGCGTTAATTCTTTACCGCAATACCGGCATATCTTTGCTTTGGCTTTAATAATCTCTGCACAATAAGGACATTCAATTGTATCAGCCGGATCAGAATTTTGCAACGCCTGGGATAATTTCTGCGCCTGGAAACTTAATTGATTCTGCTTATAACTTTCCTGTGCAGAAGTAATTGCATCTTTTAATTCTTTAGGTGATTTCAATCCCACATAAGTTGTAGCGCCCATTTCTGCTGCCGTCTGAATTTCAACATCACCAAAGCCAAATATTCTGCCCATAACAGATTGATGATAAGTTACATTATTAATTTTATCTAAAGGACTTTCTTTAGCGCTAATAGAAAACACACCGCTTTCATCTATAATGCGTAGGTTTGTTACTATCCACAGGTCGCATATACGCTCATAGTATTTATATATAAAATGAACAAATGATATTGGAACAACTAAAAGAAACCAGGCGCTTGCTTTTTCAATGCTGAAATAAATATAAAGTGTAAGCACACTTATTATAAGAGGTATAAGGAAAGGAATAATTAAATTATACCAATGTGGCCAGGTCTGAAACAGAATTTTTTCGTTTGCCTTTAATGTTGCTCTCATTTTTCACCTGCCTTAAAAGATTATTTATTGTCGAACGTGATTCCGGATTTTTATTTCTAAAATTCATTAGTCGGTAATTCAACTTAAATTTCTGAAGCAACTTAGAATTTTAACCCTACTTTGTCAAGATTTTTTATAATCGCCCAAAAACTATTTCTATAGTTGATGCTTCTGTTGTGACTTGTAACAGACCCACCAGTCTATCACATATTTATGGTATAGTGAGGCGGGTTGAGCAATATTAATTTACACTCAGTCATTAATCAAATTAAACATAAAGAGTATATGGAAGAAAGTATATTTGTCCTTGATAGTAAACTGCTTAAAAGTGAACTTGATGAACAAAAGCAGTTTTTAAAAGAAGCAGAAGAAGAAATAGATAACCTTAAAGAAAGGTTAAATATTGTTGAAGAAGTATCTGAATATGGTTTCTGGGATATAAACCTGGATACAGGCAGTGTTTACTTTAATAAAAACTTTGCTTCAATACTTGGTTGCCATCCAAATGAACTTAACAGTTTTAGTATTTCTGATTTTGATTCTTTTATCTTAAAAGAGGATCAGACTCTTTTCAAGGAAGCATTGAATTCTCATTTAAATAATCAGTCTGAATGGCTTGATATAACTGTAAGACTCAGAAATACTGAACAGGGTTATAAATGGGTACTATTCAAAGGTAAGATTATAATGCATGATCAAAACTGCATTCCTTTAAGGTTTGCAGGAAGAATAGAAGATATAACCTTAAGGAAAATTGCCGAGGAAAAAATAAAATCAAACCTTCAAAAAGAACATGAACTTAATGAACTTCACACAAGATTTATTTCAAGAATTTCTCATGAATTAAGAACTCCGCTTGCAACTATTTTATCTGCCACTGAGACAATTGAAAAATACGAATTTCAGTTGAGCGCAAAACAAAGAACCACTTTGTTCTCAAAAATCAAAAGCTCAATAGATGAGTTAAAAGAAATGCTTGATGATGTTACTGTTCTGAACAAATTCGATTCCAACAAAATGAACGGGACAAACAAACCTTTCGATATCATTCGGTTCACTTCAGATCTTATAGAAGAGGTGAAATTTAATTCACCTTCCCACGCACAAATTAAAGTGGAGTTTGATTGCCGGAATAAAGTTGTTTGTACAAACATGAATTTATTGAAGCATGTACTAATAAACCTTCTTTCAAATGCAATTAAATATACACCATGCGATAAGAATATTTATTTCAGGCTTAAACGAAGCGACGATCAGGTCAGAATTGTAATTGAGGATGAGGGAATGGGAATACCTGAAGATGAACAGAAAAATATTTTTGAACCATTTTACAGAGCAAGCAATGTTACCAATATTGCAGGTACCGGCTTAGGATTGACAATTGTAAAAGAGTCACTTGAATCCCTGAACGGATTTATTAATTTCAGAAGCATTGAAAATACCGGGACGCAGTTTACACTTACATTTCCCGGCAACTGTAACAATTCAATTAATCAAATCTAAATGACGATGAAAAAAATATTAATAATCGAAGACATACCTGAAATAACCGAAAATCTAAGATTCATTCTGGAAACAAAAAATTATAGAGTCTTAACATGTAAAAAAGGAAACGTTGGTTTGGTATTAGCCGCAATAAACCAACCTGACATGATTATAAGTAGCTTGAAAGTGTCTGATATGGATAGCCAGGTCTTCCTGACAAAATTAAAAGAATTACGAACTCTTCACAAAATTCCGATAATACTAATGACGGATAACGCTGATCAGAATAATTTTACAAACACAGATTTACTTTTTGCCGATGCATTAATAAAAAAATCGTTTTTACCAAAGGACGTTTTAGAGTTGGTTAATAAATTAATTGGTGTTAGTACAACAAATGAATTCTCAATACTTATTATATCCCCGGATAAAATTTTTACTGAAGAAACAGAAGCATTCTTCAATAATAATAATTACAAGGTTACCTCCTGTTCAGATTTGACCCTTGGTTTTGAGCTATACAAAAAGAAACAACCCGATCTGATAATATCTGAAATGATATTCCCCGGTGCAGGTGATTCTTCTTTGCTTGAACTGAAAAAAATAACGGCAAATGAAAACGCTCCCGTTATACTAATTGGTTCGGGAGCAGAGATGAAAGATTTCAGGGTTGCCCTAAATTCAGGGGCAGCAGATTATTTTTCTAAACCAGTTAATTATTTTTCTTTACTTACTTCATGTGAGTTACGGATACAAAAGAAGAAAGAGATCAAAAAGGGAAAAATTCAACCAGTAAACTATTACGAGGAAGATCTAAAGAATGAAAATATTCTGAAGAAAATTCTGCTTATTGAAGATAACATTGGGCTGGCAGAAAGTATAAGCATTGAACTTGAGATGCTTGGTTATACAGTGTTTACGGCAAATACTGGTCAGAAAGGAATTCAACTTGCAAGTGAAATACAGCCGGATCTTATAATTTGTGATATTATGATGCCGAAGACCGATGGTTACTTTGTATTAAACAGCTTAAGGGAAAATTCCGGAACAAGTCATATCCCATTTATATTCTTATCTGCTAAATCAGCTTACGCAGATCTGAGAAAAGGTATGAACCTTGGAGCAGATGATTACATTACAAAACCAATAAAGCTATCTGAGCTTGATGATATCATAAGGAGAAAATTAAAGCTTCCGGGTAAATCACCGGCTCAGCAAAAACTCATAAATCCATCTCCTATAAAAAAAGCTATTGATTCGGAATTGCCGTTTAAAAACAAGGATGTTGAAGTTGGTGATTTTATTCCGATTAGCAGTGAAAGAAAAGAAATCAAAAAAAGTTTTCCGGATAAAATTCAAACGGCAGCCCAGCATAAAAAAGAATTTGATGAAGTACTTGTTGAAGAAAACACATATGATAACAAGCCCAACGTTGAGAATATCAGGAGTGCTGAGCTTGATATTTTCCTTAGCAACAAAAAGGATGTTAAAGATTACGAATGTCTTCAATTCCAAAATATTACTGTTATAAAAGTTAATTTGAACAGAGCAGTTGAAAAGGAAGTCCGTGATTTTTATAAATATCTTTTCACAATTATTGAAAACGGGGCGAAGAAAATTCTAATAGACGTAAGATCAGTAGAGTACTTCAGTTCAAGTTTTTTAGGTGTGCTTATTTCAGCTTTAAAGCGGATTACATTTTTGCAGGGAGACATCAGGTTATTAATGGATTTATCCAACCGATCTTCTGACATGATTTTCTTAGATGGAATTCTGAGAGTATTCCAGATTTACGAAAATCATTATGCAGCACTCGATTCAATGCTCTACACGGAAAAAGTATAACACTTCTTCAAGCATTGCTGTCTAAAATATATATTAACCACAGGCACCTTAAAAGAAATTCGTTAAAAAATTATCCGAAGTGAAGTGTTAAACAGAAAAAGCTGTTTGAGTCCGGTGTTAGCCGGACGAGTTCTTTTTCTGTAATGGAACGAAGGATAATTTTAGAATTTATTTTAGAGTGCATGTTTCTTTTGGTACTTTTCTTACGCTAAGAAAAGTACTTTAATAGATTTATTATTTACTCAAAACAATAGTCAGCTTGGATTGATTCTGAAAATGCAAATAACTTATTCAATATAAATCCTACTTGAATCCATTATCCACTTTTGATTTCATTTTGAATAGTACTGTTTTCAATCTATAGTTATTAGCAAACCGGCGTTAAAGGTTTCTTTCCTTTAAGCACATTAATTACATTCTGTGCCGCAAGTATTGCCATCCCGTTTCTTGCTTCAAATGTTGCACTGCCAAGATGCGGAAGCAGAACAACATTGTTTAATTTATATAACTCTTTGTTGATGTTTGGTTCATTAGTATAAACATCAAATCCTGCCGAAAACA
The DNA here is from genome assembly GCA_964537965.1 of uncultured Melioribacter sp. GTDB lineage: Bacteria > Bacteroidota > Ignavibacteria > Ignavibacteriales > SURF-24 > SURF-24. The sequence goes on along the minus strand of CAZIDB010000171.1, from coordinate 2,767 downwards.
GTTTGCCGGCTTTTAATGCTTTAATCAATTCTGATTCATCAACTATCTCACCTCTTGCAGTATTAACAAGGACAGCATTCTTTTTCATCCTGCTTATTTTATCCGCATCAATAAGATTAAATGTATCCGGTGTTAAAGGAAGATGCAAAGAAATTATATCTGCTGATTCAACAAGTTTATTGAGAGAAACTTTTTTAGCGCCGGTCAGCCTTTCAAGTTCAGAATTTTTCGATCTGTTGTAATAGATTATCTTTGTACCGAAAGATTTTGCTCTTATTGCTACTGCTGTACCAATTCTACCAGCGCCTATAATTCCGAAAGTTTTTCCGGTCAGTTCAATTCCAAGCAGCTGATCTGCCCGCCAACCTTTCCACTCACCACTTTTCATTAAATCTGATCCGTGGATAATATTTCTTGTGCAGGCAAGAACAAGTGACATTGTAATATCTGCGGTTGCATTGGTTAGAATATCGGGAGTGTTCGTTACCACAATATTTTTATCCTTTGCGGCTTTAAGATCAATATTATTAAAGCCAACAGCATAATTGGCAATTACTTTACACCTGTCCATTTGCTCAATCACTTCTTTATTAAACTTATTGGAAAGAAGAGAGATTACTCCGTCGCAATCTCTTGCTTTCCTTATAAGCTCATCCTGCGGAATAGTATTATCCTTTTTATATTCCGTTACTTCAATCCTTTCTTTTACAAGAAGATCTTTAGCGGCAGAAGGTATTTTACCTGTAATAAAAACTTTCATCATTAACCGAATAACTGTTTTACAATAAAGAGCGCTCCGAGTGTGCCGGCAAGATCCGCAAGCAATCCGGCTGCAAGCGCGTGTCTTGTTCTTGAAATATTAACGGAGCCGAAGTAAACTGCAATTACGTAAAAGGTAGTCTCTGAGCTTCCAAAAAATGTTGAGACTAAAATTCCAATCATTGAATCAGTGCCGTGCACGGACATAATTTCCGCCATAACGCCAAGTGACCCACTTCCTGATAATGGGCGCATTAAAGCCATTGGCAAAGCTTCCGCCGGCATACCTATTAAATTTGTTATCGGCTGCAATAGCATAATAAGGAAATCCATTGCACCGCCGGCACGGAAAATTCCTATAGCCACAAGCATTGCAACAAGGTAAGGAATAATTCTAACAGCAACATTAAATCCTTCCTTTGCACCTTCTATAAACTTCTCATATACTTTTACCTTTTTGATTAGTCCGTATGTAACAAATGAGAAAATAAGAAAAGGTATTGCAAGGATTGAAACGATCTGGATAATCTCTTTAAATAAATCAGGATTTATAAAATTCAGTGCTGTACCAATCAGGGCACCAATTCCAGTAGCGATTAGTATTGAAACCAGTGCAATAATAAACGTAAAGATTGCAACCGGTTTAAGGTTGGATTTCATCCAGGGACCAAACTCACCTTTCTTTATAGGAAACTTCTCCATAAACTTTGCAGAAGTAACACCAACAATTGTAGCACAGGTTGCGCCAAAAACAGAAGTTCCAATTATTATTGCCGGGTCACTGCTTCCCATTGATGCGCGTATTGCAATTGCAGATGCAGGTATGAATGTTAATCCTGCCGTGTTAATTGCAAGGAACGTACACATCGCATTAGTAGCCGTGCCCTTCTCAGTGTTTAGTTTATCAAGTTCCTCCATTGCTTTTAAGCCGAACGGAGTTGCAGCGTTGGATAAGCCGAGCATATTAGCAGATACGTTCATAATTATTGATCCCACCGCCGGATGATCGGAAGGCACATCAGGAAAGAGAAATTTTGTAACCGGCTTTAACGCTGCTGCAATTATTTTTATCAGTCCGGCTTCCTCTGCAATCTTCATAAGTCCAAGCCACATTGCCATAATACCAATTAAACCGATAGCGATGTTAACAGCGGTGCCTGCATAATCAAGAGCGTTGTTTGTTACATCTTTCATATGTGCAAAGGATATTTCTTCCAGTACAATATTACCTTCCGCAGTAACTGAATTAATTGATTTTGATAAGACAACATTACCGGAAAGGTCATCTTCTTTGCCGGTTACCTTTGCCATCTTCTTCCATATAGCAGGAGTTTTATCCCCCACCGTCATATAGACAGAAATTTTATCTTTAGCTTTGTCGTAAGATAATTTTGCGGATTCTTCAACATCTTCATTTACATCAGTCTTATAATACTTATTAAACACCGCGGCTTTAATTTTTAATTTTACATCGTAGCTTTTAGCTGCTTCTTTAACAAACTCTTCATTGAAATTTACATAGACGGGAATAGGTGTGTTGTTCTGATATTTGTTGTTTCCCTTATCGATGAAATCTGTAGTAAGGGCTACGCCGATACCTAAAACCAGGAGACCAAGCCATACATAATTCAGCATACTCTAAACTCCTAAAGTAGTAAATAAAAGTTAAGGTAAATTTGTTGCTCAATTTATAATAGTTTTATCTAAAATGCATCACCGTTAAGAATAAATATTTGATGTGAAGGATACAATTACAAATTGAGAAATAGTAATTGGTAATTGGAAAATGGAAATTGAAAATTGGGAAATAGGAATTGGAAACTGTCCGGAAATAACCGGTTAATAAATCGATTGAAGTTTTGCTATAACGTCAATTTGCTGGAAGTGGATTTGGTACCTAATGTTTAAATAAGTCAAGGTAAATTCCTGCCATTATGATAAAGACTTGTCGTGTAGAAAATATTATGGAAGATAATCTTCCTCATCCCGAAGGGATGAAACGTATATA
>CAZIDB010000170.1:0-10479 GCA_964537965.1 uncultured Melioribacter sp. | reverse complement strand
ACTATTATCCTGTAGACCAGAATTAGAAGTATTATAAATAGTCCAATTTGTGCCGTCAAATTTTGCTAATCCCCCTCCATAAGTTCCAATCCACTTATCTCCATTTGCCTCTATTGCAATTGATGTAATTAAATTATCCGATAAACCAGAATTAGAAGTATTGTACATAGTCCAATTCGTACCATCAAATTTTGCTACTCCTCCTCCCCAAAGTCCAATCCACTTATTTCCATTTGTTTCTATTGTAATTGCAATAATAGAATTATATGGCAAACCCGAATTAGAATAATTATAAACAGTCCAATTTGTACCATCAAATTTTACTAAGCCATTTTCAGTCCCAAACCACTTATCTCCATTTGCTTCAATTGCAATTGAATTAACGGCACCACCCTGTAAACCGGAGTTAGAATTGTCAAAATAAAAAACTTCGTTTGATTGTTTATTAATTTTTGCAACCCCATTGTATCCCCCTGCCCAGATAAAATCTCCTTCATTAGCAACTGCTAGAATATATTTATTTGTAACATAATTAATCAAATTTGGGCTTTGTGCAAAGATTCTGAGTGTAATGATTACATAAATAAATAGTAGTTGTAATTTTTTCATTTAAATTCCATTGCTTTTTAGTTAAATAAACTTATTTCATCAATACAAATTTCCTTGTTTGTACAAACTCTCCTGCTTTTCCCGAAGGGACGGATACCCGAAGCTGGTAAAAATAAATTCCACTGCTTATAACACATTTACTAATTAAGTTTGCGTTAGTATGAGTGGATATATTAAGGAAATAAAACACTTATACAACTTTGGAATTTATATAAATCGATTATTAGAATTCTCCCTATTGGTTGCAAATAAAATCAAATTTCAATTAGAAATCAACACCGAAAATACTTCTTAAAATTTTTATTAGATTTCGAACAAAAGAATTATTATTTGCATCGTTTAAAAAATGTTAAAACTTTTACCCTTTTAATTACTGCAAGTTTAAAATGTATTAGTTATATTTTTGAGCAAATTTCTAAAAGATTTTATGAAAAGAAAACAAACCAAGATACAAACTGAGGAAATACCTGTCTTTATTCTGTGCGGCGGTTTAGGTACACGGTTAAAGGAGGAAACTGAATTCCGACCTAAACCGATGGTACCAATTGGCGAGTACCCAATTCTCTGGCACATAATGAAATACTATCGGAAATATGGATTTAAAAAATTCATACTTTGCCTTGGATTTAAATCGGAAGTTATAAAATCTTACTTCCTTAATTATTCTGCATTAAATAGCGATCTAACAGTTGATTTAAAAACAAATAATCTTACCGTTCACTCAGTTGATCATAATTTGGATTGGCAGGTAACTTTAGCTTATACTGGTGAATCTTCTATGACCGGTGCAAGAGTAGCAATAGCAGCGAGTAAATATCTTGGAAAATCAAATCACTTTGCTGTAACTTATGGTGATGGACTAACAGATGCAGATCTTAGTGAAGAATTTAAATATCACCTTTCACATAATAAAATTGGGACTGTACTTGGAGTGAATCCTCCTTCCCGATTTGGTGAAATAAAATTAAATGAGAATGAAGTTTTGGAGTTTCAGGAAAAACCGGAGTTTAAAAACAACTGGATTAATGGCGGATACTTCTTTTTCCATAGAAGATTCTTAAATTATCTATCAAAACAAGAAGATTGTATTCTTGAACGCGAACCACTCGTAAAACTATCTAAGGATGGTCAATTAAATATGTTCAAACATCCAGGTTTTTGGGGTTGCATGGATACACAAAGGGATAAAGATCAGTTAACTTCACTTTGGATTAAGGGAAATGCGCCCTGGAAAGTTTAATATTAATTTGGAGGTAGATTGAAAGTATTAGTAACAGGACATAAAGGTTATATAGGGACTCACCTTGTGTCATTATTAAAAGAAGATGGAAATTTTGTTGCAGGATGCGATATTAATTTATTTGAAGGTTGTAACTGGGAAAAAATAGTACAACCTGATTTGGAATTAAATAAGGATATCAGAGAGCTGACAATAAGAGATCTCGATGGATATGACTGTGTAATGCATCTTGCAGCTATTTCAAACGATCCAATGGGTGATCTTGATGAGAATATTACATATTCAATTAATTTAGAAGGAACTGTAAGACTTGCTGAATTATCAAAGCAAGCCGGCGTTCCAAGATTTCTTTTATCAAGTAGCTGCTCAGTCTACGGAAAAGGTGAAACACTTGATTTAGATGAGAATGCTAAATTAAATCCGGTTTCTGCTTATGCAATTTCCAAAATAGAATCTGAAAAAAGAATCAGTTTACTTGCCGACAATAATTTTACGCCTTCTTACTTAAGAAACTCTACTGCATATGGTAATTCACCAATGTTAAGAATCGATTTAGTAGTAAACAATTTATTAGGGTGTGCTTTTGCGCGTGGAGATATCAGGATAATGAGTGACGGAACCCCATGGCGTCCTTTAATACATTGCAAAGACATTGCTCATGCATTTGTTGCTTTTGCCAAAGCCCCTAAAGAAAAGATTTTTAACAAGGCAATTAATGTTGGTGCTAATTCTGAAAATTACCAGGTAATGGATATTGCAGATAAAGTAAAACAGTTAATCCCAAAAGCCGATATTGTTTTTACAGGAGAAATTGGAGAAGATCCAAGAAATTACAGGGTTAATTTTGATTTTCTTAATCAGACTTTACCGGATTTCAAATTGGAATATGATTTAAATAAAGGGATGGAAGAATTGTATCAAAAGTTTGTTGATCACAAATTCAATCTTTCTGATTTTGAAGGAGATAAATTTGTAAGGTTGAGAACTTTGAGAAAAAGATTAAACACAATTAAAGTAAATACGGAAACTAAATGAAATTTACTGAAACAAAACTGCCCGGTTCATATATAATAGAATTAGAAAAAAGAGGCGACGACAGAGGTTTCTTTGCAAGATTCTTTTGTAAAAACGAATTCGAAAAAATAGGATTAGATCATAATATCGTCCAGATTAATAATTCATTAAGTAAAGATAAAGGTACTTTAAGGGGAATGCATTATCAACTTGCACCTAAAGCAGAAACAAAAATTGTAAGATGCATCAAAGGATCATTGTTCGATGTAATAATTGATTTAAGAGAAGATTCTCCTACATTCTGTAAATGGTTTGGCGCAGAACTTACTTCCGAAAACAGAAAGATGATGTACGTTCCTAAAGGATTTGGACATGGATTTGTTACATTAGAAGAAAATTCAGAAGCCTTGTATCTAGTTACAGAATTTTACGCCCCGGAATTAGAACGTGGTATCAGGTATAATGATCCTTATTTTAATATTGAGTGGCCAATAGAACCAGTGGTAATATCCGATAAGGATAAAAATCATCCTGATTTTAATCCAGCTCATCATTTAAGATAAATTATAATCTGCATTATTATGAAAATCCTTTTCACAGGTGCAAGTTCTTTTACAGGATATTGGTTTGTCAAAGAACTTATAAAAACAGGAAATGAAGTTCATACCATTTTTACAAAATCTTCTGTTGAAGAATATGAAAGAATCAGAAAAGTTCGGGTTGAAGAAATTATTCAGAGTACTCATTCGTACTTTAGTTGCAATTTCGGAGACAATAATTTTCTAAATATTCTAAATCAGGAAAGGTACTGGGATATTCTCTGTCATCATGCAGCTGATGTTACAAATTATAAAAATCCGGATTTTAATATCAATTCTGCTTTAAATAAAAACACAAATAATATCATTGAAGTTTTAGATATACTTAAGACAAAGAACTGTAATACAATACTCCTAACCGGAAGTGTATTTGAAAATGGTGAAGGTTCCGGTTCCGACAGTCTTCCAGCATTTTCTCCATATGGATTATCAAAAAGTTTTACATTCGAAACTTTTAAATATTTCTGTAGGCAAAAAGAGATAAAGCTTGGAAAATTTGTAATCCCGAATCCGTTTGGTCCGTTTGAAGATCCAAGATTTACTACTTACTTAGCAAAGAAATGGTTGAATAAAGAAGTTGCTGTCGTAAATACACCCGATTATGTAAGAGATAATATTCTGGTTCAGTTGTTAGCTAAAACTTACAATTACTTCTGTCAATCTTTATTTTCATCTCTGAGAGTTTTTGAGAAAATTAATCCCAGCGGATATGTAGAAAGTCAGGGTGCTTTTACCCAAAGATTTTCTAATGAGATGCAGAAGCGATTGAACATGCCTTGTGAATTTGAATTAAAAAATCAAATGGTTTTCCCCGAACCAAGAGTAAGAACTAATACAGAGCTTGCTTCAAAATTATTTGATGATTGGGATGAAGAAAAATCCTGGGATGGATTAGCTGAATACTATCTAAAATTTATTTCGAGGCAGAATTGATTAGTGTTGGACTTCCTGTTGTAAAGACTCAATTTCTAAAACAAGCCATTAAAAGTATACTTGATCAGTCATTTAGGGATTTTGAATTAATAATACTTAACAATGGGGCACCTCCAGATGCAAAAGAAATAATCTCTGAATTTAAGGACACAAGAATAAGGTATTACGAAAATGAAAAACAAATTCCTGTAATTGAAAACTGGAATAAAGTTTTAAGTTATGCAACAGGAGATTACTTTGTATTATTTTCAGATGATGATCTTTATGAAAAAGATTTTTTAACTGAAATGAATAAGCTGGCTGTCAAGTATCCGGATATTAATATTTTTCACTGCAGGTTGAGAATTATTGATGAGAACAATAAAACTGCTTATCTTTCCTCAACTTCACCGGAAATTGAAACAGTTGCAGATTTTATCTGGCATAAAATAAAGAGCTACAGATTTCATGCTGCACCTGATTTCATGGTAAAGACAGAATCAATAAGAAAAATTGGCGGATTTGTACCATTACCATTTGCATGGTTTTCTGACGATGCAACCTGGTACCTTATTGCAAATGATAACAGAATTGCAGCTTCTCCTAAAATTCTCTGTAGCTGGCGTGAATCAGCATTTCACCTGGCAAAAAAAAGTAAGGTGGCGGATAAATTAAATGCCATTAAAATGTTCTTTAACTGGTTAGAAGATTTCTTAAAAAATAAAATTAAAATTCAAAGCGAGACTGATACAGAAACAATAGAGCAAATTAAGTTAAACATACCAACAAAAATTGCTGTCAGCCAGGGAAGTGCATTAAAAGCAGGCGCACCGTCAAATTATTTTGGATTCGTAAAATTATTTTTCTTGTGGCTACAGTTTAGACGGAAATACTATATTTCAATTACAGCTTATGTTTGGGCAAACGGATTATTAGTAAAAGAAATTAAACGAAACAGTCACTTTACAAGATAAATTTCCAATAACAATCAGTTATTAAATCAGCCTATCCAAATCACCAATTTTAAACTTTTTGTAAAGGAGTTCTTGATTCTTAATAATGTAGTCTTTATCAAGTTTATTAAAATCCAGCTGAAGTAAGTACTTTATTTTTTCCTCATCAAAACGAAATTTTATTATTTTCATTGGATTTCCTCCAACTATTGCATAAGGAGGGATATCTTTTATAACGACACAACCAGCCGCAATAATTGCACCTCTTCCTACTTTTACCCCAGATAGAATAATAGCATCCATTCCAATCCACACATCATCTTCTATAATTATCTTCCCCTTAGATTCAGCTTCTTCACCAAGACCTAGAATTCTTGATTTAAAAGGATAAGAAAATGGTGTTTCATATTCATGTTGTCCACCAAGAACAAATTTTACACCCATTGCAATGGAAACATAAGAACCAATTTCAAGCATTTCATTTTTATTATGCCATGAATATATATCTAAAATACCGTAAGAATACTTCCCAACTTTTACCTGGTCAATGGGAAAAATACTTTTTGCTTCTGTAAAATTATTTTGATTTAACCTTCGCCACTTTTTTCTAAATAAAATTAATTTTACAAAATATTTAATTTTTCTATAAATCATTGTTTACACAAATAACAATTTTTTTATCCTTAAAAAATATATTTCATACATAAATATAAAACTTTCGGTTAAGAACCATACGAAAGGTACAGAGATCATACCAAAGATATTTATTGAAATACTTAATATTATAAGATGCAAAATACCAAAAAATAATACTACTTTGCTATAAATTTCTTTATAACCCATATTGACCATCCCTTGAATACCAAGCGTATAATTGCCCCAGGATGAAAAGATAACCCATGATAAGATTGAAAAAACTGCTATACTATTTTGATAATCAGTTCCTAGGATTTTAATAATCCAAAACTTGGAAGTAATCGTTAAAAAAAGAGAAATAAAAAAAGTAATAAACATTGTTAATCTAAAAATAGTTTTAAACTGCTTTAATGCCAACTTTCTATCACTAACAAATAGTTTTGAAAAGTGAGGGAATAAAGCCTGATAAATAGGCATACCTAGAAATTGCACTGCTCTAAATAACCTTTCTGCTGCTGAATAATACCCAACGATTGTATTATTTGTGAAAAAACCTAACAATACACTATTGCTTGAAGTATAAAGATTAATGGAAACTGTCGAAACGAAAATATGCCACCCTTCTCTCAGATGAAATTTTAATTCCTTTAAAGTAGGAAATGAAAAAGAAACTTTTAAGTAAATGAATGGATATAATAAACCAATCATTCCGGCAACAATATATCCCATCGAGTTTAGAAAAGGTGTCCACAAGTAATCTTCTTCAGTTTTTATTAAGAAAAAAATAGCAACTGTAAAAATCAACTTTGAAGATAGAGAAAATATAGTAATAAATTTCATTTTCTCTATACCCTGATAAAACCATTGAGGGAACATTGAAGTACCAACTACTGCAAGAAATGATAAAAGGAACAAATCTTTTTCTTCATTAAATTTTGGAATAATTGAAATTAGCAATAAAATAGTAACTAATGATAATGCTAGTAAAAAAAATCTAATAGTCATTACTGAAATAAAAATTCTGGATATTTCAGTTTCGTCATTCCTGTTTATTGATATTTCTCTAGTTGCAGTCAGGTTGAAACCATAATCAGTAAGCAATGTAAAGTATTGAATAAATGCCTGAGCAAAAGCAATAATACCAAACCTTTCAGGTCCTAAAACTCTTGCAAGGTATGGTAAAGTAATAAGGGGTATTAAATAGTTTGTAAATTGAAGTATACTTAGTGAAAAAAAATTGCCAAATATTTTTTTCCTTTCATCACTAATAATTATTTTTTTTATTTGCTTTGCAAACATTTACATTCTATTCTATAAGTAAGGCAGCATTATAGTTTCTATTTTTTATTCTTTTTAAAATTTCTTCGCTTATCGGAATAAAAATCAGCAAAAATATAAAACTCAAAAACCAAAAGGCTGCTCTAGAAATCATAAAAAAAACAGAAAAATCTAAGATGCTATGTAAATAAACTAAAATAACGAAAGAAGTAAGACTCCCTTTTTCATAAAACCTGTACCAATAAAAAGAAGCCAAAAAGGAAAGAAAATACGGTATCAATAGTAATCCAAGATGACCAAAATCAGCATGTAGATCTTTTAGATATGTAGCAGAATTTGTCCACATTGGTATGTTATATCCGCGTGGATAAAATTCTGGGTGATCCAAAATTCCAAATTTTGATAGTAAATTGTAAATGGGAAGGAAAGTATTCTCACCAATCATTGGATTCTCTAACTGTAAATCATAATATCTGCTGAATACTCCTACGTTTGAGCTAAAATATAAATACAACGAAGGAGATATAATTGGTACGTCTTTGAATTTATTAAAAGTCTGACTTTTACCTTTAAAATCCTCGAATGACCCTCTTATTTCTTTCACCAATGAAAGACTACCAACAACAATAAAAACTATTACAACTGAGGTTATAATAAGAGATTTCTTATTTTTAAATGAGTAATAATTTGATTTATCAGAAAGCGAATGTCTGAAGAGGAAGAAACTGATTATAAATAAAAGAAAGCTAAAAAATATTCCACCTCTACCAATAGATGCCATATCTTTTAGGATTATTGCTAAAAGAGGTAGTAATGAAATAAACGTAATCTTATTTTTAATAGCAGAATAAACACCTCCTAAAACTATCCCTGCATATGGAAAAATAAACAAATAAGGAATTACTCCTTCAATTTCCCCAGCTACACGCATTCTATAAATAAGATTTGCTCTTATTAATACCGTAGTTATGCTTCCAAATTTATCGATTAGAACCATCCAATGCTGATAAGCACTGTATAAACCGATTAATGAAGTAATGAGTATAAAATATTTTAAAGTTTTTAGATTGTTTTGTAAAAAAAATGAAGTGATAGTAGGATTTACTTTTACAATTTCTTTATTAAATGCTTTTCTAGCCAAATAAACTGTGACAGCACCAGAAATAATACCTATCTGCGTTATGAAAAAAATAAAATAAGTTTCTGAGGATAGATTTATATAGGGCATCAATTTAAATTCAAAAAGTATTATAAAAACAGCCCAGCCTAACGAATAAACAGATAGATGATTAAACCACTTTAGAAATATTATCTTACTAATAAATACCGTTAAGAAAAATATCACAGTAGTTAATAAAATACTCATAATTAGCTACCATCAACCTACTTTGAAAATCTTCTTAACAGATAAATAAAATTTGAATTCTTTTTCTTCTAGAGGATTTGTTAATTCTATTTTTTTGATAACCTTTTCCATCCTGTAAACCAAAGGTGTAAAAATAAAAAATGAAACAAAAAAGAAAGCTAGTATAATAAATACTTTTTGAGGCCTATATTTTAATTGAGGGGGAACAGCTTTATCAAGCGGCATTATTGTAGGTATGCTTTTTTGTTCTTCTACTTTGGCTTGTTCATATAAAGGTAAAATAACTTCTAGTATTTTACTCTGAATTTCAACCTCACGATAGTTTCTTAAGTATTGCAGTGCAATATTGGGAATTTCCTTAAAAGGAAATAAGACATTCGATTCGGATGTTAATTTATCTGCTTTTTTTAATTCAACAATTTTCGATTTTAACAGATCTTCCTGAATTTTAACTGCTTTATATTGAGGTGAATTTTCGCCATACATCTGTTTGGTGAAATAACTTTCCAGTTCCTTTTTGGTAAATTCTAATTCATATTCACCTGCTGCTTTTATAGCAACTTCCAATTGTTCTGGAATTGCAAATACACCATATTTCTTTTGAATTTTATAAAGAGAATCTTCTCCAGCTTTCAGATCAGATAAATTCTTCAAGTATCTCTTTTCAATAAAAGATCTATTATTTTTTGCTTGTTCTATATTAATTTCAATGTTAAGGCTATCCAAAATTTCCACAAAATAATTTGCAATATCAGCACTTCTCTTCGGATCTTTATTTATTACACTTATTTCTATCATACCATATTCATTTGGGCCAAAGGATAAATCATTTGAAAAAGCTTTCAATACTTTATCCATATTTCTATCATCAATTTCATAATATTTAAACAGATCAAACTTTTCAATCGTATTTAAAAGCGCTGTTCTGGAATTTAGAATACCTAATAACACGTCTTCAGAAGTATTCGAAACCCCTAATAATTTTGAACCTAAATTCATACTTGAAGATTTTCCTGAAAGCAATCCAGTTAAACCACTCAAGCCCATAGAATTATCCGGGGCAATCATAACCACTGATGTTGCTTTATATTCTTTTGGTAATAAAAAAGCATATATGGTTGCAATAATTGTAATAGATGAAATACTAATTAATAAAAATTTGCGCCATTTATAGAGAATATAAATATAATCTGTGAATGAAGGGTTTTGTTTTTTTTGTAATTCCATTAATCTAATTCAAATGATTATTGTTTTTTTATTGATTTAATTGAACTATAAGTATGGCAATGGTTGCTATAGTACCGATTATGCTTGCAACAGGTGCAATCAGTTCCATATAATATTTAAAATCTTTTTCTTGCCTTTTCGGTACCCAAATAAAATCTCCTGATTCAATCTTAGCCTTTTTATCATTCACATATAACCAGTTTCGGGATTTCCCCTTTATTAATACTGTCTCTTCTAAGTCTTTAGCAATAGTTGTTGTTCCCCCTGCCTTATTTATATAATAAAAAGCATCTTTGCCTTCTTGAATCTCTTGATAACCGGCATCAGCTACCTGACCAAAAACATATACCAGGTTATTTCTTTTAGGAACAACAATCATATCTCCATCATCCAAAATATAATTTGCATCAGGAGAGTTTTCATCACTTATCTTAGTAAAATCAATCAGGTTTTCTTGTCGCCATAAACGTAAAGCATTATCTAATCGAAAACCTAATGAATCTTCCAAAGATACATTAGCAGTCCTCTGCATAATCATATTTTGAATATTTTTACAAGATTAATGTGCAAAATAATATTTTAAAAATTAGTTGTAAATTGATTAGAGGGGTATTGCAAAAAAATAAAAAATATGATAATATTAAT
>CAZIDB010000169.1:0-10524 GCA_964537965.1 uncultured Melioribacter sp. | reverse complement strand
AAGAACTCCACGTTCAAATCCTGCAACATATACAGGTTTGTTTACTTTCATCCGCGATCTGTTTGCACAATTACCTGAAGCGAGAATCCGGGGTTATAAAACCGGAAGATTTAGCTTTAACGTTGCAGGCGGACGATGTGAAGAATGCCAGGGTGACGGTTTGAAAAAAATCGAAATGAATTTTCTACCTGATGTTTATGTTGAGTGCGATGTTTGCCACGGTAAAAGATATAACAGGGAAACTCTTGAAGTCCTTTACAAGACTAAATCAATCTCTGATGTGCTTGACATGACTGTTGAAGAAGCACTGAACTTTTTTGAAGATTTACCCCGTTTAAAAAGAAAATTACAGGCAATCTATGATGTCGGGCTTAGTTATATAAAATTGGGCCAGCAGGCAACTACGTTATCAGGTGGAGAAGCACAACGCGTTAAACTTGCTACAGAATTAAGCAAAGTTGGAACCGGAAAAACTCTTTATGTTCTTGATGAACCAACTACTGGTCTTCATTTTCATGATGTAAAGATTTTGTTAAATGTTTTGAATAAACTTGTCGATAAAGGAAATACTATCGTTATTATTGAACATAACATGGATGTAATTAAAGTAGCCGACTGGATTATTGACCTTGGACCCGGCGGTGGCGACTACGGCGGAGAAATTATTGCTGAAGGAACTCCGGAAGATATTGTAAAGGTTGGAAAAAGTCTCACCGGGGAATTTCTAAAAAAAGAATTACTTGTTTCATCCAATTAAAAATATGTTTTCATCATATCGAAATTTGATGCATCATTTTTATTACATCACTTGAACAAATTCATTTTTTTTTGCATAGTGGTACTTGTATTTAACAAATTGAGAAAACTATGTTTAAGGGCACAGCAACTGCCATCATAACACCATTTGATGACAACTTAGATATCGATTATACTTCGCTGGATAAGTTTGTTGAATTTCAACTAACAAATGAAATTGATTCTATTGTTGTCCTTGGCACTACAGGTGAAGCTCCCACTATTGATTTGGATGAACGTGAGAAAATCATTGACAGTGTCGTTCAGAAAGTAAATGGAAAAGTACCGGTTATTGTTGGAACGGGTACAAACAACACTAAAGATGTTGTAGAGTTTAACAAGATAGCAGAAAAATATAATGCTAACGGTTTTCTTATTGTCAATCCTTATTATAACAAAGGAACGCAATCAAGCATTATAGATCATTATAAGTATGTATCTGAAAGAACAACTCTTCCGATTATACTCTATAACGTTGCTTCAAGAACAGGAATGAATTTACTACCTGACACTGTTTTGAAAATTCAACAGGATTGTAAAAATGTTATTGGCATTAAAGAAGCAAGCGGAGATATAAACCAAATTGCAAGGCTTTGTGCAAATAAACCTGATGATTTTCTTGTTTACTCAGGGAATGATGACCAGGCATTACCAATTATTGCTTTAGGTGGTAGCGGTGTTATTTCTACAACTTCAAATGTATTTCCAAAACAGATGCATCAGTTAACCAAAGCTGCTCTTGATGGCAATTATGATAGTGCAAGGAGCATCCATAATAAGCTTCTTAATTTTATGAATGACTTATTCATAGAAACAAATCCAACTCCTGTTAAATTTGCTGTAAGTTATTTGGGATACTGTAAAAACACATTACGATTGCCAATGCCAGCCGCATCTGCAAATACAATGGCTATTATTAAATATCACATAGACAGCCTGAGATGAACATGACTAAAATTAATTTTGGATTAATTGGCGCTGCCGGTAAAATGGGAAAAGAGATTTCTGCTTTACTTGCAGAGCATAATTATGATTGCGTTTTCAGATATGATCTGAGCGGCGAGGAATTTGATAATACTCCGCAGGTTTTAATTGACTTTTCGCTTCCTGAAGCGCTGGAAAAATCAATTGGCTATTCTTTAAAATTTAATTGCCCTTTAATTATTGGGACTACTGGATTAACAAATGAAGGACTAAATGTTCTTAAAGAACTTGGTAAGAAAGTAGCTGTTGTACAAAGCTATAATTTTTCTATCGGAATCCAGATGATGTTAAAATGCACAGAGTTGCTTAATAAACATTTAAGTGATTGGGATATTGAGATTGAAGAAACACATCATCGTTTTAAAAAAGATAAACCTTCAGGTACAGCTTTAATGATAAGAAATGTTCTGGATAAAGATGTTAACATTTCTTCTCTTAGACTAGGTAATGTTGTCGGTGAGCATTCGGTTTATTTTGGTGGTCTTGGTGAAACTCTTAGAATTACTCATCAGGCAACTTCAAGAAGAACTTTTACAGAAGGAGTTCTTAAAGCCGTAGAATTTGTTCTAAACAAAGAAAGTGGATTCTATACTTTCCATGATGTTTTATTTTCAAAATAATTTTTTGTGAGATGATTCAATGGATTCGTATGAAATAATAAATTATATCGCAAGCTCTAAAAAGAAAACTCCGGTAAGAGTTTTTCTGAAAGGACAATTATCTGAAATTGATTTCGGCTCATTGGAATTTTTTGGAGAGGATAAATTCGGAATTCTTTTCTGCGAGTATGATGAATTTCAGAAATTATATGATTAAAAGAAAAATTATATTAGTCATTATAAAATTGAAAACGACAGACGGAATTCTGCCATTCCCCTTGCTGATTATACAAAATACAAATCAAGGATAGAACCAGGTGCATTTATCCGTGATCTTGTTGAGATTGGCGATAACTGTGTTATAATGATGGGTGCCGTACTAAACATCGGGGCAAAGATTGGTGAACGTACAATGATTGATATGAATGTTGTAATTGGCGGAAGAGCAATTATCGGAAACGATTGCCATATTGGTGCAGGTGCTGTTGTTGCCGGAGTTATTGAACCGCCAAATGCTGATCCGGTTATTATTGGCAATAATGTCTTAATGGGAGCAAACTCTGTTGTTCTTGAAGGAATAAAAGTTGGCGACGGAGTTGTAATTGCAGCCGGTGCAATTGTAGTTAATGATGTTGAGCCCGGTGTTGTAGTTGTAGGTGCACCTGCCAAAGTTATTAAAAAAGTGGATGATAAGACAAAGGCAAAAACAATTCTAATTGATGAATTAAGAAAATTATAATGAAAGCAGTAGTGCAAAAGTATGGCGGCAGTTCAGTCGCCTCGGCAGAAAAGATTCTTAATGTCGCTAAGCAAATCGAAAAGAAAATTAAGAAAGGATACAAACTTATTATTGTAGTTTCGGCAATGGGAAAAACTACAGATGGATTGATAAAGCTTGCAAAGGAGATAACTCCAAATCCGAATCCACGCGAACTTGATATGTTATTAACTACAGGTGAACAGATTTCTGTTTCACTACTATCAATGGCAATTCAGTCTTTTGGATATAGAAGTAAATCATTGAACGCATTCCAGGCAGGAATAAAAACTACAGAGAACTTCAACGAAGCTAAAATAAAGAGCTTCAATAAGAAAAGAATTTTAACTCTGCTAAAATCGAATGATGTTCTTGTTGTAACCGGATTCCAGGGAGTAACTGATGAAGGCGATCTAACTACACTTGGAAGAGGAGGCTCTGATACTTCTGCCGTTGCACTTGCTGCAGCGCTCGGTTTCAACTGTGAAATTTACAGCGATGTTGCGGGAATATATACGATTGATCCACGACTTCATCCCGACGCAAAAAAAATTAAATATTTTTCTTACGATGAAATGCTTGAGATGGCAAGTCTTGGCGCTAAAGTGCTTCACAGCCGTTCGGTAGAAATTGCAAAAAAATTTGGTATAACAATCTATTGCGGTTCAACATTTTCAGATGAAGAAGGAAGTTATGTTATGGCAGAAAGTAAAATGATTGAGCAGCCTTCGGTAACAGGCTGCAGCATAATGGAAAACCAGGCACAGGTGTTCATTAAAAATATTCCTGTGGATTATAACCTGATAAAGAAATTATTCGAAAAGGTTGCGTTGGAAGGTTTGAATGTTGATATGATTTCCATAATCAATACCGGCAATAATCTCGAAGTGTCTTTTACAATTGTTGAAGAAAAGAAAAAGCATCTTGAAGCTGCGTTGAAAAAAGTATTTAAAGGTTTAGGTAAATGGGAGATTGTTTACCACACCGGTTTTGTTAAGTTATCCATTGTCGGAATTGGGATGCGCAGCGGTATTGGTGTTGCAGCAAGTTTTTTTAAAGCGATGAAAAAGATTCCTATCAAACTTGTTACTACATCTGAAATTGCAATTTCCTGTTTAATTGAAAATCAATATAAGCCTGAAGCAGTAAAAGCGATTGTACGCGAATTTAAACTATAAAACCTTTAAGGTTCTCTCGCAAGATTAAATGAATAACCTTGAAGGTCCTTATCGTGTTTTTCATTTTTCGCACTAATTAATTATTTTGTTAGAAGAATATTTTAAGATTGTAATGATTGCAAAATTACTTTTACAACAACTTCTTTATTCCTGTCACGTTGCAGTACCTTCAAGGGTTACGACCTGGAGACAACATCCAAACCTTGAAGGTTGCGTATGACACCAATTGAATTACGACATAAACTTCATCAGATTCCCGAACTTATGTTCCAGGAATTTGAAACTACAAAATTGCTCACGGATACCATATCAAAGTTGCCTGTAATAAAAATCCATCATCCGCTTGAAACAGGTTTGCTTGTTGAATACACTGTTAATAATAATGGGTATTTACTTTTCCGTGCAGACATTGATGCTTTACCAATTATAGAAGAAACAGGATTTGAATTCTCATCTAAGAATAATTGTATGCATGCCTGCGGCCACGATGTTCACTCATCTATACTTTACGGATTCATGAAATATGTAGTTGAGAATAAAGTTGATCGGAACATACTTTTTTTATTCCAGCCTGCAGAAGAAGGTGGCGGCGGTGCAGAGAAAGTAATTGCTTCAGGTATTCTTAATAAATTCAAAATTGAGAAAGCTTTCGCTCTTCATGTAACTGATGAATGTGATTTCGGCACAATCGCATCAACAAGCGGAATTTTATTTGCTTCTGCATTTGAAGTCGACATCGAGATTTATGGTAAGAGCGCTCATGTCGCCTTCCCGGAAAATGGCGTTCATTCATTTGATGCTTTCAGATTATTCCTTGATAAAGTCGATTCACTTATCAAAGGAAAGACTGAAAGAATAATTTTCGGTTATGGAAAAATTTCTTCAGGTACAGCAAGAAATATTATTCCTTCCTTAACAAGAGCCGAATGTACAATCCGGACAATGAATATGGAAAGCTCCGTAAAGTTTTATAATGAATTAAAACACATACTGGATGAACTGAAATCAATTAAAGGAATTAATTTCAATTTGCATAAAGGTCCGCTCTACAGCGAAGGTGTTGTAAATGAGAATTTATTTAAGCAATACTCTTCCCTGCTTTCAAAAGATTATAATTTTATTGATTGTGGTCCTAAAATGACCGGCGAGGATTTCGGTTTCTTCACTAAACTTTATCCTTCATTTATGTTCTGGCTTGGTACAGCAAAAGGAGAAAGGCAAGGATTGCACAATCCAAAATTTCTTCCTGATGATTCTATAATTGATGTCGGGATAGATATCTTCAAAAAGATAATTCACAACTGATTTCAATAACAGTTTAACCCATTTATTTAAGTAAAGATGATGTGCTCATCCATCTTCTTTTAACCACAAAATCTTATAGCAGTTATTATTTAAGAATTACTTATTTTGCCTTAAAAGTTAGAGATTATTATGTACAACGCCATTCTATTTATCTTAATTGCTGCCACAGTGTTACTTCTTTACATCGGTTTAAGAAAAAGTAAAAAATCATTTGTAACTCTTGGAGCGTTCCTGGGATTATTTACTGTTTTCTTTTTCTGGTATATGGATTTTTATGGTGAACTGCTTTGGTTTCAATCTTTAGGCTATGATGACAGATTCTGGGTGTCAATTTTCAACCAGGCAGAATATTCAATTGCGGGAGCAATAATAAGCGGGTTGATAGTATTCCTTTTGACAATGAAAATTACAAGGTATAAAAAAGTTATCAGGAATATGGTTTTAATCATAGCCATATTTATTGGAGGATCTTGGGGATATTCAAACTGGGATACAATTTTAAAATTCTTTTACGCGGTACCGGCAGGAGTAACCGAACCAATTTTTAATAATGATGCTGGTTTCTATCTGTTCAAACTTCCTTTTCTTCAAAGTCTGTATTCACTTCTGTTCAATTTATCATTTATTTCACTCATCGCGATTATCATTTCAGTGTTTGTAAGTTTAAGCGGTGAAACACCCCGATTTGAATATCCGGTTGAAAATGCAGATCAACAATTTAATCAGCTCTATATTAATATTGGCATATTACTTCTGATACTTACATTAGGAAAATACCTTGACCGCTATACACTTATGTATTCCAAAACAGGTGTGGTTGCTGGTCCGGGTTGGACAGATGTTAACATTCTGCTGCCGGCTTATAGTGTTATTATTTTAATTAGCCTGATATTTGCGTCAGTATTTTTAATTCCGGTTTTAAGAAAAGCAGTTCAGAAAAGATTCCAGAATATTTTTAAAAGATTCAGACAATTAAGGATTGCATTTATATTATCAACATTAGCAGTACTTTTTTTAACATGGTTCGTTGCCCTTGTCGCAATTCCGGGTTTATTTCAATGGCTTCGTGTACAACCAAATGAAATTACTTTCGAAGTCCCTTACATCTCAAACAATATTCATTTAACGAGATACGGATTCGGACTTAACAATATTGAGGAAAGAGAATATCCTGTAACAGGAGATTTTTCGCAGACAACTGTGGATAGCAATCCGGCTATTTTTGATAATATCAGGTTATGGGACTGGCATGCACTTCAGGCAGTGTATAAACAATTTCAGGAAATAAGACTTTATTATGAATTTACTGATGTAGATGTTGACCGCTATACTTATGATAATAAATACAGACAAACAATGATATCAGCAAGGGAACTTGAAGTTAATAACCTTCCGCAACAAAGCCAGACTTTTGTTAACCGGATGTTTAAGTACACACATGGATTTGGAATTACCTTAGCTTCAGTAAGTGAATTTACTCCTGAGGGATTACCGCATCTTTTAATAAAAAATATCCCTCCGGTAAGTGAGTTCCCAAATTTAAAAGTTGAGCAGCCAAGAATTTATTATGGTGAAGTTACAAACACTCATGTCGTTGTTAATTCTAAAGAAGATGAATTTGATTATCCAAGTGGTGAGGATAATGTTTATTATAACTATAAAGCAAAAAGCGGTGTTGAGATAAGTAATTTCTGGCGTAAATTTTTATTCGGATGGAAGTTTGACGGAAGTTCATTCCTGTTTTCATCTTATACAACTGAGAACAGCAGAATTTTATTCCACAGGCAAATAGAAGAAAGAGTACAACTGCTGGCGCCTTTCCTTAAATTCGATCAGGATCCTTATGTTATTCTTGCAGATGGAAAATTGTACTGGATAATTGATGCTTACACGACTTCTCATTATTTCCCTTATAGCGAACCGTTTTCATCGGATGAAAGGATAGAATTTAAAGAAGGTGAAACAGCAAGAGTATTAGAAAACAAAATTGCCGGAATCCTTGACAGTGAAAATTATATCCGCAACTCTGTTAAAGCAGTCATTGATGCATTCAGCGGTGAAGTTAATTTTTATATCTTCGATGATAAGGATCCGATTATTAAAGTCTGGAATAAAATTTATCCAAAGCTGCTAAAGAAAAAAGACGAAATGCCTAAATCAGTTTATGCTCATATAAGATATCCTAAAGATTTATTACTTGTACAAGGATCTGTTTACTCAAAATATCATATGAACGATCCGCGGGTATTTTATAACCAGGAAGATTTGTGGATAAGAGCTACGGAAAAGTATTACAAAGATGTTAAACCGGTTGATCCGTATTATATAATGTGGCAACTGCCTGAGCATAATAAACCTCAGTTTACCCTCGTTCTCCCCTTTACTCCAAAGAACAGACAGGTATCAATAGGATGGATTACTGGTATGTGCGATGGTGAGAATTACGGTAAATTTCTTGCTTATAAATTCACCAAAGAAAAAAGCGTGCTTGGTCCGCAACAGGTTGAGACAAAAATTGACCAGGATCGATTTCTATCAGGCCAGTTAACTTTATGGGATCAACGCGGCTCAGATGTAATAAGGGGAAACACTCTTGCTATTCCGGTTGATAAAACTATGTTCTATGTAGAGCCAATTTACCTGCAGGCGGTAACTGCTGCGTATCCTGAATTGAGACTTGTTGTTGTTATGCACGGCGATAATTTAAGTTATGGTGAAACATTTGAAAAAGCATTACAGGGTTTGTTTAATAAAACAGAACAACCATTGCCCGTAACAGAACAGAAAATTCAGAGTGCAAAAGAAGAACCGGTAATAACTAATAGCCAGCTTATTAGAAATGCAAACGAAGCCTTTGATAACTACTTGAAATATTTGGGAGAAAAGAAATTCAACGAATCTTCAAAAGAACTTGAGAAGTTACAGAACTATCTGAAGCAATTATCAGAAAAAGTAAAATAGAATATTATGGGGCTGACTAAAAAGTAAAATTGTCATCACGAGCAAAGCGAAGTGATCTCATTTTTAGTAATCGAAAGATTGCTTCGTCGTTTTACTCCTCACAATGACCTTTGCGCTAATTTTTAGTCAGCCTCTATCTTTAAATACTTCTCACTCATTTATTCTTCAAAATAATTTTACATTACTTTTACAATTCAAATTCCTTAAACTCGCTATCTTTATACTAAAACAACATGAATTAGCATTTTGTAAAAATGCTGTCGTTTTCAGCATTGAACTATTCATTCACTTTGTGGTGTTGTAAAGCTATTAAGAAAATCCTGAATACTGTTAATTACAATTTTCAGCAGTTCAGTTTTGAAAGGAAATTGATGGAAACAATATCTAAGATTACTTCCAACGAGTGGAAAAATCTTGTCATAAAATATCAATCATCTCATACTTGGAAAAGTATCTGGCAGTTGAGTAATTCAATATTACCGTTTATTGCAATCTGGTATGCTATGTATCTTTCATTGGATGTAAGTTACTGGTTAACTCTTCTTCTGGCAATCACTGCTGCAGGGTTCCAGGTACGAATATTTATTATCCAGCACGATTGCGGCCACGGGTCATTCTTTAATTCAAAGAAAGCTAATAACTGGACTGGCATACTCTGCAGTTTTATCACCTGGACGCCCTATTTTTACTGGAGGAAAGGGCATGGCATTCATCATGCAAATGCCGGTAACCTGGAAAACCGTGGAATTGGAGACGTTTATACTTTAACCGTTAATGAATATCTGCAAAGAACTAAATGGGGCAAGTTGAAATATCGAATGTATCGTCATCCTTTATTTTTGTTTTTCTTTATCCCGGCAATAATTTTTGTTCTATGGTACAGGTTTCCTACTTCAAGAAATAAAGTGTTTAAGAAAGTTCAGTCAAATGTTTACTGGACAGATCTTGTAATTATTCTAATTGTGGGTACATTGATTTGGTTTGTCGGATTAGAAGCATATTTGATGGTGCAATTGCCAATAGTTTTCTTTGCTGCTTCTGCAGGCAACTGGCTGTTTTATGTTCAGCACCAATTTGAAAATACTTACTGGGCAGATAAAAACAACTGGGATTTTTCTTTAGCAGCTATGCAGGGAAGTTCATATTATAAGCTTCCTAAAGTTATACAATGGTTTACAGGCAATATTGGATTTCACCATATTCATCATCTCAGTCCGGTAATTCCAAATTACAAGCTTGAGAAATGTTATAATAATAACCCTGTCTTTCAGGAAGTTGTTACATTAAATCTGCGTTCAAGTTTAAAGAGTATGTATTTGCATCTATGGGATGAAGATCAAAAAAAATTAATCGGCTTTCGTGATCTAAAAAAATAATCATAAGCGGTTTGCGGCACCAGCATAGTAAATATCTTTAATTAAAAAAGCCCCAATTTGAAAATCGGGGCATTTAAATAATTGAATTAGATTCTAAAGGCCTTATTTCTTAAGCGCTAATTGAAGCATTATAGTCATTGTTTCAAAATCAACTGATGAACATATATCTTTAATAACATTTGTATATTGAGCATTGTTACTAATAATAGCTTCTTTAATCATAAACGGTTTGTATTCTCTTTCCAAAGCGCCATGGTAAGTTGCAAGTACACAACCGGTTGCGCTTAGCCCGCAAAGGAATAAAGTATTACAACCTTTCTCTTTTAAAATTTTATCCAAATCTGTTTTAATAAAACCATTTGGATAGTTTTTAATAACTTTAGGATCTTCATCAGTTACTGCTACTGATTTAGGATATTCAAATGCTTCCGTACCCGGCTCAGGTCCCCATCCCGGATTTGTATGATATACGCGAATTATCGGAAGCTTCATCTGACGGAAAGTATAGATTGCAGCGTCCTGACTTTTGACGGGCAAAAAGAGTGCGTTTGTAACTTATTGATTTAAAA
>CAZIDB010000168.1:9507-10616 GCA_964537965.1 uncultured Melioribacter sp. | reverse complement strand
GCTAATCTATCTGGTGAATAAAGATAAAAATCAACGTGACCTTTTAAAAATATTCTGTTTGGATCATATTCATCTTTTGATGAATCAGGCATATCCCAAAATTTGTCATAAGCATAACCAATATCTAAATATCCATTATCCATATTACCTGTCAAAGGGAAAAAATCAATTGTTAAGCCTGCAATCATTCTCTGTTTATATTCAATATCATTATTTTTAAAAGTACGGAGCCCATAACCGAAAAATGGGGTTATAATTTCATAATCACATTCTTCGTACCATGGGTAAAAACTAAAACCTATTTGGACATCTAATACTGATCCTCCTTTAGAAAAAATCTGATACGGGTCTTTACCAGTAATACTATCTATGGGTATTTGTGCGTCCAGATTTATTTCTGAAAACAAAGTTGCCCATCTAGTTTGCTTTGAATAGATAGAGATTGAGGCAGTTGGGGCACCTTTTATTATTCCATCCTTTCCATAGCCCAAAAGAATGCCAGCATCAGTGAAGATAGAATGGAGTTCTCTTAACACAATTGTTGTATCACCTTTATTACACTGCTTATCTGAATCAGCGTTTTCTTTAAAACTATACTCAAGAAAGAGTCTTCCAATATTACTTATCACATCATATTGATTATTCAAACGGAATAAATAAGTAACTTTACCTTGCGGAATATTAAGGCTTGGAATTTTTTTAATTGGTTCAGTATTTTCAGTATTGTCAGGTAAGGATTTTACTAAAATGGAATCGAATGTAATATTATTTTCAGATTCAATTGTAAGTTCAACCATGTTACTGCTTATGTAATCGGCTGAAAAGGTGGGTCTCTTAGGATCTTCTGCGGATAGATCTGTGAACAAAATAAATAGTAGTACAAATAATAATCTGGATAAGAGTGAACTAAAAGTTTTCATGATATACTCCCTCTATAAATGAATAATAGTTTAGTCACCTCATTGTGAGGTATAATTTATTAATGTTTTTTTGATTGCTTGCTTGAAAAGAATCTATATAAAGGAAACGATTATTATCTGAATTAGAGGGATTTAACTTTGACTGTAACTTACCAAACCTCTTTGTATATGTCAACAAGGTTTTGTGTG
>CAZIDB010000168.1:7770-9407 GCA_964537965.1 uncultured Melioribacter sp. | reverse complement strand
TTATTAATAATGAAATTACTATAACGCTAATTGCAATCTAAATGGCAAATAATTATTTTATAAACAAAAAACAGAAAACAACCTGAGACAGAGATGAAAACTTTCACAGCAATTATATTTAAAGAAGATGATATGTTTGTGGCTAAATGTCCGGAAGTTGGAACGGTTAGCCAGGGAAGTAGTATTGAAGAAGCACTTGAAAATCTGAAAGAAGCTACAGAACTGTACCTTGAGGAGTTTCCAAGGCAAGAATTTATAAAACCATTCTTAACAACTTTTGAGGTTGCTTTAAGTGCTTAAAGTAATTTCGTGTGACGAATGTATTAAAATCCTTTGTAAGAATTTTGGATTTCAGGTTATTCGTCAAAAGGGGAGCCATATAATTCTAAAGAAGGACCTGCCGACAGGTTCCATTGGTACAGTGGTCCCAAATCATAAAGAAATTAAATCCGGAACATTAAAGGGAATTCTTGAGCTTGCAAAAGTTGATGAGAAAGAGTTCTCCAAATATTTATAGCAGGATCGAAGAAATAAATATTTTGCAAAAATATTTCTCTTAAAACGAAAATTGCCAATCAAACAAATTTATTCCAACCGTCAGCTAAAGCAGACGGTAATAGTATTGTCTATTCTTTTACAAACTCATATGGTGTGTACTCAACAAAATCTGCCACACGAAGTGTAAAACCAATAACTTCTCCATCATCAATTTTAAAAGGAATCTCCTTTATTCCCATTGAAGGATTTGAGTAAGTACAGAGATAATTATCTTTGTCAATGTGCTCAAGTTTGCCAATTAAACCAGGATGGTGCGAGAAATATATATTGAGCTTATTATCTTCTAATCTTACTTCAACATCACCGTAAAGTTCGCTGGTATATTTGCCAGTGTAATCTTCAGATGGCAAGGCAGGTTTATTATTTTCACTGATTATTTTTTTTAGTGAATCAATTTTTGCTTTTTCTTCATTTACATCTTTTGTAAAACGCTCAAATGAAATATCGCTTAGATTTTTGTACGGTAAATCTAAAAATGCATCACGGATCTGATCACGAAGATTACCGAATAAACTATTCTGATCATTGTTTGTTAAAACCACAACACCCAGTTTAATTTCCGGAATAAACATAACGGAAGATAAAAAGCCATCAACACCACCGGTATGTCCGTAAACCATTTTCCCGTTGTAATCGGAAATATCAAGTCCAAGTCCGTACAATGAAAAATGATTCTGTTGTTTATCCCTCGGATTTACCCGGACTATTGAATATGGATTTCTTATTGCAAGTAAAGCATTTTTTGGTATTATGCGATTTCCATCAAACTTACCGGTATCAAGTTGTGCAATTAACCAGTGCGTCATTTCACTTGCACTGGAGCTCATACTGCCGCAAGGTGCAAGGTTGTCAATAAGTGGTATTGTTAATTCATAGAGTTTATTATCTACCAATGTATAGGGCAGAGCCTTGTTAGGCGCTTTCTCAAGCTCTGCTGAGAGCATCAAAGTATTTTCCATTTTAAGCGGCTTAAGGATTTTTTCTTTTATTGTTTCTTCCCAACTTACACCTATAGCTTGCGGAATTATTTCACCGGCAACCAAAAAGGCTGCATTGCAGTAACCATATTTTGTCCGGAA
>CAZIDB010000168.1:0-7670 GCA_964537965.1 uncultured Melioribacter sp. | reverse complement strand
TTATTTCACCGGCAACCAAAAAGGCTGCATTGCAGTAACCATATTTTGTCCGGAACTTATAAAGCGGATTAACCAAAGCCATTTTTCCAATTACTTCAGCTCTTGTTAAGTTTGAAGTCCAGTAAGTAAAGTCTCCCTGGAATGTTCCGAATCCAATTCTGTGGGATAACAAGTCTGCAACAATTATATCATTGCTTGCAAACTGATCTTTCAGTTTAAATTCAGGAAGCCATTTCTGTACTTTATCATTAAGGTTTAATTTTCCTTCTTCCTGAAGAATTGTAATAGCAGTTGCAGTAAACGCTTTTGTATTTGAGCCGATCATGAAAAGAGTATTCTCATCAACAGGATCTTTGCTTCCAAGTTTTTTAACTCCATATCCTTTTGCCAGGACAACCTTACCATCCTTTACAATTGCAAGGGATAAACCGGGTATTTGCCATTTGGCCATAGCAGTGGTTATATAGTTATCCAGACTATCAGTTACAAAATTTGGAAGTTTACTTTCCTGTGCAATTAAAGAACTGCAATAAAAAGTTATAACTATTAGAAAAATAATCTTTTTCATAAGCTTATATTTTATTTAATTATTGATGTTGAATTTCCAAATCAAAATTATTTAGCAAAAGCAGGAACAGAGAAGAAATTTGTTGACAACTTAATAAACTGATTATTATATGTCAATAAAGTTAGTGTGGGAAAGAATATTTAAACAACCTCATAAGGTTTGCATTTATTACCAATAAATCTAACGCAGGTAAATTGTTCAATAGATTAATTGAACAATTGCTTTCGACAATTATATTGCCGCCACAACTTTTCTGAAATGAAAACCATAGACGGCAAGCGTCATTGCCATTGAAAATTTTCTAGGGTGCCTGAATAAGCTTATTCCAAGTAATTTCCAGAAGTACTTTCTGCCTTTTTCAAGTATACCCAGTTTCCAAATCAATTTTATAAAAGCAATAACTTCTCTTGTCTTTATTTTGTTTGTTAACCATTGCGGCAGCCGGTAGTTATCTAAGAATACATTCATTCTCTGGTAAAATTCTTTCTGGGAATAAATTGTTTTTAAAATCTTCGTATATCCGTAAACTAATTCCTTGTAAGGCATAACCGGTATAAAGTTTATTGTGCAATCCATATTATTACCGGAGGAATTATTTATAAGTCTTTTCTCGGTTAGTAATCTTTTAAACAGCTTAGTACCAGTAGGGGCGTTTAATATTCCTACCATTGCAGAAACAATTCCATTCTGCTGTATAAAATTAATCTGGTTATCAAAAATAGTTGAAGGATCATTATCAAATCCTACAATAAATCCACCGGAGACAATAAAGCCGCTATTTTGTAATTTTGTAATTGAATCGCTCAGGCTCCTTTTTAAATTCTGGTTTTTACCGCATTCAACAAGGCTTTCCTCATTAGGTGTTTCAATGCCTACAAACAGAGTATAAAAGCCTGCTTCCACCATCATCCGGCAAAGTTCCGGATCATCCGCAAGATTAATTGATACTTCTGTTACAAATTTAAATGGATATTTTTTTCCTTTGGACCATTTAATTAACGAAGGCAAAAAATCAGTTTTTAAATTTCTTTTATTCCCGATAAAATTATCATCAACAATTGAAATATCTCCTCTCCAGCCGAGATTAAACAGAAATTCTAATTCATTTAGGAATTGCTCGGTGCTTTTTACTCTTGGTTTATGCCCGTTTAATAGTGTGATACTGCAGAACTCGCAGTCATACGGACAGCCGCGGGAGAACTGCATATCCATCGTTGCGTACTTATTCATATCAAGCAATTGCCACATTGGAACAGGCGAAAGATTCATTTCAGGAAATTGGTCCGATGTGTAAACCGGTTTTGGATTGCCATTGTCAAGGTCATTCAAAAACTGGGGTAAAGTTATCTCCGCTTCATTTAAAACAAAATGATCGACGCCAAGAATATCTTCGTATTGTGTTGTCGCCAAAGGTCCGCCTGCAACAACTTTCCTGTTAAGTACGTTGCATCTTCTAACTACATCTTTAAATGAATTTATCTGGACAACCATTGCACTAAGGAAAACATAGTCAGCCCATAAAATGTCTTCATCCTTCAGACTGGTTATATTCATGTCAATCAATTTAAGATTCCAGTCCTTTGGGAGCATAGCTGCAACCGTAATTAATCCAAGAGGAGGTTCAGAAGCTTTCTTTGAAACAAACTTTAAGGCATCGCGGAAACCCCAAAATGTTGAGGGTGTTTCGGGATATACTAATAAAATTTTCATCTTCTCTCTTCTCCTTTCTAATAATGAACATTAATCAACGAAATAGTCTCGAAATATTTCTGTTTCAATATGCTATTATTTTCGTTTTAGTTTTGTAAAAGAATTGTAAATTTAATCAACCGTGTTTTGTTTTTAGTTTTAATTGACACAAATTGACTTGTGTGTTATTGATCTTAATTTCGGATTTGAAATTACCAGACAAATAAAATGAAAAAACCACGCAAGCTTTTATATCATATATCAATATTCATCCTGGCTCAGGTTGCCTGGCTTATGCTTCTTGGTATATGGATATACTGGTACGTTTCAAATTACATTATCTTCAAAAATGTGGGTGATCAGCTTTCTCCGCAGATTACAACCGATGGAACCAACGCATTGCCTTTTGTAGGTGGTCTTATACTTTTAGTCGGAATATCATTTGGAATGTCTTTAACATTCAGACATTTAAGTATTCAGCTTAAGCTGCACAATATGTACGATAATTTTATTGCTAACGTAACACACGAATTAAAATCACCATTATCATCAATTCAACTTTATCTTGAAACACTAATTTCACGTAATGTGCCTCAGCAAAAACAAATAGAGTTTTATGAACTGATGATAAAGGATACCAACCGGCTTAAGTTTCTTATTAACTCGATTCTTGAAATATCTGCACTTGAACAAAAGAAAAGCAGGTCCGATTACCATGTTATGGAAGCAGGCAGGGAAATAGAAAAAATAATTAAAAGTTCGGTTGAGCAATTCCGTTTAAACAAAAGCATCCTGAATATTGAGAATGCAACTGATTGTTTCTGTGCAATTGATCTTGATGCGCTTAAAATAGTTTTTGATAATCTTGTTGATAACTCAATTAAATATTCTGTTGAACCGACAAGGATAAATATTAATATGAAATGCTCATCAAACAGGTTTATTGTTGAGTTTTCTGATAATGGAATCGGTATTCCTGAAGATGCATTGAAGAAAGTGTTTACCAAATTTTATAGAATATATGACAAAGATATTCCGAATGTTAAAGGTACGGGACTTGGTTTATTTTGGGTAAAGGAAATAATAAAAAATCATGGTGGTACTATCTCGGCTCAAAGTGAAGGGAAGAATAAAGGAACGACTTTCCGTATTGAACTACCAATTTATCAGACTTCGAAGATTAGATATATAAACAGATTGCTTAAGACGACCAGGGAACATGAGGAACAAGGGAATTAAATAATGGAAAATAAAGAAACAGAAAAAAATAAAATTCTGATTGTTGAAGACGAAGAATCATTGGCAATTGGGTTGGAATTTAATTTACTGCATGAGGAATACGAAGTTAAAATTGCAAGGGATGGAAGGGAAGCTTTACAATTATTTGAAGAGGATCAATTCGATCTTATTATTCTAGATATAATGCTGCCATATTTTAATGGGTTTGAAATTGCTGAAAAGATTAGGGAAAAAGATGCGCAGGTTCCGATTTTAATTCTTACTGCTAAAACAAATTTTCAGGATAAGCTTAAAGGTTTGGAAATAGGTGCAGATGATTATTTAACAAAACCTTTTCATCTTGAAGAACTTATTTTACGTGTAAAAGGAATGTTAAAAAGAAAATCGTGGTATAAAACAGTTATTAATGATAAACCTGTTTATTCTTTAGGTGGAACTGAAATAAATTTTCAAACATTATCCTGCAGAAACGAAAAAGGTAAATTCAATTTAACAAAGAATGAAGCAATGGTTCTAAGATATTTAATTGATAATAAGGATAAAGTTGTAAGCAGAAAAGAATTACTGGAAAATGTTTGGCATGTTAATCCTGATATTGAGACACGCACGGTTGATATCTTTATTTCACATCTTCGAAAATATTTTGAGCAGGATCCTACTAATCCTGTTCACATCAAAAGTATCAGAAGCGCTGGATATATGTTTTGTGAATAGAATATTATCATTGTTGTTCTGCTTAAATCAATGATAATAAGTTTGGAAGTAATTGACAAAAGCTGTGCTACTTTTGTGTATTATTGTAAATAATATTTGAGTTTTAAATGAAATCTTACACAGTTTACCAGATTGATGCTTTTACAAAAGAAAAATTTAAAGGAAATCCTGCCGGGGTTGTCTTAAATGCGGATGGATTAAACGAAGAGCAGATGCAGGCAATAGCCCGCGAACTAAATAATTCTGAAACGGCATTTCTATTTTCACCTGATGGTGATGATTGTGATGGTATCATTAGATATTTTACTCCCGGTACAGAAGTGCCTACATGCGGGCATGCCACAATTGCTTCACTTTATGCTATGGCAGTTGAGAAAAACCTCGGTGATACATTATTCAGAATGAAAACAAAAATTGGCGTATTACCATTGGAAATAAAAAAGATTGAAAATGATTATAAGTTGTTCATGACGCAGGGAAAAATTGAATTTGGGAATATGATTGAGGGAAAGCTGAGAGATAGATTATTAAGCGGATTGGGAATTTCAAAAATTGAAATGGATAAGAACTGTCCAATACAAATTGTATCAACAGGTCATTCAAAAGTGATGATAGGAATTAAAAGCATTGCCAAATTAAATGCATTAAAACCAAATTATTCCGCACTGGCTGATCTAAGCCAAATAATAAAATGTAACGGCTACTTTGTTTTTACATTTGATACTGGCAACAGCGATATATTAACCTGTGGCAGAATGTTTGCTCCTGCAATAGGTATAAATGAAGATCCTGTAACAGGAAATGCAAACGGACCTTTAGGAGCATATCTTGTAAAGCATAAACTTGTTAAAACAAACGGGAGTGAATTCTACTTTAGGGGTCTACAGGGAGAAGTGATTAACAGGGCGGGAATAATAGAAGTATTTGTTAAGATAGAAAACAATGAGCCGATACAAATCAAGATTGGCGGAGAAGCTGTTGTGGTATTTAAGACAATCATTGAGGTCTAATGTTTTTCATAAAATAAAGTTACTTCATTGTTTTTCTGTTTTTATTGTTGCTTTAATTTAAACATATTTAACTCCGGTGTTCTTCTCTTCAGCTATTAATCTTTTAAAAATAGGCGGTAGTTGTTTCCTGGATTCAGAATTATATTTTACAAATTCCGCTAAAGCAAAAGCAGCACACCATTTTATTACTGTAGTATTATTCTTTTCAGCGGTAGTATTCTATAAAAATTTGGAATTGCCCTGGCTGCTTTATCAGGATAATCCTTTGACATATTACCGATTGCTTCCGGTATTCCCCATTTAACTCTTGGAGCTTTATAATTAATGTAATTAATAAGTACATCTAAATAAGGAGCTAGTATTGCCGGATTCTTTGCAGAAATATGTTTCATAGCATCTGCGCATGTACCTTTAATAACATCATCAGCAGACTCAAAATATTTTATAAATTCTTTTGCGGAAATTTTTTCGGAAACTACCGCTTCTACAAGCATTACCTGTTTTTCTTTTGGTTTTATTTTTAATCCAAGGATATTATCAATTATCATTTATACCTCAGTCATCAAACCCGTATTATGTTTCAATTTAATTCCGTATTCAAATTATAAAAGAGTCCTGGAAAAAGAAATAAACCTGGTTGTGGCAGAGTAAATCAATGATTGTGTATCAATAAGGTAGCCTGGTGGATCCAATTGGTTTTAGAGAATAGAGTGTAACATCAATATGGGATTTTAATTAATGCAAACTCTTCTAAATTTTACAGTATAAAAATCCTTCATCTGAAAATACCAAAATTAAGGTAGGGGTAACATGAAAAAATTAGTAATGCTTTTATCTTTGCTTGTATTATTGATCATTTCTTATAATGAATTACATGCCCAGCTTAGCGGTACTGTTTATGTTGGCAATGGGCAAACCTATACATCTTTAACAAGAAATGAAGCATCGGGATTGTTTAAAGCGATAAATACTTCCGGGTTAAGCGGGAATCTTGATGTTAGAGTTACTTCTGATTTATTAAATGAAAATGGTGCTGTATACTTTTCAAAAGTATCAAACTATTCTGTTACAATTTCTCCAAGTGAAGCGGTAAACAAAACAATCTCAGGAACCAATCAAGGTGCATATGACGGTTATCCGCTGATAAAATTTTATGGAAGTTCTTCGGCAAACAGAGTTAAAAATACTACAATAGATGGCAATTATAATGGGGAGGGAAAATATCTTACGTTTCAAAATCTAACAACAATAACAGGTGGTAAAACTTTTTCTATTGAAGGATATACAACAAACATTACAATTAAGAATTGTAATATTCTTGCCGGTGCCTGCAGCAGTGCGAACCTTTATCCGATTTATATTTATGGTTATTACAATGACAACCTTACAATCGAAAACAATATTATAAAAAAATGCAGAACGGGAATATGGCTGCAAGGAATTCAATATAATAATAACACCGGTAACAAAATCAGGAATAATAAAATTGGTTCCGATGTATCAACAGATTATGTCAAATATTCCGGGATTGAAGTTTGTTTCCAGACAAATCTTGAGATATCAGGCAATGAGGTTTTCAACATTATTCAAGAGGATGCCAGTACCTATGGTATCTGGGTAGAGTCAAGTGATAATTTTATTATTTCGGCTAACAACATTCACGACCTTGTTTATACCGGAACAGTTAGTTATGCTCCATGCGGAATTTTTCTAAGGTTTCCCTACAATGGATTATCTAATCCGAACGTTACTCTAAAGAATAATATGATTTCTCATATTGCAGGTCATGGCTCAAGTTACCCGGGATATAATAGTATTACGGGTCAGCCAGCCGGAATAATTGTAGATGATAACGGCTCAATTACAAGCGGGCTTTATATTTATTTCAACTCAATCTATTTGTGCAGGGATGCAGTGAACGGGTTGGTAAAAGGAGGAGCAAACAGCAAAGATTATTTCGCACATGGAATTGTTTTCAATTACACCAAAAGTGGTGTGGATATGAGGAACAATATTTTCCAGGTTAGTCTTGGTGAAGGTAATAATACTAATTGCACAACACGGGGATATGCAATTTGGGTTAATAAACCTTCCGGCGCTCCTAACAGAACCGTTTCTCCTTTTTCAAGTATTGATTACAATATTTATTACGTAAGTGAACAGGATGCTAATTATATTGGCAGAAGTGTTGATGCCAGCGGAGTTGATATTAACTATTCAACATTAGTAGCATGGGCAGCATGGACAGGCGGTGAGGTCCATTCTAAAAATATCGTTCCGTATTTTATTTCAACGTCTGATTTGCATCTTACCAATGATGCAAGTAATGAGCAGGTTAATTATGGCGGAATTCCAATTGCCGGTATAACAACTGATTTTGATAATCAAATCAGAAATGGTGAAATTCCTTATCGTGGTGCAGATGAGATTTATGAGCATCCTTTGCCTGT
>CAZIDB010000167.1:0-10690 GCA_964537965.1 uncultured Melioribacter sp. | reverse complement strand
AAACATTTACACTGCTTACTGTTTATCCTGAATTTGATGAGACACCCGGACAATATCCGAACAATGAAAACATTTATTGCAGAAGCTGGTGTCCGCTTCACCCGGAAATAAATCCTATCATTTTTGATTTGATGGATGAATTGATTGACGCGTTTGAAGCAAAAGTATTTCATGTTGGTATGGACGAAGTATTTTTAATAGGATCGGAATTCTGCCCGCGCTGTAATGGAAAAGATCCGGCCTCTTTATTTGCTAAGGCTGTTAATGATTACTACAATCATCTTGTCAAGAAACGTGGATTAGAAATGATGATGTGGGGTGACCGCCTGATTGATACTGCTTCAACAGGATATAGCAGATGGGAAGCTTCCAACAGCAGAACTCACCTTGCAATTGACAGCATCCCAAAAGATATTATAATCTGCGACTGGCACTATGCAAAGTTGGATCAGTATCCGTCAATCCCAATATTTCTTAAAAAAGGATTCAGAATTTTACCTTCAAGCTGGAAAGATGTTGACGCAGCGAATGCTTTGCTGGAGTATTCACTGAAAAATAAAAATCAAAATATGTTGGGCCATTTGTTAACTACCTGGAAAAAACCGGTTGCAGGTGAGTTCTCAAATCATCCGACTATTAAACCTATTTCGAAAAAACTTGGAAAAATGAAATAGGTTAGTACCTACTAAATTATTTTTTTCGGAGTATAGCTTTGGGTAAAATTAAATTATTTACTGCAGCTTTTTTAATAACCTGCTTTGTTCAATCAATTTGTACTTCCCAGATTCGTTTTAAAGATTCACTATTCAACTCAGTTAAAATCACAAAGGATGTAAAATTTGGTGAAAATAAAAATTACCTTGGAATAACAAAATCCTTATTGCTTAATGTTTATGAACCGGAAAATGATACGCTTTCAGAAAGACCATTAATGATTTGGGTTCATGGCGGCAGTTTCTTATTTGGTTCTAAAGATGATACTGATGTTGTTAAATTTTGCATCTACTTTGCAAAGAAAGGTTACGTAACTTCTTCCATCAATTACCGTTTAGGACTTCTTCCAATTGGAACAAGCGAATATTATAAAGCTGTTATTAGAGCTGTCCAGGATTTGAAAGCGGCAATACGATTTTTCAGGGCGAACAAATCTCAATATAAAATTGATGATAATTTAATTATAGTTGGAGGAACCTCAGCCGGTGCATTTACAGCTCTTCACTCTGCCTATATGAATTCTAATGAGATTCCCTCGTTTGTGGATACAACTCAATTAGGTGGAATTGAAGGCAGCTCCGGTAATCCCGGTTATTCCACAAAGTTTAATCTTGTTCTAAACTGCTGGGGTGCAATTGGTGATACAAACTGGATTCAACCTGGTGATATCCCTATAATGAGCGAACACGGGACTGATGACAGTATTGTTCCATGCTATGAAGGAAATGCAATGGGAACTGTTCCTTGTTTTGGAAGTGTACCAATTCATAAAACTGTTGAAAGACTTGGAATAAAAAATAAGTTAAGATTATGGGAAGGATTGGAGCATGGTTTATATGATGATGATTTTAATTTATTAAAAGCGCGGTATGATACTTTAGTTGCCGAAATGAGCGATTTCGTATATGAAACAATATTTGCTTCACCTTCTGATATTCAAACTGATAAAATAATTCCTAAAGATTTTGTCCTTTTCCAGAACTATCCTAATCCTTTTAACGCCTTAACGATTATATCCTGGCAAGCACCAAAATCTGAAAATGTAACAATAAAACTTTATGATGTTCTTGGGAATGAAATTTTGAATCTCTTTACAGGCAGTGGTTTAACGGGAATTAACAGGCTAAACTTTAATGCAGGAGAACTTGCGTCGGGCATTTATTATTACAAAATTCAATCGGATTACTTTTCTCAAACGAAGAAGCTTATGATTTTGAAATAGTTTATTTGTACTCCAGTTTAATATCTTCAACCGGCCATCTTGCGCGTAAACGTAGTGTATCAGGATAATAGATAAACTTCTCTGAATTCAAAAAAGGAAATGGTTTGCCGTAGTTAAAAGTACTACTGCTATCCTTATCCACATAACTCCAAAGAAGATATTTACCGGGTGCAACCTTATCAAATTTAAATTCTTTTTTACTATCTATCTTCTTTTGATAATTCTTCCGGGAACCATCTGCACCGTTCAACACAACAATTACTTTTTCTTTTTCTAACCCGGCAGTTAATTGAACTGAACCCGAGGCGCCCGTAATATCAGTCTGAGAAACCGGTTTAAAACCATAAGTATAAACAGAATCTCTCTTGTTTCCTGCTGCGTCAATAATATTATTCAGATTTATTTTGATTATATAATTTTCCTTTTGATTCAGTTCATCCAATATCTTAACCTTGAATGAAGCATCATCTATAAAACTTACCGTGCATTTAATATCCTTACCTCTTCTCTCACCTGCTGTAATTCCTGCTTTTGCTTTTACAGAATCGAACCCGTCATCAAAGCTAAAAATAAATTCCTGCTGAAATCCTTTAGGGGATTCTACATTAACAACTTTGGTTTGCATTGTATTCGGAGCTGATGTATCAGCTTTCTCACTCACAACAATCTGTGAAAAATCTTTTAGTGTGGCGTTTCCGTTTTTATCTTTCAATCCTGAAACCTGCAGGAAATTATTGTTATCCTTCTTCAAACTATCTTTAATTGAAAGCACCATGGAATTCTCTTTTGCTTTGCCTGTAAAAGCAAACACCGGGTTATAAATTTTATTTTCCGTAGAATCAATTACAAGAAAATTCTTTGCACTTACTATTGTGCTGTCAAATGGTTCGCTGAATTCAATTAGGATATGAAAACGGTCTGTCATTGTAGCGCTAAGCAGTCTTGGCTTTGCCGTATCTTCCTTAGACATAAAGAAATTCAATCCATGAAAAACAGAATCGGCTTCATCAACGGATATATCCGCATAAGGGCAACCGTATGAATCATCTCCGATATTATAAACAAGGTCATTAAATTCATCCTTTACGGCAAATATCCTGTAAGTATCAAACGCTAAACCAAGCAATTTAAATTCTCCGTTAACACCAGCCTGGGAAATATATTTTGGTTTATGAATGGTAGGATTAATAACTGTATCCGCAACCGGATAAGCAAACAACATTATCCCCTGCGGTTTATCTGCATATAATTTTCCCTGCACAATACCTCGATCAATTTTAGGCCCGGTTGAAAAAGCGAATGAATATGGCTGCGAGATTTTATTCCTGTTATTTATATCCTCAACGTTCGTCCCGATTGTTACAATGTAAGTTACGTTATCCTTCAACTTACCCGGCAGCAAAATTTTTACAGAAGTTCCACTCCAGTCGTATTCAAGTGTGCCTTCAATTGCAGGTGAAATAAAAACTGCTTCCTGGACGGAACTCTTGGTAACATACTCGGAGAATTCTATTTCAAAATGATCATCATTAAAATTTACTGTTCCGTTTGAAGGATAAACAAATGTTATTTCGGGTGGAGTTTTATCCTGCGGTCCGCCACCGGGAGGCAATTGATTAGCACAACCGGTTAGGATTAGTGAAATTAAACTTACTAAAAGTAACTGAAGAATAATTTTAATATTTACCCGGTGATTTTTCATTACTTAATTTGTCTTGGTAACTGAAGTTTCAATTTTTGATTTGTAATCTTTTATAGCTAAAAGATGCTTACCGTAATTTTCAGAAAATGTATGTCCGCCTGTTCCGTCAGCAACGAAGAAAATATAATTATGCTCTTCAGGATTGAGAGCAGCAAGTATAGCGCTTTGCCCGGGATTATTAATTGGTCCCGGCGGCAGTCCGAAATGTTTATATGTATTATAGGGACTTTCAATTTTCAAATCGCTGTACAGCAATCTTCTCCACTTTCCATTTAGTGCATATTGAATCGTCGGATCTGCCTGAAGTTTCATTCCAAGTCTTAACCTGTTATAATAAACACCGGCAATAGTTTTATGCTCTTCAGATTTTTTTGATTCTCCCTGAATTATTGAAGCCATCGTAATTACCTGGTTAAAATTATATTTTGGAAAAACTGAACTGCCTTTTAAATTTTCAGAAAAGAAACTAACAAATTTTGCATTCAACTTTCTCAGGACTTCATTTGGTGAAGTATCCTTATAAAAATAATAATCACCCGGGAGCAGGTAACCTTCCAATGAATTCAGAGTAAGCGAAAGATTATTCTGTTGTTCAGATGCAAGCGAATCGATAAATATCTGGTCAGTTGCCAACCTTACCACATCGGATGAATCAATTAATAATTTATCATTCAGTACTTTTCCTAATGCCCGTAAAGTTATTCCTTCATACAGGTGAACGTAAACCGGCTGTTCACATTTCCCTTCCTTAAACAATAGTACAAGATTAACATAACTAATGCTATTAGGAATTTCATATCTTCCTGCGACAATATTTTTTTCCGCACCAAGTAAATAGGCGGCTATTTTCATGTTTCTCTTGCTCGGAATTATTCCTTTTGAGTATAAAGTATCGATAACCTGGTTTAACGTCTGCCCTTTTTTTATAACAATTTTTACGAATGGTTTTCCTTCAATCCGGTTCGGCCATAAGAAAGTATAAGTGAATAAACCAAGTACTGCAGCAAACACAACAAGCACAATTAACCATTGCTTTGGCGTCAATAATTTTATAAGTGATATTTTACTTTTTGTCTTTGTCATCGTTAAACAATTTCGGTGATTCGGATTTCTGTGTTGCGCGGGATTCATCAAGAATCCTTTCGTAAATTCTCTCGAGAGATTCTTCAGTTAACGGACCTTTGTTATGCGAATAGATTTTTTGCATAACATCGCGTTCACGTTCAGGATTATAAGTTGGTTGATTGAGAGATATTTTTACTCTGCCAATCTGCACTGTTGTTTTTGTCCTTTTATTGAGTAGATAGACAAGTAACCTGTCAAATAAATCCACACGTTTCCTAAGCTTTGAAAGCAATGCTTCCTTTTCTGCTTTAGAAAGGTTATCTATTTCTTTATCAACCATCGTTTGTCCCGAATATTGATTATACCAATCTATAAATTATTTTATTATTGAATTTGAAATAAATGAATCATTGCTTAAACCCGGATAAGCATTTGAGTTTAGAGAATACCTTCTGCCAAGTTGATAAAGTTTCATCCCTCTGTATGCAATCATAGCAGCATTATCACCACAAAACACAAAATCAGGAATTACAATTTTCTTATGATATTTAAGCGCCAGATTTTCGAATGCATTTCGCAATGCTTTATTTGCGGCAACACCACCAACCAAAGAAAGAGATTTTACATCGAATTCCTTTAAAGCTTTTTCAGCATTTCTGATTAATGTCTTCACAACTGTCGCCTGAAAAGAAGCAGTCAGATCAGGCAAATCATTTTGCGGAATGGAAGTGTCTTCACCATAATTTTTTTGAACATACCTTAAGACTGCTGTTTTCAATCCGCTGAAAGAAAAATCGTAAGGGTTTTTTAAATTTGAAATAGGAAAATTAATTTTATCAGGATTACCATCTTTAGCCATATTCTGAATTTTAGGTCCGCCCGGATAACCAAGTCCAAACAACTTTGATACTTTATCAAACGCTTCACCTGCTGCATCATCTACAGTTGTTCCAAGTTTAATAATTTCCTCATCACTTTTAACAAGAAGCAATAAAGTATGACCACCGGAAACAACAAGAACAAGAATCGGAAACTCCGGTTTATCTTCCATTAAAAAACCTGAAAAGATATGCCCTTCTATATGATTGACCGGAACGAAAGGTTTATTAAGTGAAAAAGCTAACGACTTGCCAAAGGTTAATCCAACAAGCAAAGCTCCGATTAAACCCGGGCCTGCAGTTGCACAAATCAAATCTATATTATCTAAATTCAATTCAGCTTTTAAAAGCGCATCTTTTACCAATGGAACAATTATCTGAAGATGTGCACGACTTGATAATTCCGGAACAACACCGCCATACTTTGTATGAAAATCCTGGGATGAAATCAGATTTGCTTTCAGCTTTCCCTCTGAAATTACAGCTACGGAAGTTTCATCGCAGGAGCTTTCAATTCCTAATACATTCATCTATCAACTGGATTATTATGAAAATAAACTGTGTAAAGATAGGGATAATGAGAGAGAATTACATCCCAATTCTATGCCTGCAAACTGCACCTCAGTAAAAAAAATGTCTGTGCAAAACAAAACTTGTTTACTATTTCACCCTGGTTTTTAATGGCTTATCAGATTCATCAAAGAATTTATTTTGTAACTCAATCAACCTGTTTTCCATCTTTATTGACTTAATAAATTTAGTAAGCTGATCAACATCAGAATTAAGAATCAGGTCTCCTAAAGTTTTGTTTGCCGGGCTTCCGTCTCCCGCATAATGATTGGGAAATTTAGCATACCACCAGATTCCAGTAAAAGCATCCTTCAATCCATCTAATTGTTTTTTATCTTCACCGCTTTGTGTGTTTGCTTTATCAAGCTTAATTAAGTCTGGTCTGAAGGATAAAACACAAGAAGTTTCAGTTTCTCCGGCATGGTTATCACCAACAGTTTTCCTAAGCTTTTTAACTTCTTCCCGCTCTTCCCCATTTTCCGCTGGCAAATACATTATTACAGCATAGTCTTTTCTTTTTTCAAGCTGCGCCTGGCAAAAATATTTTATAAAATTATTATTGCCGCCGTGTCCGTTCACTAAAATAATTTTCTTTATACCGTTTCTTGAAAGCTCATCGCAGGTTTCCTGCAGCAGCTTCCAGATTATATCTGAACTGTAAGCTATTGTTCCCGGCTGGTGTTTAGCTTCAAATATCTGCCCGAAATAATATTGTGGAAAGACTAATGCGTATTCATTTTGTGCCGCACGTATTGATATTTCCCTTGCGTCAAGCAGGTCTGTCCCAAGCGGAAGATGAGGACCATGTTTTTCCAATATTCCAAAAGGAATAATACACGTACCATTAGATTTCTCAACTGCTTTAATAAAATCCGGTGAAGTTAGCTCTTCATAATTTACAGGAAGCTTATCAACAGCATTTTGCTGAGCAAAAGAATTTGCCATGAAAAACACAATTGCCAATAAATAAAATGCTAACCTGCTAATAAAACGCATTTTTGTTCTCTTAAAAAATTATTTAAGAAATTCAGTTGCGGTTCCAAAGATTTTGTTGAAAGCTTTATCTACAAGAACTTCATCCTGGTCATCCGGGAAAAGATTTATATGCGAATAGTTATACGGGAAATCAAGTATATCAACCTGAACAGGAATATCGCGGTAATCACCTTTTAACGTATTAACAACTTCATTCGGAGGAATCACTTCATCATTTTTTAATGCAGCAGCATAAATTCTATTGCTTAGTTCGTTAAATCTTTTCTCCCTTAGCCCCTTCAGTTTTTTATAACTTAACATCGATCTGAAATAACTACCGCTCTTATGCTCTCCATTAAAATAATGAGCTATTCGTTTATCCATCTTCAATTCGCTCTCAAGCCGCTCGGTATAAAAAGAATAAATCGCAATAGTCGCATCGCTGTCAAGAATAAATTTTGAATTTGGAGACATCCGGTCAAGCGTTGGCCCGCCGCAAAACATAAATAACCGTGAATCATTAAATAAATCTTTTGGATTAGTCATCATTAAAATCTCACCAAGGAAAGAGCCGATTGAATATGAAAAGAAATCAATCGATGCATTTGCCTCAACCATGCTATTCTCATTTGCTTTTATCTGCTGAACAAGTTTTACTACATCATAAAAAGTTTGCAGACCTGACCAGAAAAATCTTTGAGGTATCATCTGAATTCTTGCGCTTATTGCAGCATTTGCAAAAGTTGAATTAGCGATTGACGGTGAATGCTTCCGCCTGAGATTTGTTACATTGTTCATCAATCTTGAATTGCTCCACTCCTGGGGTGAGCGGTTCATGTGATAAGCGATTGGAAAAAGAATTACGGTCTTCCCTGTTTCTTCAACAAGCTTTTCTGCCCAGGGAAGATATTTATTCCAGTGTTTTTCGTTTAATCCATGAAATAAAAAAATTACACTGCCTGCTTTCTTATCATTTACCTTTCTGAAAATTGTGTAGACAAATTCATTGTTCTCCTGAATGTGAATATCGTCGTGTTTCAGAAATTCGGGATATTGTTGAAAGGTTATTTCATCCCGGGAATTATTTGATTCAATAAATTTTAAATTGTGTTTTTCACAATAATATTCATTTGCACCGGGAAGCAGTTTCCAGCTATCCGAACTGAATTTAATATTCCTTATTTCAACTTCACCTCCGGGTATTTCTATTATTTCATCAACAAGATTGAAATGTTCTGCAAGGTTTTTGGATTTTTCTTTGTATGTCATCTTATAAATTCTTTTAAGTGAAGTAAACTTATCTTTTAGCAGATGATTTTCATAATGAATTATAGCTGCTTCAGGATATTAATGAATCAAGCTTTACAAATGCTGCATCATCAATTCCGTATATTTTATTTATCTTCCTGACTAAGTCTTCCAAATCAATTCCCGTCCGGTTAGATAAAATTACAACTGAGTATTTTTTAGAAGGGTGCATAAAGACAATAGTTCTGAATCCGCCGTTAGAACCGGTATGATATACAACTTTATTTTTGCCCGTGCCGGCAACAAACCAGCCATAACCGTAAGAAATATCTTTCGCTGCATCAATGGTAAATTGTTTTGATTGTGCCGCTTTAATTAAATCAGCATCAATTCCTTTACCTGTTTGAATTGCAGTTATCCATTTAAGGTAATCATTTATTGAAGTATAAATTCCGCCGTCACCCTGGGTAGAAAAGAAGAGGCTTTGTTTTGCATCTGCAATCTTAAATGTGTCATTATCAAATTCGTATCCATAAGCGCGGTTTGAAATATTAA
Organism: uncultured Melioribacter sp.; assembly: GCA_964537965.1. GTDB lineage: Bacteria > Bacteroidota > Ignavibacteria > Ignavibacteriales > SURF-24 > SURF-24. The sequence goes on along the minus strand of CAZIDB010000167.1, from coordinate 1,761 downwards.
AATCAGGTTTAATCACATCACTCATATTCATCTTTAACGGGTTGTAAATATTTTCTTTAACAAAATCAGGAAATGTTTTACCGGAGACTTTTTCAATAACCAATGCAAGCAGACAAAATGCAGTATTACTGTATTGATATTTTGAACCGGCAGTAAAGTAAGATGAATCGACTGACCTGACCGCATTATAAACATCCTTATCCCAAAACTCGGTAAACTGTTTCTTATCAACATAAGAATAATGATCAACTATTCCCGAACTATGAGTTAGTAAATTACGGATGGAAATGTTTTCTGCAATCTTTGGATTAAAATCCGGGAAATACTTACTTAGTTTATCATCAATGGATATTTTTTTTTGCTTTTGAAGCAACAGCATTCCGTATGCTGTAAACTGCTTGGTCATCGAACAGATATTAAAATTAGTAGAGGTGCTAATCATACTTTTAGAATCAAGGTCTGCAATTCCATATCCCTTTTCGAATATCAGCTTACCATCATTTACAACAGCAACTGCTGCACCCGGCTCGTTAATTTTATAAACAGAGGATAAAAGCGAATCAAGTTTGTCATTTTCTTTTTGAGCAGATATTTTCATAATCATTAGAAATAAAATAATAAGTGAGTAAAATGATTTCATTGTTTCACCATTGAGGAATAATTCAAAATATTTCTAACAGAGAATAAGAAAAATTACGGAGAAAAATAAATGCCAAGGACAAGCTAATCAGATTTTACCTTATTACAATCCGGGAAATAAAGCTAATTGTAATTCAATTCAATAAAAGTAAATTCGCGTGCAAACTCATCAATTATTTTTATATCAACTTCAATTCTTTTATGCGGAAGGATTTCCCTGGCCAGGTTTGCCCACTCAATGAATGTAATGGATTCATCATCAAGATAATCTTCAAAACCGATATCGTGAAGTTCGTTAATTGCGTTCACCCTGTAAAAATCAAAATGATTTACTTTTACCTTCCCCTCAAACTGGTTAACAATTGCAAAGGTAGGGCTGTTAACATTTCCGATTTCAAAATACTGAAGCACACTTTTAACAAAGAATGTTTTACCTGCCCCAAGTTCTCCGTTTAACGCAACAACATCTCCCGCTTTAAGTGATGCAGCAAACTCATATGCTAATTTAAAAGTTTCTTCCGGTGAGTTTACCTTTATATTTACCGGAAGCTGCATTAAACTTTATTCTCCATTTTAATAACCGGTAAAATCATTTCTTCCATTGAAATTCCGCCGTGCTGGAAAGTATCTTTGTAATAGCTTAAATACTTATGATAATCAGTTGGATAGACAAAGTAATAATCTTCCTTGGCAATAATATAATTTATTGTTACCCCGCGTTTTGGCAGTTTGTATTCAGCAGGGTTTGTAATGTAAATTGCATGCTTATCATCAACTTTAAGGTTTCTTCCGAATTTAAATCTCAGGTTAGTCGATGCTTCCTTATCACCTAAAACTTTGGCGCCTCTCAAAGTTCTAATGCTGCCGTGGTCTGTTGTTATAATTACCTTGGCATTTTTAATTTTTGCTATCTGCCTGAATGTTGCAAGTAAAGATGAATGTGTAAACCAGCTGTTAGTAAGCGATCTGTATGCAGGTTCATCAGGGGCAATTTCTTTTAACAATTCGGAGTCCGATCTTCCGTGGGCAATCATATCTAGAAAATTTACTACTACCGACGTTAGCTGGGAGTTCTGGTAAGAAAGAATATTCTGTTCAAAATTTCTTCCTACTTCAGGATCG
>CAZIDB010000166.1:0-10704 GCA_964537965.1 uncultured Melioribacter sp. | reverse complement strand
ACACCGGCTCTTTCCGGATTGAAAGCAAGCGGAATTTCTGTACAACCAAGCACAATTACCGAAGCACCATTTTTTTCCAGATCCTTGCCTGCAGTGTATAGCAAGTCTTCGCACTGCTGCTTGTTTCCTCCAGCTTTAATTGAATAAACTGCTTTCATTACACAGTTCTCTTCTAAATCTTTAGCCGGTGTAATTACTTCTATGCCAAGGGCTTTAAACTCCTTTTCATATAATCCCGTAGAAATTGTACCGGTTGTTGCAAGCAGTCCGACTTTTTTTACATCCGGATATTTAGCTGCTACTTCCTTTGCAGTTTCACTTATCATATTTATAATCGGGATAGAAATGCTTTTCTGCATCTTATCATAATAGTAGTGGGCTGTGTTGCATGGAATTACAATAAAAGATGCGCCTGCTTTCTCAAGACGCATTAAACCTTCTGTAAGGTAAGGAACGATAGAAGTATCTCCACTCATAATTGATGCAGTACGATCCGGAACCTGCGGAAAACTATAAATTAAAGTGGGAATATGATTCTGATCTTTTTTTGCCGGTGTTAGTTTAACTATCAGTTGATAGAAGTTTGCAGTAGCTTCCGGTCCCATTCCACCGAAGATTCCCAGAATGACATTGGGTTCATGAGATACAATTAAATTTTTTGCATTGCTTTTATTTGGATATGATCCTAACAAAATGCCGGTTGCAAATACAAGAGAAAATAATAAAATATTTTTTATTGAATTTTTACTGATCATATTTCCTCCTGAAACAAATTGCTATTCTTAAAAACCGTAGATGGGATTGACTAAAAAGTAAAATCGTCATCACGAACAAAGTGAAGTGATCTCATTTCCATCATTAATAAACAGATTGCTTCATCGTTTCACTCCTCGCAATGACTTTCAGGTTACTTTTCAGACATCCACTGACGTTGTTAATTTTTTCAGAAATCTTTATTTACTTAAGTACCTTGTGGGACTTAAGAATCTTTATAACTTTTTCTATTGGTAATTTTTCTGCAGTAAAACCATCTTTACCTGTAAGCTTTGTCGCTTTAAAAAGTGAATTTAAAATCGCTTCTTCAGTTGCATCGGCAACAGCTTCAAACAACGGAGTCATCCTGTCATTCCTTAATTCCTGTTCCGTTAAAAAATTATTCTCAGGTGAATTGTGTGGAATCCTTAAATCCTTTGCAGTAGAAAAAGCAATTACATAATCACCGCTTCCGTTTGAACCATTCCCACCTGTTCTTGCCAGGCCAAAGATCGCTCTCATTGCAAGTCTTTTCAGATTTCTTGCCGTAAGAGGAGCATCAGTAGCAACCACTATCATACAAGAACCATCACCAGTATTTGTTTCCTTATAATTTTTTAGTTCTTCACCGACAGGTATTCCGGAAATAGTTAAACTGCCGCCGAAATTTGTCTGAACAAGTACACCGATTGTGTATCCTCCCTTTTCCTTTGGTAACATTCGTGAAGACGTTCCTATTCCACCTTTAAAACCGAAACAGGTAGTACCTGTACCTGCACCAACAGAACCTTCCTCAACTATTCCGGATGAGGCATTTTTTATCCCTTCAAGAATATTTTCCTTTGTCAGGTATCTTCCACGGATATCATTTAAAAATCCGTCATTTGTTTCGCCTACAACAGGATTTACAGATTTGACACTTTTTTTATTTTCATCAAATGAAAGTGTGTAGTCAATCAAGGCATCGGCAGCAGTAGGAACAGATAATGTGTTTGTCAGAATTACCGGAGTCTCAATTTCACCAAGATCTTCAACCTGAGTATAACCGGTTAGTTTACCGAAACCATTTGCTTTATAAATTGCAGCAGGTACTTTGTTCATATAAATATTGCCGGTATACGGAAGAATTGCAGTAGCACCGGTTCTGATATCATCATTCCTGATAAGTGTAAAGTGCCCAACCTTTACACCTTCAACATCCGTTATGGAATTATATTTTCCTGTTTCAAGTAATCCTACTTTAATTCCGTAATCTCTTATCCGTCCATCGGTTTGTGCCGGTAAGTGAGCACAAAGAAGAAAAACAAGGTTAGTAATAATCAGAAATTTCATGTCTTAGCTCTCAATTTATTTGATGAAACAGAGTAAACTTAAAACCTGAGTTGTAATAATGTTTGATTGCTTTTCAGAAAGAATAAGAAAATTGTATAATCGTTTTAACGACTGATGAAGAAAGATATGACTGATAATTAAATTCAGAATTCCCCCGCCGGGAATATTGTTTAATAATTTTTTGCAATATTAAACTAAAAAATTGTTGTAAGCAAGACTTCAGTTGGGATTTATTAATCTTTTATCTATTCGGGATTGTCTAAAAAGTAAAATTGTTATCACGGGCAAAGCGAAGTGATCTCATATTCAGCATTAAAAAAACAGATTGCTTCGTCGTTTCACTCCTCGCAATGACAGCTATACTATTTTGTAGACAGCAAATAGAAGATTTTCAAGACAAATTCAATTCAAATCGCTTATTCAGCTTTGTGAATTATTGCGAAGCAGGTGACATAATTCTGAGAGTGGCTCATTGTTATTTTTAATTCTTTACCCTCACCAAGAATTTCCAGCAGGTTGTTAAAAAGTTTAACCGAAGGCATTCCATTAGGTTCATTATAAATCTCAATGTCCTTCCATCTGAATCCCTGATCACCATTAAACGATAATGCTTTTGCAATTGCTTCTTTTGCCGCAAATCTGGCAGCAAGGTGCTGGTATTTGTTTGGCTTGTTCAGTGAATAGTCTAACTCGGTTTGAGTAAAAACTTTATTAAGAAATTTGTCTCCGAAATTTTCCACACTTTCTTTAATCCGGTCAATTTCGATTATATCAATACCAATTCCGTATACCATTAGAAACCTGCCGCTTTTCCAGATCCTCTTGGATCAGAACTGCCAAAGATCAGTTTCTTATCGTGGTCAATCCATATTGCTTCAACCAAACCAAGGATTCTTTTATGTCCCACTTTATGTTTTATTAATTTCAGATTCTTTATTACATCTTCACTTAATCCGTAATCTTCATAATATAATTCGTCCGGCAACCACTGGTGATGAATTCTTGGGGCTGCAACTGCCTGTTCGATATTCATTCCAAACTCAATACAATTCATAATTACCTGGAGAATAACTGTTGGAATAGTTGAACCACCGGGAGTTCCGACAACCATAACAGGCTTTTCATCTTTTAATACAATTGTTGGAGCCATAGAACTAAGCATTCTTTTACCGGGTTCAATTGAGTTTGCTTCACTGCCTACAAGTCCAAATTGATTTGGTGTACCGGGTTTGGAACTGAAGTCATCCATTTCATTATTCAGAATAAAACCAGCACCATCAACAACTACACGCGAACCGAAATTTGAGTTTAACGTTGTCGTTACACTAACAGCATTTCCGAACTGATCATAAACACTGTAGTGAGTTGTTTCATCACTTTCTTTTGCGGTGGGTTCACCGGGAAATATTTCTTTTGAAGGAATATCTGTTTCACCTATCCTGGAATAAATTTGTTTTGCGTAATCCTTGCTAATCAACCAATCTTTAGGAACGTTATAAAATTCTTCATCGCCAAGATGTTTTGATCTGTCAGCATAAACATATTTAAATGTTTCCGTTAGCTTATGGATGTAACTGCTGCTGTTCCAGTCTTCTTTATTAAACTTAAAGTTCTCAAGCACATTAAGAGTCTGAATAATAATAATTCCACCGGAAGATGAAGGCGGCATAGAAATAATTTTATAATCGTGATAGCTTCCTTTTACAGGTTCTTTTTCAATCACTTTGTAATCTTCAAGATCCTTATGAGTTAAATAACCTTTAAGCTTATCTGACTGTTTTATAATCTTATCTGCAATTTCACCTTTATAAAATCCATCTATTCCCTTTTCCCTGATAATAGATAGAGTTTTAGCAAGCTCCGGCTGCTTAAATATTTCACCTTCTGAAAAATTACCGGCATCTTTTGCGTATGCAGTTTTAGTTGAATTGTATTTCCTGAAATCGCCAGAATAATCATTTAACAGATGAGCGAGGTTACTGCTTAACGGAAATCCATCTGATGCAAAACTAATCGCTGGTTGAATTACCTCTTCAAGTTTCATTGTTCCGTATTTATTCAGAACGTAAATTAAACCTGCAACACTGCCCGGCACACCCACACTTGTAATTCCATCCTGGCTCAATTCAGGATTGAAATTTCCATTCTTATCAAGGAACATATCTCTGAATGCTTTTAATGGTGCCTTCTCTCTGAAATCGATTGCAATATCTTTACCGCTTGCAAGATGAATTACCATATAACCACCACCGCCAATATTTCCCGCCTGAGGATAAGTAACTGCAAGCGCAAATCCAATAGCTACTGCTGCATCAACTGCATTTCCGCCGCGCTTTAACATAAGCAATCCTGCATCTGAAGCAAGACTGCTGGCAGAAACGACCATTCCCTTTTCTGTAGTAACCGGTGAAATTACCTGGGCTTTATAACAACTGAATGAAATAAAAATTATAAAAAAGCTGAAAGCAATCTTAGAATAAATCGATGTTCGCATCAACATTAATTCCTTCATTCTTTAATTGATCTAATAAAATCCTTGTTAATTCTTTTACGTTTTCCAGGGATGTTTTTAATTCGTTTATCAATGATTCATCATAAAGAATTTTACCAACATTATTTTTCTTCTCTTTAGTTTCATCAAGTAAAGAAGAAATTTTTGTCACAAGTTCATTGGAATTCTGAATTACAAGTTTTGTCTCTTCAATAGTTGAATGGATATTGTCCTTATTCTCTTTGATGAATTGTGTGGCTTCGCTCGTTAGTTCGGTTGCATTCTTAGTTAGCTGTTTAAAGTTGCTGCGGTTCTCGTCTATCATTACGTTCAGCTTTTTACTTACTTCTGTTAAATTCTGAATTGAAGTTTTAATTTGTTCTGTAAATTCCTTATCAGTAAGAAATTTATTCATTGAACCCAATGTAACCTGGATATCTTTGATAATATTAACAAGATCATTCTGAACCGAGCCAAGCATTGCCATAACCGCAGGTATATCTGCGTAGAACACACCCTTTTGTAATTTTGAATAATCTACCTCCTTTGCTGACACACCGGGTTTTATCTCAACTTTTTTCCCGCCCATTAAATCAAGCATTGAGATAGCTATCAAGGCATCTTCTTTAATAGTTACATCGGGATCAAGAACAATTTTAATAATTGCGTTATTGCCTTGACTAACTATTTCATCAACAAAACCTTTGCGAACTCCGTTAACCATAACCGGGTCACCTTTTTCCAGTCCGCTTGCAGTTTCAAATTCAATATCTATCTTTTTTTGCCCGGCATATATTTTATAATTCTTAGCCCAGCCAAAAATCCATATTAATGCAACAAGCGCAACTATAACGGTAATTCCGATTTTAATTTCAGTTTTTCTTTGATCTTTCATCTTTTCTCAGGTCCATTTTCATTTGTTTTAGAATTGAGGATAATTCAAGTGAATCAATTTTCTTATCAGACAAAGCAAACCTTATACTGTTAAAAACATGATCTGCTTTTTCAATGTCAATTTCACTTTCCTTTTTAACTTTGATTATCAATTCATTAAAAGCTGTTTTTAATGAATCCGAGTAAGCATTCTTTTCAGCTTCTTTTATTTTTTTTGTAATCTCATCTTCAATGCTGCTTACAATTACCGGTTTAAGTACTTCAACAATATAACCTTCCCTGTACTTGAAAAAATAAATAACAGCAGCAACTACTACCGTTATTAATACTAAGACTATTATGAAACAACCTTTTTTCATTTGTCCTGCATGTTATCTAATTGTATTTTTTTTACCCGCCTGTTTTCAACTTCTTTAACAGTGAATTTAAAATTCTTGTAAATAAAACTATAGCCTTCATCGGGAATAAACCCGGCATGATGAAGTATGAACCCGCCTATAGTTTCAAACTCATCATTTCCCGGATTGAGGTTAATATTAAGTTTCTCCTTCACATCAGTAATTGCAGTTTTACCAAGAACTATATAACTCCTTTGAGAAAGCTTTTTAATCTCTTCCTCGTCGTTATCATATTCATCATTTATATCACCTACAATCTGTTCCAGGATATCTTCAAGAGAAACTAATCCTGATGTACCGCCGAACTCATCAACAACAACAGCAACGTGCATTTTTTTTGCCTGGAACTCTCTCATCAGATCGTTGATAAGTTTAGATTCAGGCACGAACATAACTTTCCTTGCGATTTTTTGCAAATCCAAAGTTAAATCTTCTTCATTGTTCCGTTGATATTTAAGCAGATCCTTCGTGTAAATAATACCAATTACAGAATCCAGATCATCTTTATATAAGGGAATCCTGCTGTGCATTGAATTTAAAATTATATCCATAAGCTCTTTGAAGTTAGTATCAACAGAAACAGCCACAATATCTACTCTTGGAGTCATAACTTCGCGAACCGTAACTTTTCTGAAAGAAACCAAATCCGAGATCAGTTCGCTTTTTTCTTCCGGTATATTTGATTCGTCAATACTAAACCTTGTAAGTTCTTTAAACTCATCTTTAGGATTTTTGCTTTCGCCAATTTTAAATAATGAAGCAGTTAATTTGCTAACTTCATTAAAAAGTTTTAACAACGGGTAACTAAAAATAGAAAGCCAGAAGAGAGGTACGCTTGCAACTCTTGCGTATTTATCAGGATTCCTGGCTGATAAAGTTTTTGGTATTATTTCACAGAATACTATAAAAACAATTACAAGAATAACTGTACTTACTAATAGCGTAACAGGTATAGACAGAGAGTAAAAATGCGAAACATCCAAAGCCAATTTAACAGTAAGTACGATAGTAATAATTTTTGCAAATGAATTAAAAATAAGAATTGTAAATACAAGCAGTTTGAAATTCTTAAAGAGAGAATCTAAATAGTGTTCAATTAAGTTGTTCTTTTTATCTGTATTATCCCACTCTGATTTTTTTACCGAAAGAAAAGAAGCTTCGGCGCCGGTAATAAAAGCAGAAATAAAAAGCGAAATAATTATTAAAAATATTTCGCTGTATGTTTCGTTATCCAATGCGGAAAAAATCCCTTACTTGTTTTAAACTAGAACGGGAGATCGTCATTTTCATCAACAGGCAGATCTGTTTCCGGTCCATTCTGGCTCGTAGAAACATCTCTTGAACCACCATTCTCAAAAGATTCTTTACCTTCAAGAGGAATAATTTTTTCAGATACTACTTCTGTCATATATCTCTTAATGCCTTCTTTATCAGTATAATCTCGTTTTGTTAACCTGCCTTCTACATAAAATTTCTTACCTTTCTTTAACGCATCCTTGAAATAATCCGAAAGATTAAATGAAATAACGTTATGCCATGTTGTTTCATTAACCCAGTTACCATCTTTACCTTTGTAACTGTTTGTGGTTGCAAGAGAAAAAGATGTTATAGATAGGTTAGAAGTAGTAAATCTTGTCTCGGCATCATTGCCAAGGTTTCCTATTAACATAATTTTGTTCAGTGAAAGAGCCATACTGCCTCCCTTAACATATTTAACATAATCATTTGATTTTACGGAAATAATATAAGGAGAATGTAATAATTTAGCACTATTATTCTTTGCAGATTACCGGAGAGAAAACAATTAAACCATGCTTCCCTTTTTCAAAGTAAACAGATCAACTGAACTAAAAGATGAAGAGATATAAAACTATAACCGCTAATGGAATTAGAATATTATCAATATCCTTTGGACTTAAAGCCTCAACAATAGTAGTTACAATTCCGGTAATAAGAAGCTGGTAGATTCTTATCGACCCGAAAAGCAAATAACTGAACAGGATGCCTGCTCCTAAACCAAAGACAAAAAATGCAAGACTTCCTTCTATGCTTTTTTCAGCAAACAGTTTGAATTTATGTCTGCCGTATTTTTTCCCAACAACAGGCGCTGTACCATCGCCCCATCCCAAAAATGACATTGCGGTTACGGCTAAAGTTGTGTTATAAAATAAAGTGCCCATTAAATTCATAACTAAAGTAAAATAGAAAGGTCCCTTTAATAATTCCTTCCTGTCATTGTTTCTCGTCATTGTTTTAACCGCTTCATCATCAGGTTTTGCAAAAAAACCTTTCTGTAATAAAAGGATGCTCCAGATGAAGGCAGGGGCAATATTAAAGTATTTGCTCCAATGCGAGTTATCATAGAAAAGCCAGAATATTATCCAGGAACCGGCAGCAATATGAACAATTTTTCTCGAAACATCCTGCGGAAAACCACTCTTCACAAATTTATCCATTATAGCTACAACAGCGAATACATATACTACTGAGATAAAAGCTACTATTGTGTTATAAATGAGCGGGCTCATATTTTACTACCTTAAAATGAAAAGGGAAAGCATTTACTTTCCCCTTTTCATTTCAATTAAATTATAAATTGTAATTGATGTTTAAACCTATTAAGTGAGCATTGGAATTATATTTTCCATTTAGAACGGTTGCAGAGTAATTAGGTAATACAATTGCTTCCTGGGAATTATCAATTGTTCTTTCCATAAACATTAAGTAGAAATATGCAAAATCAACGCTTAAGTTTTCAGTAAATTTATAACCGATACCAATATTTAATCCGATTCTATCGGCATCCGGTAATGTAGGATCAAGTCTCTCATCCTTAACAGGGTTTTTATCATATAATACACCAAAGCGAAGTGCTAAAGGATCGTTTACAACGTATTCAGTACCTAATCTTGCAATAAAGCTGTTCTCATAATCTCTCTCAGAAACACTTGGGTTAGAAGAACTTTTTGGAAGATCATCAAATGTTACCTCTAATTTATCATAGGTAGACCATCCGTTGTATTGAAAATCTCCTGTTAAAACCCAACCTGGATTTAAATGATATGCGAGACCTAATGTTGCAACATAAGGAACTGTTAAAGGAGCAGAAATGCTTCCTTTAGGCATTGCAGATAAAATAGCTGCCTGATATGCAGCAGGTGTTCCTGCACCTAATGTTACTGTCGCATCACCTTTCATATCATATTTTGTAGAACTATGAAATGCTAATCCTACAGAAAAATCCTGGACTGGTTTATATAATACTCCAAGGTTAAATCCGAATGAAGTAGCATCACCTTCAAGAGATATATGAGCATCCGGTAAAGGATTGTTTTGTACAACAACAGGAATCTTTCTTTCAATAATTACATCAGCGTAAGAAATTGTAAAACCTGCTGCAACAGAAAGCTGATCATTGATTTTGTAAGCAACTGTTGGAGAAAAATTAAATGTGCGTATCTCTGTTTTTGTAGTTCTGTATTTTCCAACCCAATTCTCTTCCCATTCAGTACCTAAACCAAACGGATCATTAAATGCAAGTCCCACCCAAAAATCATTGCCGGCTTCATAGGATGCATAAAAATTAGCGGGATAAAAAAACCTGTCTTTTAATTTTGATTCAGTCGAAGATGGGGAAGGACCGGTAAATGTACTGCTCGGTTTAATATAAGTAGCACCAATGCTAAAACGTAAACCGGAAAGTTGAGTAACACCAGCAGGATTGAAATATAAAGCAGACGGATCATCAGCTAAACCAACAAAGGCGCCACCCATACCCATTGCACGCGAACCGGATTCATTAATTTGAAAACCGCTTGCATAAACCTGGCATGCAAACGCTGTAAATACAATAATTGAAAGTATTATTTTCCTCACAAGACCTCCATAGTAAATATTTTTAATTATTTGGCGATAGATAATATGAATACTTGAAAATAAATGCAACCAAAGAATTTAAATTCTATTTTGAATCATCGTTCATTTTCGCCAATGGTTAACAGCACAAAATCCTTTTCAACGGAATTACCTTCCTTAACAAAAATATCCAGTATTTGCCCGGATGATGGAGCCTTTAAATCATTTTCCATTTTCATTGCTTCAAGAATTATAACCGATTCTCCCTGCTCAACTATTTCACCAACCTGTTTTTTAAGTTTAACCACAAGTCCGGGCATAGGCGCTTTAATTGAATCATGATGATTGTCTTTTTTCTTTAACAACGAAAGTTCGGAAGCTTTTTCCTGCAGAGTTGTTTTAACTGTTGTTTCGAAATAATGGCCGTCAATTAGTAACCCATATTTACTGCTGTTGAATTTTGTTGTAGTAATATCATAAACTTTATTCCCGATTTTTAAGAGGAAGCAATAATCACTTACCTTTGACAGATCGTAATTCTTTTCTACCCCATCAATCAGAATTGTTGAACCTGAAAGAATTTTTATCTTCTTCTTTTTGTCATTCAATGAAACAACGAAATCATTCATGATTATTGCTCCATTTGTTTTTTTCTGTTTTAATTGAATCTGGATTTATTTCCATTGATGAGCTTTTTAACAAAGCGCTAAGAACCGATGCAGCTTCTTCATATTCCTGAGCATCTTCACCTTTCCATTTATTCGGTAAAAGCGGCAGCCAGTATTTTTCTACAAAGTTAATATCGAAACTGCCGTCAAGAAAAGCGCTTTGTTTAAGCACCCATCGGAGAGCGGCAATGTTTGTAAGAACGCCTGCGATTTTATATTCGCCTAAAGCTCTTTTCATTCTTTCAATTGCTTCTGCTCTTGTTTTACCATAAGAGATTAATTTAGTAAGCAGTGGATCATAAAAGACTGATAT
>CAZIDB010000165.1:0-10829 GCA_964537965.1 uncultured Melioribacter sp. | reverse complement strand
CTGGTTTTTAACAGGATTGTTCCTGGGTATTACAATTGTAATCAGGGCAAATATTATCGCATTAATAGTTTTAATTTTAGTTTGGTTTGCGACCAGAATAATCAGGTATAAACATAAAACCGCTTTAATTTTTGCTGGCTACCTTATATTTGGTACATTAATTCCAATTCTGCCTTTTACCTTTCATAATCTTTTTGTGGCGGATGATTTTGTTCTATTGACTTCGAATGGCGGGATTAATTTTTATATTGGGAATAATCCTGCTTCTCAAGGTGTCTATAGTACTCCAAATGAATTTGATTTTAATTCAGATATGACAGGAAAAAAATATGCTGAACAAATGGAAGGGAAGGACTTAAAGCCGTCTGAAGTATCGTCGTTTTGGTATGATAAAGGATTTGGATATCTTGCCAGTGATTTTTTATCCGCGGTTAAACTTTATATAGTAAAATTATTTTTACTTTTAGGTCCGAATGAAAATGCACAATCCAGTGTGATGGATTATGATTATTATGAAGCAAATTATTCACGAATTCTAAATCTACCTTTAATTTCGTTTTCATTGGTATCATATCTCTCAATTATAAGTTTCTATTTCTTTTGGAAAGATAAAAAGAAGTATACTCTGCTGTTGCTGATTATTGCTTCTTTCATAATCAGTTCTATTTTGTTTTTTGTAAACGGAAGATACAGGGTACCTTTTACATCTGTCTTAATAATATTGGCTGCCTATTCTGTTGAAAGGTTATATTCTGCTATAAAAGGAAAAAAGATAATTGAGTTCCGCAACCCTTTTATTTTATTGTCCATTTTTATCCTGGTATATACTTTTATTATACCTAAACCCTCTTTTAGTAATTACGATGCTTTTAACCATTTGGGTACAATTGAATTTGATGCAAAGAATTATGACAAGGCTATTGAGTACTTTAATAAATCTCTTACATTAAAGGATGATTATGAAGTCTATATTAATATTGGAAATACTTTTGCAGCAAAAAAAGATTACCGTTCTGCCATGGCTGCATATCAAAGAGCAATAAACAGGAAACCTGACTATACCCTTGCTTATTTTAATATAGGTCTTGCTCATTCTGAAATGAAGAATTATCAAATGGCAGTAAAAGCATTTACCAAAGTTTTGGAATTAAAACCTGATTTTTATGATGCCTATAGAAATCTTGCGATTGCTTTTTTTATTCAAGGTGATTATGAAAATGCCTTGATAAACTTTCAGAAATATTATCCTCATATAATAGATGAGCAGGCTAAAAATAGTGTATTAAAAGACATTCAAAATCTGAAAGAATTATTGAACAAAAATAAATAAGCTTATTTTCATTTTGTGCATTTTTATTATATCGCTTTTTATTTTTAAATGACGTAATTTTTTAACGAAAAAATTTACCGATATCTATATGAAAAAAACATTTTTCTTTTTGCTCTTAGTATTTCTGTCAAACCTGGCGTTTCCACAAAAAACTCTTGAATTTGATTTTGACTTTGCGAGATTTGGTTATGATACTACCTCTAATTTTATTGAGTTTTATTATTCATTCGGACAGGATGACCTTGGCGTTACTGACGGGAACCAGGGTTTTAAATCTGTTGCCGTTCTTCATATTGAAATTCAGGACACTCTTACTAAGCAAATCTTTATTAATAAGATCTGGAAAATTGATAATCCGGTTGCTGATACTGCAAACAGAACCACAGGAAAAAGTTTAATCGGAGTAATCGGAATCCCTATTCCAATTGGAAATTACAAATGTACTGTGACCGGTTCAGACGGAACTGACTCTACAAAAATGAAAAGCATTGTTGAATACATAAAAGTTTCTCCTTACATAAACGAAAATATTTCTGTCAGCGATATTCAGCTTTGCAGTAATATAAAGCAGGATAACGCAGATTCTACATCAATATTTTATAAGAACACATTGGAAGTAATTCCTAACCCTACAATGCTGTACGGAGTTGGAGTTCCGATTCTCTTTTATTACACGGAATTATATAACCTGAAGATGGAAACTAATCCTAAAGATTTTGTACTTAAAAGTATCGTTTATAATAGTAAAGGAACTAAGTATTTAAACAAGAGTAAAAAAATATCGCAAAGCAATAATTCACGTGTTGAAGTTGGGACTGTGAACATTTCAAAATATCCTACTGACACATATACGCTTGCATTATATCTTGTAGACAGCGTTTCAAATATCGGAATGACTTCATCCAAAAAATTCTTTGTATATAATCCTGGTGTAAAGGATACACAGCAGGTAGTCAAAATGAATACTGATGTGCTTAGCAGTCAGTTTAATATTCTAAGTGAAGAAGAATGTGACCAGATGTATGAAAAGGGGAAATACATAGCTTCATCAAAAGAGATTGACCAGTATAATGATCTTGATTCTGTACAAAGCAAAAGGCAATTTTTATTTAACTTTTGGAAAAGAAGAGATACAGAACCATCAACACCGGAAAATGAATTTTTTAATGAATTCATGGAACGGGTTCGTTTAAGCGACGACAGATATGGAACAATAAACAGGGCAGGCAATAGAACAGACAGAGGTAGGATATACGTCCTTTACGGTGAACCGGACCAGATTGACAGATACCCGAGCGATATTGATAAAAAACCGTATGAAATCTGGCAATATAACCAGATTGAGGGCGGTGTTATTTTTATTTTTGGTGACGTTACAGGTTTTTCTAATTATGAATTGCTCCATTCAACAAAACGAGGTGAGCTTCGTGATGATAACTGGATGGCAAGAATTCAAACAAACTAAAGTTTTTTTTCAGGCTTGAAAAATCGGGTTGAATATATTCTTTTCATTCTGCTGATTAAATTCTTTAATCTGTTAGGATTGAATTTTGCGCGAAGAAGTTCATCATTTTTTACTTTCATTTTCTTTTATGTTTTTCCTGTAAGAAAGGAAACAGTAATTGAAAATCTGAAGATTGCCTTTCCCGCTAAACCGGATGCTGAAATAATTGCAATCGCTAAGAATTGTTATAAGAGCTTTATTATAACTCTTGTTGAGATTGCCTGCGTTCCATACTTGAATGATGAACAAACCAAACAACTTTCTTCAGTCCCAGATCTTGATGAGATTCTTGAAAAGTATAATAAGAAAAAGGGACTCATTCTTTTAACAGCTCATTTTGGAAACTGGGAACTTGGAGCCATTAGTATTGCGCTGAAGATGAATGTCTCAATAAGGGTTGTTGGTAAATCCCAACGTAATAATTACGTAAACGACTGGATAAATATGATGAGAGAGAGCCATGGCAACAAAGTGACACAACTTGGTGTGTCAATTAAAAATGTTTACAGGGAATTGTTAAATAAAAATGTTGTGGGAATGGTTGGTGATCAGCGCGGCCCGCGTGAGGGAATAAGAATTAATTATTTCGGAAAACAGACAGCAATGTATCCCGGAACTGCACAGATGGCTATTAAAACTGGTGCTCCAATTGCTGTTTGTATTGCTGTTCGTCAGCCGGATTATAGGTACCTCATTACTTCTGAAATAATTGAACCTGATAAACTTACCGGTACAGATGAAGAGAAAATTCTTGAAATTAATCAACGTTATATGAACATACTTGAGAGTGTTGTAAGAAAGAATCCGGAGCAATGGTTCTGGATGCATAAAATATGGAAATATTAAATCCACAGGAAAAAATACTTGTTATTCAAACTGCGTTTGTGGGCGATGCAGTTTTAACTCTTCCGTTTTTACAGGAATTAAAAAAATTATATCAGTCATCTGCGATTGATGTTATATCAACGCCGATCTCCAAAGAAATATTTGCATCGTGCCCGGTTGTAAATGAAGTAATTGTTCTTGATAAGCGAAAGGAACATAAGTCGTTTTTTAAACTGATAAGTTTTTCTAAAGAAATTAAAAGAAGAAATTACACAAGGTTATACTCACCTCACCGCTCTTTGAGAACATGTCTTATAGTTCTTTGGACGGGAATAAGAGAAACTTATGGTTTCTCCAACTCAACGCTTCCATTTGTATTTAAGAACGTTTTTCAATATAAGCTCAGTTCACATGAAGTACAGAGAGATTTGGCTTTGACAGGTGAGAAAAAATATGAAGATAACTGGCACTTACTTCCGGAAATAAATGCTTCCGATGAAAGAAAATCTGAAGTGAAAACATTTGTTGAATCTCTGGATAATAAAAACCTGGTGGCGGTTGCACCGGGTGCAATCTGGGAAACAAAAAAATATCCAATTGAGTATTACGAAGAAATAATAAAGTACATTATTCGGATTGGTAATTCAGTAGTGTTGATCGGTAGTAAAGCTGACGAAGATCTCTGTAAATCAATTAAAAGCAAATTTGAAAAAAGAGTTTTTTCTTCTGCTGGGATGTTTCCTGTTCCCGGAACAGTTGAGTTGCTTAAACATTGTAAGTTGCTAATATCAAATGACAGCGCTCCGACTCATTTCGGTATGGCGGCAGATATACCTGTGATAACAATTTATTGTTCGACTATTCCGGCGTTTGGTTTTTATCCCTATAACAAAAATAGTTTTAGTATTTCTTTTGATGATCTTGATTGCAAGCCTTGCGGAATTCATGGACATAAAACTTGTCCAATTAAAACATTTGATTGCGCACATAAAATTGATATAGATGAAATTAAAAACAGGATTGAGAAGATTCTAAATGGAAAATAAATCAATAACAGAAAAATATTTGATTGAAGATGATTTTAATTTGTCGCTAAATATAGCTTCAAAAATCTTCAAGGATGGCGGATTGTTTGTATATCCCACAGATACAATTTATGGTTTTGGATGCGATGCATTTAACAAAAATGCAGTTGAACAGCTTTTGGAAATTAAAGGCAGAGATGCGTCAAGTAAATTTATTTTACTTACAGAAAGTGTTGAATCTCTTGCAAAATGGATAAAAGTAAATTCAGAAGCCCAGGTTCATTTTCTGGAAAATATCTGGCCAGCACCTATATCTGTTGTATTGGAATTGAATACAAGAGCAGCAAAATGGTTGAATCAACCTACTGCTGCATTCAGAATTCCAAAGCATAAATTCTGCAATTCCCTGCTTGCACGGGTTAAAAATCCATTGGTATCCACAAGTGTAAACAAATCAGGTCAGTCACCTTTAAATGATGAGAAACTGATTGAGCAGGAATTTGGAGAAAAGGTGAATGCTATATTTTATTCAAATCAAAAATCTGGTGGAGCAGCTTCCACTTTAATTGATTTAACTACCGGAACACCAAAACTATTGAGGGAGGGAAGTTTTAAGTATGATAAAATTTTGTCATTATTTTATTCATAATTCAATTCTTAACTATGATTGATTTTTCTTTATCACTTGTTTAACTTTGCAAAAGCCAGGATGAAACTGCCAAAAATAAAACATATTAAAAACTATTCGTTTCTTATAATTCCGAATTATCATGGAATTCAAACGAAGAGTTACAAGATTTCAACGGTAAGATTAATTCTTCTCCTTTCCACTTATACTTTATTTATCGGATTTATTTACTATATATTATTCACGATGTTCAGTATAGGTAACTCATATTCTCCGGCTAATATCTCTAATGCAGGAAGGCCGAGTGAAATTGATGTTCTTAATAGAAAAATATATATCCTTACAAAGGAAATAGAAAATATCTCTTCATTGAATAAGAAATTAAAGTTAGCAATAAAACTTGGCGATTCAACTTTAATTGATTCTGTTAAAAAAGTATATAAAGATAAAGAGACTAATGTTAATCCTTATGGTGGAAATTTTTTTGCAGTCTTGCAAAATTTATTCTTCACCACAGAACCGGATTCAAATAACAATATATATTTTATAAAGCCGATTACAGATGGATTTGTTAACAAGAAGTTTGATGCCGAAAGGGGACACTTCGGAATTGATTTTGTTGTTAAAACAGGTACACCAGTCTTAGCCGCTTCCGGCGGATATGTCATCTTTGCAGATTACACAGCTAATGATGGCTTTATGATTATAATACAGCATCATCATAACTACACTACTGTTTATAAGCATTGTTCTCAGCTTACAAAAAAAATACGGGATTATATTTATCAGGGGGAAGTAATTGCATTAAGTGGAAATACAGGTTACAATACCTCCGGCCCTCATCTTCATTTTGAAATATGGAAAGACGGCCAGGCAATTAATCCGCAAAACTTGTTAATTAACTAAGGAGTTTTTTATGGCAATTGTACAAAAAAAAATGAACGGAGATTCTTTGGAAGATGTCAGTATAATCAGCAAAGGGGTTAACATTGAAGGCAAGTTAAGCAGTGACGGTAATGTTAGAATTGACGGTATTATCAAGGGCAATGTTTCCGTAAGAGGAAA
Organism: uncultured Melioribacter sp.; assembly: GCA_964537965.1. Taxonomy (GTDB): domain Bacteria; phylum Bacteroidota; class Ignavibacteria; order Ignavibacteriales; family SURF-24; genus SURF-24. The sequence continues at coordinate 4,452 of CAZIDB010000165.1, read as the reverse complement.
TCTTACTCTTGGTGAAACCGCAGAGATAAGCGGAGATGTTAAAGCAGAAAATATTACTCACTGCGGAAAAATAATAGGCACTGTAACCGCAATTGAAAAAATAGTCCTTGAAAGCAAATCTGTTCTGAAAGGTGATTTAATTGCCAAGGTTCTTGTTGTAGAACCGGGAGCATTATTCGATGGTAAATGCTCTATGAGTTCCGAACCAACTTTAATACAATAAATGTCAACAGATTTAGATGATGATAAGAGATTCAAAGCTTATAGAGAACTTGGTCCTTATCTTGGTTTAGGTTTCCAGTTAGCAGCATCAATTATATTAATGTTTTTCTTAGGCAGATGGCTCGATTCCAAATTTAAAATTGAGCCGTTGCTTACTATAACCTTTTCATTTTTAGGCGGCTTTGCAGGAATTTATAACGTGATAAAAACTGTTCTTCAGCTAAACAAAAAGAAAAAAAAGTGAATACAGCATTTAAACAATTCATTATTGCAACTCTTGTAGTTTATTCTTTAATAATCCTTCTGTTTTTATTGAATGTATTTAACACTGCTTTCCTGGTAGCTTCGGCGGTTAGCGGCCTTATCAACATTGCAAATTTCCTGGCTTCAATATGGGCTTTTAACAGGGGATTTAAGAAATCGAATAAAGAATTTTTAATTTATACACTTGGCGGAATGGGAATTCGTCTTTTTTTTGTGCTTTTATTGGTTTTTATTTCAATTCAATTCTTGAACATTGACAAATATGGCTTTATATTTACACTGGTTCTTATGTACTTTATTAGTCTAATAATTGAAGTTAATTACTTCAGGAAAAAGGTAAGCGAAAAGCTATAACAATATATGTCCGGAAATATTCAAGCAGACTCAATTAAAGCAGTTGTAGATACATTAAGCAAATCCCAGGAAAAATCAGATAGCGGTTGGATACTACATCACATTTTAGATGGTAATTACCTGGATTTCCCTCCGTTTGGAAAAATCTATCTGCCGCAGATTCACCTTTTAGGTTACGACATTTCCATAACAAGGCACGTTATTTTTATGTGGCTTGCGGCTGCAATTCTTATTTCAATATTCCTATTAGTATCCAAAAGATATAAGAAAAGTTATGTGCCGCATGGTGTGTCTAATATTGTTGAACTGCTGATTGTTTTTGTAAGAGATGAAATTGCTCGTCCTACAATTGGCAAAGGATATGAAAAATTTCTTCCTTACCTGCTAACGGCATTCTTTTTCATACTTACCTGTAATTTTATTGGATTAGTACCTTATGGCGCTACGGCAACAAGTAATATTTCTGTAACAGCAACATTGGCCATTCTTTCATTTATTGTTATTCAGGTTGGAGGAATGATTAAAAACGGACCGGTTGGTTATTTCAAAGGATTGATCCCTCATGGAGTTCCTTTCTGGCTTTTACCAATAATGTTTGTAGTGGAATTGCTTGGTCTGTTTACAAAACCATTTGCATTGGCTATTCGTCTTTTTGCGAATATGACTGCCGGGCATATAGTTATTCTTGCTTTATTAGGATTAATTTTTATTCTGAAAACAGCCTTTGTAGCTCCGGTCTCTATTGCTTTTGCTTTATTTATTTATTTACTTGAAATATTAGTGGCTCTTTTACAAGCTTATATTTTTACAATGCTGTCATCTTTATTTATAGGAATGGCAGTTCACCAGGAACATTAAGATAATTTATTAATTTATTTAACCTTTAGGAGGAATAAATGGAATTTGCTTATTTAGCAGCCGGTTTTGGTGCAGCTTTAACAGTTATTGGCGGTGCGTTCGGCATCGGTAAACTTGCCAGTTCAGCAATGGATGCAAGCGGAAGACAGCCTGAAGCTGCCGGAGATATCAGAACATCTATGATTATTGCCGCTGCTCTTATCGAAGGTATTTCATTATTCGCATTAGTTATTTGTATCCTTTTAGCTTTAAAGTAATACGGCTGTTTTTATTACAATTTAGTTTTATGAAAAGGAAAAGATGATGATTGCTAAAATTAGTTTAGCTCTTTTAACTTTACTTTCTGAAGGAGAAAGTAAGGGCGGTTTACTGGATGTTAATCCGGGATTGATTTTCTGGACAGTAATAACATTTGTAATATTGCTGCTTCTGCTTAAGAAAGTAGCCTGGAAACCTTTACTTGCTGCACTTGACGAACGTGAAAAGCTTATTAAAGAATCGCTTGAAAAATCTGAAAGAGCAAAAGAAGAAGCTGAAAAACTTATAAGCGAAAATAAAGCTAACCTTGCAAAAGCCGAGGAGGAATCTCAGAAAGTTATTGCACAGGCACGCGAGTTTGCAGAAAAGTTGAAGACCCAGATTGTTGAAGAGAGTAAAGCGGAAGCTAAAAAAATGATTGAGGACGCAAGTGTTGAGATTGAAAGGAAAAGTAAGGAATCTTTTGAATCCCTTAAAAATCAGGTTGCTGAAATTGCGGTTGGCGCTGCTGAGAAAATATTAAAAGAAAATCTTGATAAGGAAAAACAACTGGTTCTTGTTAACAAATTTATTGATGAATTACCGAAAAATTAAATATGAGCAATATTAACATTTCCAACCGATATGCGACTGCCTTGCTGGAACTTGCAGAAGAGAAAAAATCTCTTAAAGAAATTGCAGTTGATGTTGAGTTGGTAAAAAATACTCTGCTTGGATCAAAGCAAATACAGTTAATGCTCCTTAACCCGGTAATTAAATCTGAAAAAAAACATCAGATACTTACTGAAATATTTAAAGGAAGAGTATCAGATGAAATTCTGGACTTTATTCTCTTTATTCTGAAAAAGAATAGAGAAGATTTATTAACCATGATCATTAAAAGATTTTTAGAACTTAGAGATGAAAGATTGGGAATTGTTGATGCAAAAGTATTAAGCACCATCGGGTTTTCAGATGAGCAGAAAAAGAAATTACAGCAAAGACTTGAAGAAGTAATAAAGAAAAAAATAAGAATTACTTTTAAGGAAGATAAAAATCTTATCGGTGGATTTATTATTAAAGTGAATGATACAGTTTTCGATGCTTCGATCAAGCATCAACTGGAACTATTGAAAGAGAATTTCCTGAAAGGGAATATACAACAAAATTAATTTTTTTTTAGAAGGAAGCTATTATGGCTGAAGTTAGACCTGATGAAGTGTCTGCAATATTAAGAAAACAACTTTCCGGCTTTGAAAGTGAAGTTGACATTTATGATGTTGGAACAGTCCTTCAGGTTGGTGATGGAATAGCCCGTGTTTACGGTTTATCCAAAGTTATGGCAAGCGAACTGGTCGAATTTCCGAACCAGGTTTATGGTATGATATTTAACCTTGAAGAAGATAACGTAGGCTGCGTTTTGTTTGGCGATAGTGAATTGGTTAAAGAAGGTGATACTGTAAAAAGAACAAAACGTGTTGCTTCGTTGCCGGTTGGTAAACAATTGCTTGGAAGAGTTGTAAACCCGCTTGGCTTACCAATTGACGGAAAGGGAGCAATCTCTACAGATAAATATCTACCAATTGAAAGAAAAGCGCTCGGTGTTATTGACAGACAACCCGTTAAACAACCAATCCAGACTGGTATTGTGGCTATCGATGCTATGATTCCAATTGGCCGCGGCCAACGTGAGTTAATTATTGGTGACAGACAAACGGGAAAGACTGCAGTTGCTATAGATACTATCATTAACCAAAAATACACACATACTGAAGAGGCTAAGAAAAATGGAATTAAACCTGTTTACTGTGTGTATGTAGCTATTGGACAAAAAAGCTCAACAGTTGCCCAGGTTGTTGCTAAACTAACTGAGTTTGGTGCTATGGAATATACAACAATTATTGTTGCATCGGCTTCTGAACCTGCACCTTTGCAATATATTGCTCCTTACTCCGGTGCAACTTTAGGTGAATTCTTCAGGGATTCTGGAAGAGATGCTCTTGTTATTTATGATGACTTATCAAAACAGGCTGCAGCTTACCGTGAGCTTTCACTTTTATTAAGAAGACCTCCGGGACGTGAAGCTTATCCGGGTGATGTATTTTATCTTCATTCAAGGTTATTGGAAAGAGCATCGAAATTAAGTGATGCCGTTGGTGGAGGCAGCTTAACTGCTTTACCGATTATTGAAACCCAACAGGGCGACGTATCAGCATATATTCCTACAAACGTAATTTCGATTACAGACGGTCAGATTTATCTTGAACCAAACTTGTTTAATGCTGGTGTAAGACCTGCTATTAATGTTGGTATAAGTGTATCCCGTGTTGGTGGCAATGCTCAGATAAAAGCAATGAGAAAAGTTGCCGGTTCATTAAGAACGGATCTTGCACAATACAGGGAACTTGAGGCATTTGCAAAATTCGGTTCGGACCTTGATAAATCAACTCAGCGTACATTATCAAAAGGTGCACGGCTTGTTGAATTATTGAAACAGGGACTTTACAATCCTGTTCC
>CAZIDB010000164.1:0-10890 GCA_964537965.1 uncultured Melioribacter sp. | reverse complement strand
TAGAAAATATTATGGAAGATAATCTTCCTCATCCCGAAGGGATGAAACGTATATAGAAAGAAATAACAAAAAAACAGGTACGACCCCAGCCGGGGTCGAACATTATAATGTTAAATGTTTTCTATAAATGTTTGATGTCTCCGACATCAGGAAATTTAATTGTAGAATAGTTATATCTTAACTCAACCTCTCCGACTTCGTCGGTATCCCCTTCTGGCAATGCCAAGCCTTCGGCATCTTGCCAAGAGAAGGGAAAAAAGGGGACGAGTAAGTAATCTAGAAATGGTATTGTTCGGTAGTTTTATAAACCCCGGGATAAAGCACGATCAGCCTTAGATAATTTGTATCTGTTAATTTAAATACCCCATATTCAAAAGTACCTTGACATTAAAATTTTACTATCATAGTTTGCAGGTGAAAAGACAAAACCTATTGCAGGGATACGGTGGGAACAGGGTTTAATCGTACTGATCATTTTTTTCGTTGAGATTATATAAGTTAAACATTATAGCTAATAGAACAGTTTTCTATTTTTCATTTCCGGCAACTCAGGCAGTTATTCAAAGTTAATTCTGTATAAATTTTATAAGAAGAAATACTTTCTGATAATACTTCTTAAAACTATATAACTTCTAAAGAGGTCACTAAAATGAAAAAAGTATTTTTCGTATTAACTCTCATCTCGCTTAATATTATTATTGCGCAGGAGAACAAGCCTTTTTCAGTTTTTGATATAGGCTTTTATGGCGGTATGAACTTCAATAAAATAGACAACCGCGGAGGTGATTTTCTTGTTGAACTTAAAACTAATCTTATGACAGATTTAACACTTAAAGCATCTCTTGGTTATACTTATACTGTACAGCCATATACAAAAACTGTAAAAGTATATTCTGAAAGTCTTATAATGAATGAGACGGTTTATTATGCGAGTAAGTATACTTTTAAAAGTAAGAATTATGATATGTTTCCAATTGGTCTGGGTATACAGTATAATTTTTCACAGAGTATTTTATCACCCTATCTTTCTGTTGATGCAGTATATAATTTAATAGATACGCACATCGAAACTTCGCCTTCACAAACCTGGAGTTATTCTTCAAAAGATGAAGTTCCTGATGAATTTAAGGAGGAGCAAAGAAATGAAGTATTGCCTTCCGGTTCTGCCAGTCTTATTACCGGCGCCGGAGTTGCGATTCAAATTACTTCCAAACTGAATCTGGATTTAAGATACATGTTCAAATTTGATAGTGAAACGATAAATACAAATCACTTAATTGTCGGAATTTATTTTTAATATATTTCCTGTAGCATTAGTCTGCTTAAACCGGATTTCCTCCGTGACGTTTTTAACCAGATAAGTTTTTCAGTCTGGAAGAACTCCTGAGTGAGAAATAAAATATAAGGTTCACCATGAATAAAATAATTCTGATAGCAGTATTGTTTTTATTATCTGATCTTGATGCCCAGATAATTTATTCACTTAAGACCGAACCTTTAGGAATTCATAAGGAGAATGGCCTTTATAAAGCATTTCCATTATATGATATTCAATTTTCATTTAAAGATAGATCTGAAAGTAAGTTTTTTTATGAGGTCCAACCCGGGATAATATTCAATGGTGTAACACCTCATCTTGATCTTTTTATGGGCGGAGAAAGTTCTATCATTTATTTCAAAGTTGGAATAAAATTTTATTTACCCATTTCAGGAGGTGGCCATTCCGGACCATCAATTGGAAGTGGATTTCTCCCATGTTTAGGAACAGGTTTTTATTTATTGGATAATAGTTTTATTGAAATGAATTATATGATTGGGTTTGCTTCAATAGGTCTTGGAATAAATTTATAATTGCTTTTAGCATCAGCGCGCTTAAAGCGGATTTGATTCTATATGCTTGAATAGGCAAAATAAATTCCTGCCATTATGAAAAAGACTTGTCGCCTAGAAAATATTTTGGAAGATATTTCTCCTCATCCCGAAGGGATGAAACGTATATAGGAAGAAATAAAAAAAACAGGTACGACCCCAGCCGGGATCGAACATAAGAATGTTAAATGTTTTCTATAAATGTTCGATGTCTCCGACATCAGAATGTTTAGCAACAGTCAGAAAGGATCTCATAACAGAATGGGAACCGGTAAACTAAAAATTGGTGTCAGGTTATTGTGAGGAGTATAACGACGAAGCAATCCATCGGATTAACAAAAAATCAGATCACTTCGCTGCGCTCGTGATGACAGTCTTTTTTTAGTCAGCACATAGATGAAAGGTTTTATACAGCAGACGCAGCAGCGCTGCGTCTCTACAAAAATTATTTTAGAAATCTGCTCCGATAGAGAAATAATATTTAGGCTTGGAGAATTTATCAAGATCATATGTCCATGCGGTATCAAACCTCAAGAGGAAATAAAGGAAATACATTCTTGCGCCAAAACCGGTACCAATAAGCATATCCTTTGTAACTGTATTACCATCTACCTTACCGATTAGCTGAAGCTTCTTTGTATTATCCCACGCAGAGCCGGCATCAATAAATGCAACACCAAGAATATTCTGGAATAAAATAGGCAGCGGACCCGTTACTAGATATCTTATCAACGGCATACGAAGTTCTACATTTACCAACGCATACTTTGTTCCGATTTTCTCTGCATAATTGTAACCTCTTAAAGGAAGAGCAGGTGTAAGGAATGCAAAGTCAGAGGCGCTTTCCAAAGGAATCTCTCCTGTTGCAAAAGTACGGTTAATCCAGTTGTCTGTTCCACCTAAGAAAAATCGCTGCGGATTTTCTCCACCCGAATATCCACCGGATAAACGATAGACAAACGAGTTATCGTACCAAAAACGGTTGTAATTCCTGTAATCAAAAAGGAATGAGTAAAAACTATTGCCCTGGCTGCCTGAAATTGGATTACCAAATAATGTTAAGTTATATCTTGTACCATCAATTGGAGAAGTATAACCCCACAAAACATTATCGTGCACAAAACTAACCGAAGGAATTAGGTAACCAACCTTATCAATTGCTTCATCGGTGTTATCAAGATTTTCCGAAGAGACATTCAGCCAGCTTAAACCGGCATCCAGCCTGTAAAATTTATTTAACGGGTAACTTGCGTTTAATACCAATCCGTAATTTCTGAAACGGAAAAGATTGTATTCTCCATCTCTTACAAGGTAAACAAATCTTGCGGTATGGAATCCTTCTACTCCGTAATCCATTCTGTCGGGTAAATAATAATATGCAAGACCATAGTCGCTATTCTTAAGATCAATCTGCAGACTTGTAATTCCAATTATCCTGTGGTTTCCAAGCATATCGCTGAATGAAAGCACTGTTGTACCTAACAAACCATAATAAGTGCTGTAGCCTGCATTAGCATAAACAATATCAGGGGAAAAATTAATTTTGTATCTGTTAACAAGGAAATTCCCGTTTGAGTCTAAGTTATTTGTCATATTGAAATTTGATTTATCTCCCAATGCAGAAGAATCTTTTGGGAAAAGTTTTTTATCTGCAAACACATACCTGCTGTAACCGGATCTTGTTGTATCTGTTTCCGGTTTCTCTTCAACTTTACCAAGGAAGATGGAAGGATTATTCGGAGATTCATCTTTCAATGTATCCTGCTTTGTCAGCTCATTATTTTTATTTGTACTATCAGCAGCCTGTCCATTTTCCGGAGCAAATAATTTTGCATAGTAAATTGTCTGGTCAAGTTTTGTCTTATCGGTTTTCGGTTCAAACGGATTATTTAACAGGAAGATATTGAAAGCTGATTCATACATTGATGAAAAAATAAGTTTCTTGGCATCATCAGTCATTGAAAGCTGGTACAATCCGTTAAGTGAATTTGTAATCGGTGTTGGCTGAAGGTCATAAACATTTTCAACTGAATCTTTAGCGTTAAGATATAACCTTTGTTTATAAATATTGTTTATTCCATTCAGTGTTGAAACATAAAGTATCTCCTGTCCGTCAGGTGAAACTACAGGTGAGAATTCTTCTATATCCGGTGTGTTAGTAATTTTTTTAATCTCTCCCGTTTCAATATTAACACTATAAATATCTGATTGCTGGTAGTTGTATTCTGAAATACGGAATGTATCCGAAAGCGCGAAGGAAGTATTTTCCTTACTTCTGTCTGAGATAAAATAAATTGTTTTGTTATCCATTGCCCAGGCAGGATCATTATCGGAAAAAATATCATCGGTAATATTCCTTGTTTCTTTCGTCTCGAAGTTATAAATGTAGATATCAGATTTTGCACCGTCGTGCCCAACAAAACAGAGATATTTACCGTTACGCGACCATTTAACAGAGGATATTCCATCAAGATGAACAGGAAGAATTTCTTTATCCTCTTCTTCAACATCAATTACATAGATAACATCCCAGCCGCTGCTTTTTGCCGAGAGCACAATTTTCTTTCCATCTGGCGACCAATCCAAACCGGGAGTAAGAATATTCAACTGTTCAAAATCATTAGAGCGGTTTCCTTCCACTAATTTCTTAACAATTTTACCATCAATAGCATTCATTATATAAACATCAAAATAAAAATTGCGGTTAGACAAAAATGCAATTTTATCTCCCTGCGGCGAGATTGCGGGACTTGTATTATATGAACCGCCTTCTTTTTTATGGCTTGTCAATCTTTTAGACCAGACATCCGGATCATCCATTTTTGCAATATCCGGCCAGAATGTTTTCTTAACATCTTTTTTCCATCGCTCGTTTAGTTCTTCGTAATTCAATCCGATTGATGCTTTAAGAGCTTCTTCAAGATCGCCAGTTCCTTTTGTTTTATTAATTATCTCACCAATTTTTTCATTACCGTATTTCTGTGAAATATAATAGAAAACAGATTGTCCGCCCCTGTAAGCAAAATAACCGTTCAAATAATTTATATCCGGTAAATAATCATTTATAATTGCATCACGTATAAACATATCGGTATCCGCGTCCCAGCCAAGCGATTCATATTCAGCAAGACCTTCATTAAACCAAAGCGGTAGCTGAACAGAAATTCCTTTTGAAATAACATTCTGCAGTGAACCACCGTAAAACATGTCATTTACAACACTGTGAACAAGCTCATGGTGAATAACATGACGAAAAGCTTTATATGAACCATTAAACGGAACTACAACTCTATTCTTGAAAAGCTCTGTAAATCCACCAATTCCTTCTTCAAGATATTCATCTGTAACGTTTGTCTCCTGGAAGTCATTCATTGATTTATAAAGTATTACAGTAATACGGTTATTTATTGAATAGTTTAAAGTTTCCTGAATAGAAGCTAAGGCATCTTCAGTTGCTTTAGCCGCAAACTCTGCAATACTCTCACCGCCGTTGGAGAAATAAATATCGAAGTGTTTGGTTTGAATATAATACCAGGTAAAATCCTTATACTGGACTTTATTTTTACCAAACTGACCGAATGCCTGCTGTACAAGAACAGCTAATATTATAATAATTAGTTTCTTTACCATAATTTCACCTAACAAAGGTTTTATTAATCTTCAACAATAATAAAATCAATTTCCCGTTTCTCTTTATCAACACGAATTATACGGACGTTAATTTTATCACCTAATCTATATCTTTTTTTATTTCTTCTGCCAATTAACGAATAATTTTTCTCATCGTAAACATAATAATCATCCTCTAAGTCACTTAAGCGAATCAACCCTTCTGCCAGGCTCTGCGTTAACTCAATGAACATTCCAAAATGTGTCACTCCTGAAACAACGCCATGGAATTCATCACCAATATGATTTGACAAAAATTCAATCTGCTTTAGTTTAACGGAAGTCCGTTCAGCATCAAGAGCTGTTCTTTCCGTAGCTGAAATATGCTCACAGATTTCTTCAAGCTCATCCTTTTTATAGAATGATTGAGTCCCTTTCTCAATATAGGATTCAAGCATCCTGTGCACTAACAGATCAGAATACCTTCTTATAGGCGATGTAAAATGAGTATAGTAATTAAAGCCTAATCCATAGTGTCCAATATTATCCGTGGAATAAATTGCCTTTGACATTGTTCTTATTGCAACTTCATTTATAACATCTTCTTCTTCCGTACCTTCCGCACTTAATAACAATTTTTGAAACTGTTTAGTTTTATTTGCAGACGAAGGATCAAAAGAAAAACCAAGCGAATTAACGAACCGTGCAAACTCAGTTACTTTTTCCTGGTCGGGCAAATCATGTATTCTGTACAAGAACAAATTATTCTTAGCTTTTTTACCGCCTCCGATATGCTTAGCAACTACCTGGTTTGCTAACAGCATATATTCTTCAATAAGGTTATTACTTTCCTTCGTAATTTTTTTAATTATATTAACCGGGGCACCTTTTTCATCAAGAACGAATTTAACTTCCGGAGTTATGAAGTTTATACTTCCTTTTGACATCCTTTTGTTCCGGAGAATTTTAGCCAGATTGTTCAACAGTAGTAACTCGGCTGCAAAATCACCTTTACCGGTATCAATTACTTCCTGTGCTTCATCGTAAGTAAATCTTCTTTTACTGTTAATAACAGATTTTTTTATCGTATAATCAACTACCTTACCTGATGGTTCTATTTCCGCAACTACAGAAAAAGTCAGCCTGTCTTCGTTCGGAACGAGTGAACAAATTCCATTTGAAAGTTTTTCCGGCAGCATAGGAATTACTTTACCAACAAAATAAACACTGTTCCCTCTCCTCTCCGCTTCAGCATCAAGAAGAGTATCACCTAAAACATAATGACTCACATCCGCAATGTGAATGCCTACGGAAAAATTTCCGCTCTCAAGTTTTTCTATTGAAACCGCATCATCAAAATCTTTTGCATCTTCAGGATCAATTGTAAAGACAACCTTCTCCCTTAAATCCAACCTTCTCTCAATTTCGCTTTCCGGAATATCATTTGTAAACTTGTTTGCTTCCTTAAGAACCGCTTTTGTGAAATTATACGGGAGATTAAACTCGCGCGCTAATGCTGATATTTCAGCATCGTGCGAACCTGATTTGCCAAGGATTTCCTTAATTCTTCCTTCGGGATGTTGTTGCTGCTGTTTCCATTCTATCTTGTGAACAACAACTTTATCGCCATTCTTAGCGCCATTCAAATCCTTCTCACCAATATAAATGTCCCTGTGCAATGATTTTTCATCCGGTCTTACAAACCAGAATGATTTTGATTTCTGAAGATCACCCGTAATTTCTTCCCTGCCTCTCTGTGTAATTCTTATAACTTCACCTTCAAGATTTTTACCTTTTTGTTTTGCAAATAATTTTACTTCAACTGTATCACCGCTAAAAGCAGTTCCAAGATTTTTAGCCGCAATAAAAATATCCTTAAGATTATTACCGAGCGAAACAAAGCCATATCCATTTTCAGTGATATAAAGTTTGCCGATTAATTTCCCTGCCGAATGCTGGTTAAACCGGTATCTTTTTCCCGAACGGATCAGGACTCCCTCTTCAGTTAATTTATGAAGAGCAGTTTTTAACTGTGTATAATCTTCTTCGGAACCGACATTAATTTTCCTTGCAATCTCGTGCGTTTTGATTGAGAGCGAAGGATTATTCTTAAAAAGGTTTAATAATTCTTTTTTCATCAGAATACAAATTTATATTTAAGACCAACTTCGTTAATTTTTTCCGTGTTGCTAAGGTTTTCAAGTATCGGATCTTTCCTTTCAAACTTGATAAGGAAAAATTCACTGAACGGGTATTCCAGCTTAAGGTTTGCTTTTGTTATGTCCTGGAATTCTTCAGTCTTTGTACCGAAAGAGTATTTGAGTTTTTGGATTTTTCCGCTTACAGAAAGTCTTGTTGAACTTCCCCGTTCTTCAAGATTAATATTTCGTACAACATCACCAAGGTACTGGTTAGCGAATGTAGACAGCACACCGCTTAGTGCCGAGTTTGTAATATCAGTCGGGTTGAAGAAACGGCTTACAGTAGCTTTATCGCCGGCATCCATATTAAATTTATCCAACAGGATAAAAGTGATTGCGTCAAGATTGGTTCTGTCCGGTGAAGGAATTCCTTTTGAAATATTGCTCTCACCTTCATAAACCGAGAATGCATCGCCCCCTTTTGCCGAAAGATTCTCTGCAAGTTTATCAATTGAACCTTCAAGTTTAATTTTAACTGCAACATCTGTAGAACCGGTCGAGTCTTCAATTGTACTTTGATATGTAGCAACAACATCAAGCCTTGGATTAGTAACATCGCTTTCAAAATAAATTTTACCTTCGGCGCCAAAAGTTTTAAAGAATGTAAGCTGAGATCCCTCAAGTAAATTAAAAGCTCCCTGTGCAACGCCACCGTTTTCAAACAATAGTTCGCCATTAAGAATTGCATCCAACCTCTGATTGGCTTCCTGGTTTAATACAACGCTTAACTTTGCTTCATCGTCAATCTTAATTCCCACTTTATAGTCAAAACTTGTTTTCTTTGGACGCGCAGAAGCGGCTGTTCTTAAAGGGCTGTATTTTTTTGATAACGCAACAACTTCTTTAAACTCTTCCTGCTTTCTGTCAATTTTTGATGAGTCAATAACATACTTATAAACATAATCTGTGCTTGTTGTACTGTAGCCTGTTTTTGTCTGAGGTATAGTTACATTAACATGTCTTAACAAAACATTTCCATTAAAACTGCTGTTGCCGTCAACGTAAGTAAATTTCCAGTCGCCATTAGTTTTTATTGCTACATCGCCATAAAAAAACGGCATAGCGGTTTTAGATGACTGAGATAAAACAGCAAGGTCACCGTTTAATGTTAGGTCTGCAGTCTTGTTGTTGAAATTAACATTTCCGCTTCCTGTAAGTGTTCCGCCAAAATTTGTTTTGCCCGTATTCTGAAGACTGAATTTATCAACCAATAGTTCACCGCGTTCAAAAAGCAGATTGATGTTCAATGTGTAAGGTAAATTATTCCGTTTAAGTATGAAATTGCAATTCTGAAGTAATAGTTTGCCGCTAAGGTTTATATCATCAAATGAACCGCTGATATTTATATCGGCAATAAGCTTACCACTTAGTTCACGTGTATAAGGGCTTAAATTACTGAACCCGGCAAGTTCAAATTGTTTTGATTTCAGGTTTAGCTGAATTTCCCTGTCCTTAACAAACCTGTCGCCTGCATTCACAAAAGCAAGGTTTATAGGAACTAATCCCTCCATAACCAAATTTGGTTCATTTAAGTTATATGTTGAATCCAAAAATTTAAGATTGGCAGAAAGAAGTTTATCCTTATAATCCAAATTGCACCTAATAAAACCAAGACTAACTCCTTTTGCAATAATATCATCAGCTTTAAAATCAACATTAATAACAGGATCATGAAGGTAACCGCCTAATTTTACATCAAGGTTTAACTTGCCGCTAAGCGAATTATCTTTTAGTGTGGTGAATTCATTAAACAAGTCCAAACCTAAGTTATTTATACTTAGCGTAATATCTTCCGCACCGTTGCCATAAATTTTTCCATTCAGGTTGATTGAGGAACCGTTTCTTACAAGCCTGAACTGATCGACATTAAGATAATCCTTGTTGTACCTTGCAATTAATTTTCCGTCATTTTTCAAAATAATATTTTTATATCTTGCGAAAAGTTCATCACCCTCTATAAGGATAAAATTATTTGTAAGGTCTGCTCTGCCAGCCAATTTTGCACTAATCGTTGTATCAAGATCAGCAGCAAAGCTGTAATCAAAGATATTATTTTTTAGCGCTACGTCAGCTTTCAGATTTTTTACATCCGTCCCGGCAAATATTCTTTGATTGGTTAAACTAATCTTTCCGTAAATATTATCAGCGCTAACGTACCTGTTATCCCGCCCAACATTTAATCCGACTGAAAGTTCAGATACATAAATAACGTTATCTTTTGTAAGCAGTTTCAACCGGTTCAATTCAAGCTTTGAAGTTAACTGAAAATCATCCGGCTTGTTGCTTATGTTACCGGTAATCTTGCCAACCACATCAAATGATCTTAAACCTTCAATCGTCTTCTGTTTATTCAGGTCTTTAAGTTCAAGCTTATAATCTATGTTGAAATTTTTGGAAACGAATTCCGGAATTTTATCGTATTGTTTAATACCGGATTCAAAATTAGCTATACTGGTTGTGTCTTTAAATAACGCATATGGGTTTATACTATTAATTTTCCGGGTGATGAGATTTTTAAAAATATCTGCCTGGTAACCTGCAATACTAACAACATCCATTATTTTGTAATCACCGGCTAACTCAAAGTATCCAATGTCAGAGTCGAGATTAAAAATTCTTTTATTCTCACCCTGTTTAATAAAATTAACGTACAAAGTGTTCGGGTTGATCTGCAGGTTTGTATAATAAGAAGAATCGATCTTAACCTTCAGATTTGCTTCAAGATCATCCGGATTAAAACCTCTTCCCTTAAGATCCAGATCAAGATTAAAATTTGATCTCATCGAAATATCTGAAAGGATTTTATCCATCTTTAAATTTCTAATGCTTGCCAATGCGGTATATTCAGGATTTTTCTCGTTGGTAAAATCAGCGTCACCATTTACCAAAACACTTGCTCCCGATGCAAAGGCACTAAGGTTATAATCAACAGAAGCATTTACAATCTTTGCCGAAAGATCAAGTGAATCAATCCGATAACCATTATATGTTGAGGGATACAAACTAAATTTAATATTGGAAGAAAGAGTTTTAAGGTCAGTCCCTTCGCCTTTAGCAAAAGCTGTCAGGTTAAGATTTGTATGATTCTTTATTACCTGGACAAGGTTTAAGTTCTGAGTTGAAAGTTTTATATCATATTTTAATTTGTCTGTAGTGAAATCCATTTTAGCATCTGCGGCAATCTGGCCCTGCTGAAAATCAGCTTTTAATG
>CAZIDB010000163.1:1758-10989 GCA_964537965.1 uncultured Melioribacter sp. | reverse complement strand
ATTTAAAATCAACTTCTTACCTGCAGACATTGCCGTCACACATTCCAATCATTATCTATAGTTTGAATGGACAGCAGGGATCATATCTTGCTGCTTACCTTATTTTCCTTGGATACGATGCAAGGAATATAGATTTTGGCGGATGGGCTTTATGGGGCAAATCTTATTTCTATACAAGCAGGATGCCCGGCGTTAAAGCTCCCGTAGATTATTTAACAACTGAATTTACACCATATGGTTACTGGCCCGTAGCAAAGCAGGGGATAGAACTAAACCTTGTACGAGACTATCCGTTTGTAACCGGAGAATAATCTCAACTTAAAAAACGTTACTTAGTTCAGATGGTATCAGGTAATCCGGTAAATCTCTCCTGATTTTATTTATATATACTTTTGCTCTTTCAATCTTATCAAATTTTAATTCATACATTGCGCGGCGTACAAGCATACTTCCAACAGTATTCCTAATGAAATTATAATAATAGAGATTTTGCTTGGGTAACCTTATGGTAAAATCAGGATCTGCAGCAGGAATATACTCATTAGTCCGCACGACTTTAAATAAGAATAAATCCGGCACAAGAAAATAGCCCTGAGGTAAAGTCCATTGACCATTTCTCATTTCGTTATCAAAAAGTTCAGAACCAATATAATACGGATGCTCATCAAAATTTGTTGTAACAAGCCTGTTCATCAAATTCTGGTAAAGTCTTTCAAGAAGATTGGAATCAAAATTTTCATCTCTTTCGAAAGGTCTTAAAGCTGCAAGGAAAGCCTGTATATCATCTTCAACTTTGGAAATGATTTTTGGATAGTTTGTTCTTAACTGGTTGAAATACCAGGAACGCCTTAATAATTCTTTGTCGATAATTGTTACATCTTTTCTGAATCCCTCTACATTCTTCAGGTAGTAAGATTCGGAAATAAAGAAATCCCATTGGTAGCTGAAGATGATACTGTTCTTAGCGGTACTGTTTATTAAAGCCCTGGAGTAATCCTCAAAAACATAAACTGAACTTTGATTTACTTTATCGAAGTTAATATAAAACTGGGCTGCGCAGAATAAAAAAATAATCCCGGTTGAACCTGCCAATGTAATCTTATGCTGTTCAAACCATTCAAGTATTCTAAGGATACCGAATACTGCAAAGAATGAAAGCGAGATGTAGGCCAGCAGGAAGTAAGAATCGATATCAACAATGTCATAATTAATTGAGTAAAGCACACAAGACAGAAAAGTAATTATGTTGAATATAAAAAATCTCTTTGCCTTAAAGTATGAAACAAAAATGCCGACAATTATGAATAACAGACTTACCGTGGCAAACTCAATCGGCAGGTTATTAAAGAAATAAACGAATTGTTTTTTTGCAGCGTCCATAGATGAGAATAGCCAGACCTGGTATTGCTTGCCAGAAATATGGCGGAGTATTCGTTCCAAATCAATTGGATTACCCCAGTTGATAATTGGATTTTGGCTTGCCCTTATAGGCAGGTAACTATAAACTAAAATAAGTACCGGGAAGAATACCGCCAGCATTATTCCAATTTTCTTAAATGATTCTTTGTTGAATTTATTCTTTACAAAAAATAAATATACCATGGATGGAATTATTAATAATGTTGTCATGTGGTTTGTAAAACCAAGTCCGAGAAAGACAGAAAATAAAATCCAGTCCTTCAGATCATTGCCTTCTTTAAGATATGCTTTGAGAAGAAAAAGGATTATCAGTGACATCAGGAATAGGTGAAGCGAATAGACTTCTACCGATGTGCTCTGAAACCAGAATGTTTTGCTTAATGCAAGAACGAATCCGCCTGCTATAATTGATATTAGTATTATCAAACGAGGAGGTTCTGATTTTGCCTCCTGCTGTTTTACTTTTTTATTCTCTTTGATCTTTTTTGTTTTTGACTTTGCTTCATTTGTTTTAAAACTATTCAGATTATTCATTACAAGCGAAGCTGTTTTATAAAATAAAAATATAGCAAGACTGCACCATATAGCTGCCAGTAAGTTTGCCATAAATATTTTAGTAAAAGGAAGAGGAATAAGCAGGAATAGATATCCTATTATTGTGAACAAAGGGTAACCTGTAGGATGTGCAATTCCGAGAGTTGACTGAACCGCAGCTAATTCACCGGCATCAATCTGAATTACAGTTGGTGCAAGTGTAATTATGTAAGTAATAAATACTACTGTAGCTGCAAGTAGAAAAGAATATTTAATTAAAAAGTCCTTCAGCTTCATATCTGTAATTCCAATTGTTTAAGAGAATCTTCGTAAAATTTTCTGTTTGATTTAAGAACGTTGTTCAGCTCATTATCAAAAGTCTTTTCATCATTAAAGCCAAGTATATTTACCAGGATTGTTCTTTTCGTGCTGTCAAGCGGAAGTATTGAATTTGATGATTCAAAAATTACCTGGTTCCATAATTCCAGCTTTTTCAAAAATAAAAATCCAATTTTAATTTTCTTCATTAAATCATGTGTCAAAAAACTGTCCGGCAGTTTATCAGCTAAAGAATTAATAATATCGATTGTGCTTCTCCCAATTAATTCCACAAATATATTTGGATTGGAGAGCATAAGCGTTTGAATTCCGAATTCGATGTCTACTAATCCGCCGCGGCTTCTTTTAATATGCAGGAACTTTGGAAAGTTTGACTGCGGTATTGATAATATTTGTTTTTCTATCTTAGACCTCATCCCGGTTATTTCAGCAGCTAACCTGCTTTTGCTGAACGTTGAAACTACATCAGAAATCTTCTTAATCAAAATATCATAATACTTTTGTGAGCCATAAAGAATTTTATTCTTAATAAGCGCCTGGAATTCCCAAACCATTGCCCGCTGTTCCAGGTATTCAAAGTAACTGTTAAGATCCCAGACAAGCGGAGAATTTTTTCCTTCAGGTCTCAAACGGCAGTCAACATCAAACGGTTTAAGCTCTTCCTTTACACGCAAAAAGAATTCCTGGTATTTCAATTGTGCATTTGAATACTTCGTTAAACTCTTTACGAGAAAAACGAGGTCAATATCAGAATTGAAACTCATATCTTGCGAACCGAGGCTTCCCATTCCAATTACTAATCTGTCTTTAGGTAAATTTGATTCAGCTGCGATTTCGCTGATTCTTTTGCTTACATATTCTGAAAGTACTTCACTTGTTCTTTGCTGATCAATAATACCAAGACTAAACTGAGTTGAAAGCATTACAAATAATTGTAGCACGGAAATATTTCCTAAGTCAGAAAAATCGAACGAGAATACTTTTCTGCTAAGTATTAAATCTCCCAAAGGTTTGTAAGCAACCAGCAGATCAACTGTTTTTTTATTATTTCCGCAGAGTGTAAGAAATGATTTAAGCAGTTGTTCGTCAACAAATTCATTATACCATATTGAAGCGAGCGGACGTGTTTTGATTATCCTTGCAAAGTTATCAAGAACAACATCAGGATTGGAAATCTTTGATATGAAATCAAGAACCTGCTTCTCAATTCGTTTGAAAGAATTTATTGTTTGCTTGTCAAATTGTTTTTGTTCAAGTAAACCTTGTCCTGTCTGCAGGTATTTAAAATTACTTAATGATTTTTTCCTGTCGGAAAAACTTATGGAGTCAATAAGATTATCATTCGCTTCTTCACCGATGATGTCGGTAAATATTTTTTTTACCTGCTGCCTCGTAATTTCTATTTTCTTCCTTAAGGCATTCCTGTCTTTCAATCCAAGCATCATTGCAAGATTATCCTGGGTTTGTTCATCATCGGGAATAACGTGTGTCTGCCTGTCGTTCATAAGCTGCAGGAAATGTTCTATCTTCCTGTATAAGTAATATGCTTGCTTAAATATAATTGCTTCATCGGATGAAAGAAGGTTATGATTCTGTAATACAGCAATTGCTGTAAGAGAATTCCCGGTTTTAAGTTCGGGAATTTTACCGGCATTTAAAAGCTGTAATGCCTGCACAGAAAATTCGATATCCCGTATTCCACCGGAGAACAATTTTACATTATCAGTTTCGCCAACTTTATTTTCTATGTCTTTCTTTATTCTTGAGATTTCCGAAACAGGCGAAGATGAAAAGGAAGTTGGGTAAACGAAATGCTGAATGTAGTTATTAAAACTGTTATAAAGTTTTTCGCTTCCACCGACAAAATTCATTTTTATTAACATCTGCCGTTCCCAATCCTCACCGCGCGTATCGTAATACTGAATATAATCTTTCAACGTTCGACACAGCGGAGAAGTTCTGCCGTCCGGGCGAAGTCTGAAATCAACACGATAAAGAAAACCTCTGTCAGTTACTGCAGTTGCCGTTTGAATAAACAGGTATGCCGCTTCGTTCAGGATTTCAAAATACTCTTTAGTTGGTTTGCTTTTTACATTTGTATTCTTGTCAAAGAACAGAATGAAGTCCGTATCCGAACTGTAATTAAGCTCATCCCCGCCAAGCTTGCCTAACGAAACCAAGCAATATCTTGGTTCTTTAATTTTAATCTGATACTTGTTCTCAATTTCCTGGTGGCAAAGTTGAAATAATTTCCGGTTAATAATTTTTGCCAGGACTGATAGCTGGTAAGTTGTTTCAGGTAAATCTCTGTTGCCGAGAATATCATTTAACCCTATCCGCAGAATTTCTCTTCGTTTTATAGAACGGAGCATGTTTACTTTGGATGCGAAAGATTTAAATTTATCAAAGGCTGATTGAATTTCATTTGTAAGATATTCTTCGGTCAGTTTTCCGTTTAATGTTTCCTCACTTAATACCCAGTAGAGAAATTCCGGGTTTCTAACTATTACATCAGTTAAGTAATTGCTATAAGCCGAAATGGAAGATGCGATCTGAATATAATGCGGGTACTTCAGACAATCATTTAGAAAATAAATACGTTCATATAACGAGTGGATAATCCTTATCAGGTTGGATTCGGCAGAAGGTGTGAAAAATCCTTTTGAAATTTCCTTCTCAAATGATTCAACAAGCAAATCAAACTGATTTGCAGTAAAATATCCCAGCGTAATCTGTTTTAATTCCAGAACAAACTTATCTGATAATATTTTCGGTTTACTTTTCAAATCACTTAAAGAATTTTCAGGTCAAAAATAACTATTCGAAGATGCAAATAAAAGGAATGCTTTAAACTCCCGGATTCTATTTGTAATTTTAATGCGACTTCACAAAATATTACAAGAAAAAGATCAGAACAACTAATTAAAAATTCTTTTACAGCAACTGTAACATTTGCATTTGGGATTGCATCTAATGATAAAAAAGAAAGACAATGTGAAAGAAGATCATCAGTTAGTCCAACGCGTTAAAAACGGTGACCAGAAAGCCTTTAAGATTCTGTTCGAACAGAATATTGTTCCGCTTTATCGTTTTATGAAACAGTTCTCTCCTGATAAAGACCAGGTTGATGAATGGGTACAGCGGGCATTTATTAAATCATATGAGAATATAGAAAAGTTCGACGGGATTTCGCTTTACAGAACATGGCTTTTTAAAATTGCTTTAAATGAAATGCGGACTGACTACAGAAGGATCGGCAGAATTATGCATGACCTTGAAGAGGCAGAAAATTACTACGCCGAAATTGATGATCCTGATTTTGAATGGCAGCTTGTTATGAAAAACTGGCTGTTTGAACTTGATGAAGTTAAACGATCTGTTTTTATTCTGTTTGAAGTGGAAGGATACTCACATTCGGAAATTGCATCTATACTGAAAATAAGCGAAGTAAATTCAAGAGCAATACTTACACGAACAAAAAATTTTCTTAGGGAAAAATGGTTAATAAAGGAGAAAGCAAGATGATAGATAAAGATGATTTTTATAAAATTGATGAATCACCCGATTACATTACTCGCAGAAAAATCTGGAAAAAGGTGGAAAGAAACATTAAACCAGCCGGCATTTCTTTCCTGAACATACATGATTCCCGTAGTTTTTATTTTGGGATGGCTGCTTCTTTTGTACTGGTGTTCTTTCTGATTGGAGTTTATACATCTGCAAGAGCATTGCTTTATGAAGTGAAGCCGGAAGAAGTAAAACTCAATACTGCATATCAATCGGCAATTCATGAATTTGAAAGAGTTGTACCTGCAGTAATTTCAAATATTCCTGAAACAAGTATAAAACGAAGCGTAGTTGCAAGCAAAATGGAAGAGTTGAATTTTATTAACCAGGCAATTGATGAACTGAAAAAAGAAAATCTTAATCATGATCTTTCACCTCTAAAACAGGTTAGTCTGCGGCAACTGTACATTAACAAGCTTAAAACTTTACAGGATATATTAGAACAGGGAGAAGTAACAATATGAAAAAGATAATTTTCTTATTTGTAATTATTTGTTTTGTCAGCGTTAATCTTTTTGGAAAGACTAAAACAATAGAAAAATCTTTTCCAACCTCATCAAACCAGTTGATTGAGCTTAATAATTTTTCAGGCTCAAACATGAAAATATATTCCTGGGATAAAAATGAAGTTTATATTAAAATAAAAGTTAACGTTTCTTCTTCTGATGATGAATGGGAAGATATTTACCTAAAGGAATTTAATATAGATGAAGATAGATCTAATTCTACTTTAACCTTAAGTTTAAGAGAAACAGATGAAGAAAGCGGCACTTCAATATTCGGTATAAAGATTAAAGCCTTTAATTACCAGAAGGTTGAGAAGTCCGGTGAGATTTATGTACCGCAAAACAATTCGTTAAAATCTGATTTTAAGTACGGTACAATTTCGTTAAAAGATATTAAAGGTAAAATTGAACTGAACGGCAGCAGCAACAGTCTTGAGCTTAATAACTGCAAGAATGTTGAAGTGGTAGAAAATAATTACGGAACAACAAAAATGTACAAATGCGGGGGTAACCTTAATCTTAAAGGCTCAAGTTCAACAGTAACAATAAAAGAATTTGCCGGTTCTGCTTTTGTTGATGCAAATTACTCTACTATCATTCTTGGTGAAATAAAGAAAAGCGTAGAGGTCAAATCTACAAGTGCAAATATAAAAGCAAGTAATATAGACGGCAATTTCAAAACCAAAGCAAATTATTCAACAATTGATGTTACCGACATAACCGGTTATGTTGATATAGGATCAACGAGCGCATCCATTTATGTAAAATCTGCTGATGGTGTTTCCGTGAACTCCAACTATTCAACTATAACTGTTTCTGATATAAAAGGGAAGAATCATAAATCAATTACGCTGAACGGAAAATCGGGCACAATTACTCTTGAAGATGCGGTTGGCAACGTAAAGATTGATAACGATTACGGCAGTGTCCAGATGAACAATGTGAAAGGAGATGTTGAAATTAGTAATAGCTCAGGTTCTATAAATGCTAAAAAAATTACCGGCGATTGGATTTCCAATACAAGATATTCCGAGGTAAGTGTAAGTGATCTCTCCGCAAAAAATATACGCATACAGAACAGGAGTAACGGAGTGTATCTCGATCTTAAAACTACTCCAACTAATGTTGATATAAAGAATGAATACGGTAACATACATATTGATATGCCCTCCGGTTTTTCAGGCGACATAAATGCAGAAGTAGCTTATGGAGATATTGATACTAATTTCCCTGTTAAGGTGAAGAAGCTTGGAAGCTCCACTTATATGGTTACCAAAGTCGGTGGTGGTTCCGGCAGAATAAATCTTGAAACAAAATCTGCTAACATTGAATTGTATGAGAAGTGAGAAGGAGAATGCTCCCTTCGACTCAGCCAGATTTATAAACCTTTGGCTTAGGCTGACAAGTACGCTCAGGGTACAGGTTGAAGGTGAAAATTGGAAATTTGGAGTTGTGAATTGGTTATTGGACATTTAATGGATTGTAATTCCGTGGTAATTCGATTGTCATTCAGTTGCAATTCGATGGTCATTTGTTGTAATTAAGTTGTCATTCAATTTTTAAGAATTATTTAGTTAATGGACGTTGGATACCGGATACTGCTCGCCTCGCTTCGCTCGTCGAAGCGGGGATTCTGGATGCTGAATTAAATTGGAAATTGGGAATTGGATGTTGGTTATTGTGCGTTGAATGGTGATTGTAACTCGATGGTACTTCTGTGGTAAATCGATTGTCATTCAGTTGCAATTCGATGGTCATTTGTTGTAATTAAGTTGTCATTCAATTTTTAAGAATTATTTAGTTAATGGACGTTGGATACCGGATACTGCTCGCCTCGCTTCGCTCGTCGAAGCGGGGATTCTGGATTCTCGATGAAAACGAATATACCGAAGCTAATTAATTCGGCAAAGGGATTCATGAATTGAAAATAAAAGTGTTTTAGTTTTTAGATAATGCTAAAATTATTTTCTTCCTTTAGTATTCTCATATCATTATGTTTGCAAAAGTAAAACCACAGTTAAGAGTTTAAGGATTACTATACCGGCAGTAGTAGTATTTCCAATTGCTTGTCAAGGATGTAATTCGCTTTTAGAAAACTGACGGGAAAAAATATTTCAAAGAAAAATTATTGCTAATACTTTTATTCATGTGAGATAAGTATAATGGAAAATAATTGTCCGGTTTGTAATAAAATAAATTTTAAATTAATGGGTGTACCAAAGGTAAACTCATTATCATCAGGATTTATTAAAACCAACTACCAGATAGTACAGTGTAAAAACTGTAGCTTGTATTATGTTGCACCTGCAATATCGTTTTCACCGGAACAATGGCAGGCATTATATAACTCAGAGTATTTTGCCTCACAAACAGAGTGGCTTTACAATCAAAGAAAGAAGGAACTGCTTGGAAGATTTATCAAAGCGGAACAGTTACTTAACAAAAAAGAAAATATTAATTTTTTAGATGTGGGTTGCGGAGAAGGAAATGCGTTGGCAGAAGCAGCTAAACGAAATTGGAATGCAACCGGCATCGATATAACCGATAACCGGAATGAAAATGCGAAAACAGAAAACATAAATTTCAAAACCGGCAGTTTATTAGAACAAAATTTTCCTGCTGACACATTTGATTTTATTTATTTGGATTCTGTGCTTGAACATACCCTTCAGCCGTTGGAATATCTTACGGAGATTAAAAGAATACTGAAGAAGAACGGAATAGTGTATGTTGGTGTACCTAATGAGGATTGCTTGTTCAATACAATAAGAAAAATGGTTTTTACTTTAACAGGCAAAGGAAATATTTCTGTAAAAATGAAACCGTTTGATAACCCTTACCATGTCGTGGGATTTAACAAAAGCTC
>CAZIDB010000163.1:0-1658 GCA_964537965.1 uncultured Melioribacter sp. | reverse complement strand
CAAAAAAAATGATTGGCTGTTATGGGTTTAAGGTATTTACTGTTTCTTAAAATATTTATTACACTTCTGCTTGTTCAGAATATTATTCCTGCACAAACCATTACCTTGTCAGGTACAGTGACGGATAAAGTTGAAAAAACTTCGCTCGATTCCGCTTTGATTGAAATTGTAAATAAAAATAATCCGCTTGAAAAGTATTCAACCTATTCTGATGCAAGCGGTAGCTGGCAATACCAGTTTACTCCGTCGGATGTAAATGATAAATCTGATAAGCCGCTAAATTTTTCGCTTTCACAGAATTATCCTAATCCGTTTAATCCATCCACTAAAATAAATTTCTCTTTAATGGAATATGGCGCTGTTACTTTCACCGCATACTCGGTTATTGGTGAAGAAATTGACAGGAAAACTTTTCAGCTTGATGCCGGAAATTATTCCATTACATGGACAAGCAAAGGAAGTGCAGGAGTGATTCTTTATTCTATGGAGTTTGGCAACCGCCAGATTGTTAAAAAAATGATTCAGCTTGACGGTGGCGGCAGCGGTGGCTGGGGAGCAATAAGCGGTTCATCAACTACTTTTTTATTGAAGGGAAACGAAATTACAAACACCGAGTTTTATATCATTGCTTCTAAACTTGCCTATGAGCCTGATACGACTCTTCATGAATTAACCGGAAATCTTAAAATAGATTTTGAACTTGATCTCGTTCATAATGCTGCTTTCGTAATTGATCTTCATAATGATATTCTTGAGTTGCTTGGAGACGATGAAAATATCGGTGATTCAAATCCTCAGTATCAAACCGATCTTCCAAGATTAAAAGCCGGCGGAGTTGATGCCCAGGTATTTGCCATGTGGCCGAATGTCGGAAGCGATCCGTCTGAAGGATATGAGCAGGTGATTGGATATGCAAATAAGTTTTTCAACCAGGTTGATAAGAATTCATTTACACTTATGCAGGCAACTAATCCTGAAGAATTGCAGAATGGAATTGATGAAGGAAAGATTGCAGGTATACTTGCCGTAGAAGGTGGTTCTGCAATTGAGGATGATCTTAGCAAGCTAAAGGAGTTTTATGATCTTGGTGTAAGATACATGACAATAACATGGAATTATAATTCCAATTGGGCTGTCAGCGCTAAGGATGCCGAAAGTAAAACAAGAGGACTATCTGAGTTTGGCAAACAGGTAATTAAAATGATGGACTCGCTCGGAATGATTATAGACGTATCCCATACTGGTGTTAAAACTATTGAGGATATTTTAGCAATAACTAAAAATCCAATCATAGCAAGTCATTCCGGTGTTTGGAAATTAAATAATCATTACCGCAACCTAACAGATGCACAGATAATAAGTATTGCTAAAAGCCGTGGTTTAATCGGGGTGGTATTTTATAAATCATTTTTATCACGCAGTAATGATGTTACAATCGAAACCGTTATCCAGCACATTGACTACATTAAAAAGTTGGTGGGAATAAACTTTATTGCATTAGGTTCCGATTTTGACGGCGGCATTACTACTCCTGTGGGACTTGAAGATGTTTCAAAATTTCCTGCTTTAACTTATGCTTTGTTAAAACATGGTTACACTATTTCTGAAGTGAAACAAATTCTCGGTGGAAACTTTCTGCGTGTGTTTAATGAGGTATG
>CAZIDB010000162.1:9138-11011 GCA_964537965.1 uncultured Melioribacter sp. | reverse complement strand
AAACGAATGCAATTAAATTATCGTTGCCACCCTTGTAGTTTGGCATTTGTTCAACGAAGATAAAAGGTTCCTCATCGAGCGGCTTATCACTAAAGTCCTGAACTTGATATTTAGGATCTGTAGTTGGAATTTTTTCATAATAAGACCAGGGAGAAAAAATTACTTTCCAGCTTCTTTGATCCGAGTTCATTTTTTTCATAGAGAGAATTTGCATAGCTAATTGAGATTTTATTTTCTGTCCTTTATCTGTTGCAGGTTCAAAATGAACCGTTTCCAAAGCATTAACAAATTTCCCATCTGTATCACTGTCAACACTTAATATTACTTTAGTCTTTTCTATCTCCCCTTTTTCACTTATATACAATGCAAGAAAACTATTTTTAAGAGTTGAATCCTTTTCAACCGGATGAATTTTCTCAAACATCTCTTCTAATTCCGGGATTGAATTTTTAACTTTCGCCACCACTTCAGGAAATTTTTTATACTCAAAATCTTCATTTGGAATAATTGTTATTTTATTCTCCTTACAGGAAGAAAATAAAAGTGATAAAAATATAGTAACGACAAAACTAATTCTCGGTTTCATTTTTTTACCTCACATTTTTGCTTGAACGAGTATTGCATTTTGTATTTTTGCTTTTGCTTCCGCCTCGGGCAGACAGTTCATTATTAGTTGTATCTGCTGGTTTTGTTCTTTCATTGTGTTAACGGCTTCGCGCATTTCACTACGGTATTCCCTTGTTGTATCAAACAGGTATAGTCCCAGCAAGATTATTACAATACCAAGCGCATAGGAAATGTAAGCCGGCATTCTGAAAGTAAAGATGTTGCTTTGTGTTTTTGTTTCGCGTTTTTCTATTGCAAGCATAATTTTTTCATCAAGGGATAACGGAAATTCTTTTATCTCTGCCTGTGCAGTTGAGTTAAGAAGATTTATTCCTTTCATGAACTCACGGCAATCCTGGCACTGGGAAAGATGAGTAAAGATAATTCCTTCTTTCTCTTTTTCAAGTTCGCCATCAAGAAAGGATTGTATTAGCATCTGATAATTTTCGCAATTCATCGCCTACTCCCTAGGAGGCTGTCTAAAAAGTAGTACAGCTGTCATTGCGAGGAGTATAACGACGAAGCAATCTTTTTTTTTATACTAAAAATGAGATCACTTCGCTTTGCTCGTGATGACAATTTTACTTTTTTGTAAACCTCAGTTAGTTAAATAATTTTATTTTCTTTTCAAGAAATCCTAAGTCCCCCTTGGGGGGATATAGGGGGCTTTTAAACTAATTTTGATATTCTTTTAATTAACTTTTGTCTTGTTTTAAATAATCTGCTTTTAACAAGCTCAACATCTATTTTCTGGATTGATGCAATCTCTTCGTATTTCAATCCTGAATATTCTTTAAGCAGGTAGACTTCTCTTTGTTCTTCCGGAAGTTTATCAAGTTCTTTCATTATTAAAGAACGCAATTCAATTCTTTCGTATTCAATGTCCAAACCCAAAGGGGAAACAACGTCTTCTTCTTCATCTGAAATAATTTCTGTTTTTCTTGTTTTCTTTTTTCTAAGATGATCAAATACTTCGTTCCTTGCCGTGGAATAAAGCCAGGTTGTTGCATATTCTTTATTCCTTAGCAGATCCATATTTTCAAAGAACTTCAGGTAAACATTCTGGATGATATCTTCTGTCATCATTTTATCAAATACCATTTTAAGAACATAAAAATACAGCCGGGATTTCGTCCGGTTATAAATAAGAGTAAACTCAATTATATTCTTAGATGATTTTTCCAAATTGCTTCAGCTTTTATAGTATAGATGCACGGGAAGTTAAAATGTTGCCATCAAGATAAAAAAAATTTTTAGAAGACAGAAG
>CAZIDB010000162.1:6388-9038 GCA_964537965.1 uncultured Melioribacter sp. | reverse complement strand
CTCGCCTCGCTTCGTTCGTCGAAGCAGGGATTCTGGATGCTGGATAAGGTTATTCTTTAATTGAGGTCAGTACTGCTTTTTGTACTTTGAAGAGATCTTCGGGAATTACCTTTCCTTTTCCCACATTTGATGCCGGTAAGGCTGAAAATTCAAAGAAGTGATTTTGATGCCTGAATACAATTATTTGTATCGGCATTTTTTCATTTCCTTCATACTGATAAGACGCAAATTCTTTTTCGTTAATTGTAAAATATTTATCCTCGCCCAATATCCTGAAAGAGTTTTTCAGTTTAACTTTCTTTTCATTTTTACTTTGATGAAGCAAGCTGTCAAGTATGTCGTCTTCATCTTTCGGAATATTCTCTAAGGTGAGGGTTACTAAATTAAGAGTCGCGGAGAAGTCATCACGAATCAACCAGAGATCAATACATTTGCAATCATTATCTTCTGCAGTAAACCACCCTTTGGGAATGTTGAATGTTAAATCACTTGATTGTGAATAAGCAATATCATCGGTAAGCGATTCGTCAAGAACTCTTTTAGGAACAGGCTTCACATCCGAAACCGGCGTTGAGGAACAACCGGTAAGATGGAAAATGGTTAATGGAAGATTGATGACGGTTAAAACAATAAGAATCCGTTTGCCTGATAAATGAAAAATGTCCCACAAATTTATAAGCCGCAGGTTTAGCGGGATCAGCCTTTGGCTGAATGGAATCCGCCTTCGGCGGAGGAAAATGGAAAAAAGAAAGAATAGTTTTAAAATTATTCTGCTTAAAAAGAATTTTACCTTAACAAAGTCTGAAAAAAATTTTTTATTCAACTGTTATATCTGTATTACTCTGAACTGCGGAGGAATCTTGGTTCTTCCAAAGTAAGAATTAATGAAATCCTATGAGAATCATCCAACCGATCTTCTTTTGACATAGCAAACCGGGCAAACGAATAATCAATATTCAGCTTTGGAAGTTTTACTCCTGCACCAATTGTAAACTGTTTTACATCATTATAACCGGCGCGTACTGCAAACAGGTTTTTGAATCCGTATTCCAAACCGAAATGCGGATCGAAACTTACCGGACCAACATTAAACTGCGAAGCAAATCTTCTGTTTTCAAAACGAATATCAAGATCTATTGCAGGCATAATTCTTCCGAAAGAAAAATCCAATTGATATGCCGCACCAATTTTTGCTGTAGGAGAAATCAACTCATTTCTTCCTGTACTCCATGCAACCAGCGTTGTTGTAATATCCTGCAGGTTAGCTCCAAGATATAATTTTTCAATTGGCGTATACCAGGCTCCAACATCAAAACCAACACCATATGCAGAATACTCTGCAATATCCCGGATAATAAACTTTACGTTTGCACCATAGTAGAAATCATCAGAGTATTTTTTTGCAAAGGTAAAAAAGAATGCCCAATCGGATGTATTAAATTCTGTAATCAGATCTGTTTTTATTCTGTCTCCGCTGTTAAGATCAATAATTCCATCTCCATTTACATCCCAACCAGCGTTGCGTGTATCAGGAATTCCATCAACTCCAAGTCTTATCACACTTAAACCAAAACTCATATCTTTTTCATAAGGAATAGCGACTGAACCATAGTTATAATTTACAAGGTTACCAAAGTGCTCTTCATGCATTAAAGATATCTGAGGATAATTTATACCTGCAAGTGCAGCAGGATTCCAGTACCCGGCAGTAACATCATTTGCAACAGCAACAAATGCGCCGCCCATTCCGCTGGAGCGCCCGCCAACACCAATCGCCATAAACTCACCCGCATATTTACCAATTACTGTTTGTGCCTGCTGAGGAACGGGCAGAACCAGGGAGAGTATGATTAAGATTAAGAGAAGGAAACCAGATATTAAATTTCTATTCCTTAGCATAAAAGAAACTCCTGTTGAACATCAGTTTTGATAAGCACTTTTCAACGCCAAAAATTGGGAAATATATATTGAAAATCAAGGTGAAAAAATGAGTTTAAACGAATGATGGGTTACTATAATAATCCCAACTTATTTAAAGTTGAAGCCAGATCAGGATGATTTTTAGAATATTCCTTTAATGCGGCAAGAAGTTTTTCAAATTTAATTTCAATATCATCTTCTTTCTTCAAATTTTCTTTTCTTAATTGAAATAGATACAGAGCATAAGACGGAATTATAATGATTGCAAATATCACCGTGATCAGATCAATGGAATTCATTTTTTCCCTCTTCTTTTTACTTTTGTAATAAAATCCGATAAAAGATTGATAGCAATTCCATAAAAAATTATCCTTAGCAATTCATATGGCGTTGAAATTGTCGCCAACATATCAATGATAATAAATAAAACACAAATACTAAAAACAAAGATTTTAATTTTTCCTGAATCTAGCTTCATATGATATTCAAGGATATTTTCTGTTCAAAAAATTGGGAAATATATATTGAAAATCAAGGTGAAAAAATGAGTTTTATAAACAAGACCCGGAATAAATCCCGGGCATGAAGTAATTGCAATTTTATTTAATCAACTGCATCTTCCTTGATAAAGAAATATCACCGGCGGATAATTTACAAATATAAATTCCGGATGAATATTTGCCGGCATTCCATTCAATCTTATAACTTCCGGGTGAATGCTCTTTATTAA
>CAZIDB010000162.1:2227-6288 GCA_964537965.1 uncultured Melioribacter sp. | reverse complement strand
CTGGTTTCTGCAAGATAAATTTTAGTTATTGAAATTGGAAATGTTAAAACTGCACTTGGATTAGCCCAGCTTGCAATTGCATTGGCCAATTCTACCTCAAGATATTTCCATTCATTTGTCCAATCAATTCCCGGCGTAGCGGGAGTAAGATCAAGTAAAAATTTATTATTGTTTTTGTCTTTCAGTTCGCATCTGAGCCAATGACCTTTCCCGTCTCCGTAAACATTAACGCCGATTGCTTCCGGTGTCCCGGAAATCGGGATATCGCTTGTCATATTTAATGTGCTTGTTCCGCCTGTTGTTAATGAATAATCAAGTCTGCCTGAAGATGGGATTGAAACATATTTAGAGTGATCAATTGTAAAAGCGCAGGCAGTCAAATCTATTTTTGTTCCGCTTAAAGTATAAGTACGTCCGCCGGAATAATCATCAAGAATAAAATATTGTTCAACACCAATCTTCACTTCAACTGTATCAGCAGCGTCTTCATACTTAACAATTATTTTTCCCTCACCAGTATTCTCCGCATTAAACAATCCTGTAGTATTAATTGAACCGACATTTCCTTCAACACTCCAGGTATAACCACTGTTAGAAATCTGAACTGTATTTCCATAAGCATCATAAGCTTTTGCAGTCATCTGCTGTGTTTGCCCAACCTGCAAGACAACCGGGTCAGGAGTCATATCAATTTTAGTAACGGAAGAGATAAGTACAAGGACAGAATCTTTTATTGTATCTAATTGAACATACACATATCCATTCTCTGAAGCGGCAGTAGTAGTTAAATTACCTGTCCCATCAATCGTTCCGAGTTTGGAGTCACAGCTCCAGGTTAATGTACCGGAAATTGTTAGCGGATTATAATGTTCATCATAAGCTTTTGCAGAGAACTTAGCAGAACCACCTTTAATCAGATAAAGATTTCTTGGAGAAATTAAAACGTGAGCAAGTGGACCAGTTGGCGCAGAACTTATAAGCAATAATCCGTTTGCAACAGAACGTTCTCCCCCGCTGTCTGAAGGTCTGTTTTTTACCTCACCTCTTACAACCATTGTTGTTGAGCCACCACCGTCAAGATTAATTCCCTGGTAAACATTCCATTTGTTTTTCATATATGATCCGAGTTCATAGTATGACATTCCCACTGACCAGCCGGCTTGTCTTCCGTCTACGGTAATAAAGTAAAGTGTAAGCGAATCCTGTGAGAACCCGACTGCAGTACGCGGATGCCTGTCGCCATTATCATTATTAACTACACCGTTGGTTACCAATCTTACATTACCACCAACTGCTTGGGTTAATTTTGTAACAGATGGATTTACCTTTACAAGTAATTTAATCGTATCGCCAACCTGGACACTCCCTAAATAAGGAGCAATTGTTTTGCCGCCAGATATAACTGAAAATCCTTTTGGCAAAGATGTATTTCCAGTTGAATCACTTTTTGTAACGATGCAGATCATTGTATCATTTACCATCCAGTTATTAATTGGTTGAAAAGTAATTTCCTTTGTACCGGAAGGAGACCTGGAAACACTTCCGTAGAATGAATTGAATAAATTCAGGCTTGAGCTGCTGAATGTCTGGTTAAGGTTCGGAATGCTGTATGAATTGTCATCAAGTATTAATTGGGCGCTGTAATTAAAAACATCAATCAATGGATTTTTAAATTCATCCAATGCAAACACAACGCGGTCAATCGGTTTATAAATAACTTGGCCATTTACAATCTGAATGTTTGTCGGTTCACCTGTGGAAGTATTGTAAAAATCACCATTGATTGCACCAACAACTTTATGCCCTTCTTTGTCATACCTTTTAGACGCAGAGGACATTCTTTCAAATGAAAACAGGTTATCATTTGCTTTAACAGATTCAATATGAAGAAAAGGATTTGTCAGATCAATTTTAAGAATATCAAAATTCCAGGGACCACCTTCAATAATTTCATCATGATAGTAAACAACACCGGGACCAACGATTGTACTATCCTGTGCTAAAGATAGATTGAAAAAAAAGAGAAATAGGAGAAAAGTGGAAATGTAAAATTTGTTCATTTCAAACCTTCAGTTTTTGCAGAATAAAAATCAATGTGGGGAATAAGATAAAAAAAATTGCATGAAAAAAGTAGGAAAGATTTTTCGGAAAAATGAGCGTGTTTAATTAAGGACGAGATAAATCTCGTCCCTATTACAAAATTTTATTTATTTGATTCTTTGGTTCTTCTAACAGCCGAAATAAAGAATCCTGCTGCTGTAAGCAGAACACCCAGCCAGACCAAATTTATAAACGGCTTAACGCTTGCTTCAATTACAAGAATTTCTTTATGTGCAGAATTTACCTGTTCACCATTAAGCTTTGTCAAAATCAAATTAACCTTGCCCGAGGCATCAAGCTGGGCAATTTCAATTTTCAAATTTGCTTCTTTAATTTCTACCGGAATAAACTGGCGTTCACCTTTAACATTCTTCATCAGAGGTTCAACTTCTTTTGATTGCCCATTGAACTCAACAGTTAATTTAGCGCCAATCTGGAAATCGCCGCCGCCCATCATTGTGTTCATTGCATCTTTAGGAAAATTAAAACCGGTGAAGGTAATTTTTGCATTTTCAAAAGTGGTTGAATACCCTTTCTCCAATGTTACCTGGTTGCCTTTTGCCTGCGTACCGTCATCATAACTTGAAGGTGCAATATAAAAATCCTTAGTAAACATCTGCCAGATGTCCGGTTCACGCATAAGGCTGTTATTAAAGTCTGAGACAAACATAACTGGTGAAACCACAGCAGATGAATTTCCTTTTTTAACTTCAACATTAAATTTATATTTTGCACCGTTATCATATGGTTCATAGCCGGTAAATGTAAGTGAATAACCAAGCACTTCTTTTGTTTCACCTTTAGGAAGCTGAACTGCAACCTGGTTTGAAAAATGTCCTGATCCTACAACCCCAAGAAGAAACACTGCAATGCCTATATGGGCTACATATGCTCCCATCATCTTAGGATTACCGCGTATAATCTTATACGCAATTTCAAGGTTAACAAACAAAGCAAATGATGATGATAATGTTAAAAGAATCATCATCAGATCAGAAACTCCGCCAGCAAGAATAGCCAAAGCTGATACAACAACTGCGGCGCTTATTGCAAAAACAGATTTCTTGAATATCTCTTTACTTTCAGTGAATTTCCATTTAAGCAGAAGGCTAAGCCCATTAAGCAGACCAATAATTATTGCTATGGGAAGATTTAATTCGCTGTAAAATTTAGTTTCAACTGAAGTACCGAAAATAGGTGTTGAGGTACCGACAAGAATTATTAGTGCAGAAGCAATAAGAGTAACAGCGCCGGTAAACAATGCAAGTTCCCTGTTAAGCAGGTTCTTGTACTGTTCTGTTTGCTTGGATAAGAATTTCCACCTGAACAAAAGCAATCCGAATCCCAATAATGTAAATGTCCCTATAAAAATTACAAGGAACAGGTAAACACTATAACCGGGATCCGTAAATGAATGAACTGAAGCATCCCCGAGAATTCCGCTTCTTGTTAAAAATGTGCTATATAAAACAAGTACATAAGTAAGAATACACAGGATTAAATTTGTTTTAGCAAATTCACCAATTCCTTCTCCATTCTTATTAATACTTCTTCTCTGTACAAGTAAAGTATGAATTG
Organism: uncultured Melioribacter sp.; assembly: GCA_964537965.1. Classification (GTDB taxonomy): domain Bacteria; phylum Bacteroidota; class Ignavibacteria; order Ignavibacteriales; family SURF-24; genus SURF-24. The sequence goes on along the minus strand of CAZIDB010000162.1, from coordinate 2,610 downwards.
ATGCAACGCCGATAAGCCACGGAACAAGACTTGAATTTTCAACCGGGTCCCAACCCCAGTAGCCACCCCAGCCTAACACACCGTACGCCCAGTAACCGCCAAGCATAATTGCAAAGCCTAAAATCATTGTACTGGATAAAACCCATGGAAGAGATTGTTTAATCCATTCTTTGTAATCGTTTTTCATTAATGCAGATAATGCAAATGCAAAAGGAACGGTTGACATTGCAAACCCAATAAATAACATCGGCGGATGAATCTGCATCCAGAAATTCTGAAGCAAAGGATTTAACCCTCTACCCTGAATGATGAAATCTTTTATTGCAATTCCGCTGTTTGCAAGCTGCGAATATAACTGCGGACCCATCTTAACAAAATTCTGG
>CAZIDB010000162.1:0-2127 GCA_964537965.1 uncultured Melioribacter sp. | reverse complement strand
AAGAAACTTCCCTCCTGTCCTGCATAAAAAGTTGACATCAGTAACCCGAGCGGTAAACCTTTACCGCTGTATTCGTAAACATATTTATATTGAAACTGGTGCGTTAAAATTGCCTGCATCAAAAGAAAAGCTGCTGCAATAACAAAAACAACAGCAGTATGGTAACTTATTCTTGCAATATTAATAGTGTTGCTGTATCCCTTAAAAGAAAGATAATACATAACCATTGCCACTGCGCTTGCAATAAGCGCAATGGTAAGTAGTATACTACCAATCATAATTTCCTCCGGTTAAAAATTATAAGCTGCTGGTTTTTATCTGCGGCTTGCCCTCATATTTGGATGGACATTTAGTTAAAACATCCGAGGCATGGAAACAGCCATCTTTGTATTTGCCGGTTACTACAACGCTTGTTGCATTCTCGAAATTGTTTGGCATAGTACCATTGTAGATCACCTTCATCTCCTTGCCATTAGTATCTTTCATGTAAAAGGTAAAAGTATTACTTGAATAATCTATGTTATAATTTCTTTCTTTTACCCAGCTTCCGGTAGCTTTAACTGTTTTTCCTTTTACCTGAACATTATCGAAATTACTTTCGTAATCAATATTCGTCTGAGTAAACAAATAAATCATAAGGCTAAGAAAGACAACAATAATTGCCCCGCCGAAAATGTATTTATTTTTCATTTAAGATTTTTCTCCTTCAACGTTCTTTTCAACTTGTTTTAACCGCTTATCAAGGTTAAGTAAAAATATAAAAATGCCAGCCCAAACCACAAGGACAATAAACAGAACTATGTAAATTGAGTTCTTCTCTAAGAATCCAAAAAGTCCGTCCACTATTGCTCCATCTATTATTATAAATTATTTCAGATTAAAAACGAAATTAAATCCGGAACCGGATTATTCTTCAATCAGTTTTGCCTTCTCATTAAGTATAATTGATTTGTAATTCAGCTTCCACATCCAGAAGTAAAGAATTGTAAATGCTGCAAGCGATAAATAGAAAACCAACATCATATTGGCATTCATCTTAAAATCTACAACGGGACCGGAGTTTGTGTCGTCAGCAGAACCCGGATGCAGACCGGTCATTATTCTGGGCATTATAAATATGAAGAACGGCACAGTTAAAAACGATATTATTAAATAAACCGATGACAGTGTTGCTCTTTTATCTTCCTGTTCAACTGCGGAACGAAGGGCAAAGAAGGCGCCGTAAATTAAGAGCAGAATAAATATGCTTGTTTCGCGCGGGTCCCAATGCCAGAAAGAACCCCAGCTAAACTTAGCCCAGATTGATCCCGTAATTGTTGCAAGCACGCAGAATATCATTCCTATTTGCGCGGCCGCGTAGGCCTTTGCATCTTCATCTGGATTCTTTTTTCTTAAGTACCTGATACTGTAGATGAGCGCCATAAAAAATGCAATCACCGTGAGCCAGGCAGTCGGTACATGGAAGAAAATTATTTTAGCCTTTTCTTCAAGACCGGGAATTACAGGAAACTGGTACCACGCAGTTGGAGTTTCAACTATCGGGAATGCAATTCCTGCAACAATTACAAATGTCATTAAAGCGAATAAGAAGATTTTCCACAGCATAGTTTGTTCCGGGTTTCAGTTACAAAATACTAATCTTTCCAAATAAAATCGAACAACATATACGAGGCAGTAAGTATTATAACATCATAACAAAGTAACACAGCCAATTCAACCGTTGAGTTATTAAAAGTTTCTCCGTCAATTGAAAACTTAGTTAATTCAAGCAATATTAAAATTAACGGCAATAATATTGGAAATGACAAAACCGGGTATAAAGTTCCTTTTGATCCGGTTTTTGCAATAATAGCCGCAATTATTGTTGAGGCGGCTGCAATTCCGATATTACCAAGCACAAATGCAACAAGGAAGAGGGGGAAGTTTCTTAAAATAAATGAGTCGAAAAATAATGAATAGAGGAAAGTAATTACGACGTTCATCGCAAATACAAGAAGAAGGTTGAACATCAGATTGCCACTATAAACAGTAGTTGGTGAAGCAATTAAATGTAATGTTACTGTTGTTCCTCTTCCTTCTTCGCATACAACAGCGCGCTATACACCGGACATTGCCGAAAAGAAAATT
>CAZIDB010000161.1:0-11050 GCA_964537965.1 uncultured Melioribacter sp. | reverse complement strand
AAAATTCAACTTGACTTTAACTTTCTGATTTAACAATTTGCGCTCTGTAAATAGTCCTTCACAAAATTTATTAATAATTAAGAAGGAATTTATCATGAAAACATTTTATGTAACTCTGCTTTTCTCTTTCCTTTCATTGCTTATTGGTTGCCAGCAATCTGAAAAAACATTTTCTGATAAAGATAAAAAAGTTATTAAAAAAGAAGTAACCGAACAATTCAATAAGTTAATATCAACCTTAAATCAAAAAGATGCTGTTGCCTGGTCAGATTTTTACAGCAAAGACGAATTTATTTCTGCAATGGTTATGACTGATTATTATTCAAGCAGAAGCGCCTGGGTGGATACAATAACTAAATTTTTTTCTTTGAGAGAAAAACAAATTGTTGAACCAGTTGAAGTACGTGTTACAGCACTTGCTCCGGATCTGGCACTTATGACAAGCGAAGAAAACGGAGATATGCTTTTGAAGAATGGAGCAAGCTGGAAATCCAAACATGCTTTTACTTTGGTATGGAAAAAAGATAAAGACGGATGGAAAATTCTTCATTCTCATGAAGCATTTGTTGAAAGTGACGGTAAATAATAATCAGGTGAAATTTCTATAATGGCTAACTGCTACTTGTAAAGTAAATCCGGAAATCAGAATAGTTTTTATTATAAGAATAAATTCTTAAACGGCATTGTAATTCAATTTTGTTTTAGCAAATTATAATCCGATATTATTTTCGTTAAAGTTAATCTATCAATTTAAGGGAGGTATTTATGCCAAAGAATATACCTGCTGATCCTAAAATCAATCTTAAAGTTCTTCTTTACCGCCAGCTTTTTAACTGTGAATTGATGTTTGATTATCTTATTGAGAAAGGCAAGAAGGTGCCGGACTGGATTGGTTCATCTTTATCATCAATAAACTTAAAAACATCCAAACTTAAAATTGAGCATGAAGACAAAATCAAATCTAATAAGCTTAACAAAGAGAAAACACTCGAACTTCAGTTGAAAATTGCAGATGCCGTTGAACCGGACAAAGATACAATTGCAAAAATGCTGAATGAACTGACAATGCTTTGTCAGCCGGCTACTCCGTGTTCGCTCGAAAATACTATTCCAAAAGCTAAATTGTTCGGTGGGTGGGGACCTATGTTCACACCGTTTATCAGGGACATATGGTTGATAAGCATTATCTGCCTTGTTGGCTATGTTATTTTCAGTTATGTAAACGCTTCTTACCCGGATAATATTATTTACCTTCAGTTACTCTTAATGTTCTCAGCTTTTTTAGGGGCCTGTTTCTATACTCTTAACACTGCTAAGAGATATGTGCTTGCCAGGACGTTTGATGATTACTATATCGCAAATTATTATTCGAGAATAATAATCGGGGTAATTGCAGGAATAATTTTAGCAAACATTATTAAGGTGAATTATTTCCCAACACCCGGACAGGACGTAGGCAGCAAAATACTTTTCCAAATGACTCCGTCTTTATTTGCTCTGCTTGGCGGTTTTTCTGCAGAAGCTGTTGTTAAAATTCTGAACCGTCTTGTTGCAATGCTTATGACTCTTGTTGAAGGTGAAACAAAAGATGTAATTGAAAACCAGGTGCAGGAGTTTAAGAATAAAATGGCTGCCAATAATATCAAACAGAAAATGATAAATGTTGATGAACTTTACTCTTTGTTTGAATCTCCTTCAATAAAAACGGATGAAATTGCTAAAGGGAAAATAAAAGAAATGATTAATAAACTGCTGGAAGGGAAATGAGGAATAATTTGAACAGAGATTTTTATAAATGATTAAATTGATAAAGGTATTCTGAATAATCCATTATGTGCTTTATAGTATTAGATAAATTGATATTCTCATAAGTACAATAATTTTTTTCCAGAAATAAATTGCCGGAAATTACCTATTGTTCTAAAAATCAAAAATCACTATTTTCAGATCAAAAGAAATAGTATGGATTATGGAAGTAATTAAAAAGAAATATATAGTTGATGAAAACAATAATAGAATTGCAGTTCAGATTGATATAGACTCTTACAAAAAACTTGAAGAAGTTTTAGAGAATTATGCTTTAGTGCAGTTAATGAATGAAGAAGCAGATAGTGAGAAATTCGAAATTCGTGAGGCTAAAGAATATTATAAGAATCTGCCGAAAGAAAAGTGAAAACCAGTTACAAAAAGAAAGCATTAAAAGAACTTGCTCTTATACCATCCGAATTCAGATCTCCAATTGAAATATTTATATTTGAGGTACTTCCTGAGTTAAATAATATTTTAGAAAGCAAAAAGATAGAACCGTTAAAAGGTTATCATAATTTTTTCAAAGTGCGATTTGGTAATTATAGGATCGGATTAAAAAGGGAAGGAGAATATATTGTCGTTAAGAGAATATTACATCGCAAGGAGATATATAAATATTTCCCTTGATGAAAGACTTTAAAAAACATCTAATTTCAAGAATTCATTTGTAGAATTTATTTTCAATTTTTTTCGTAAAATGAGGTTAGTTATTTAAAATATTAATTCAACAGTCAAATACTTCAGTAAAAAAAGCTATTTTTGTTTCCAATAATAAATTAAAATAATTAAACCGAGTGGTAATTATGAAATCTGGTAAAAAAAATCTCACAGTTCTTTTCCCTTTGATTTTCATTTTGTTCTCGTCAAATAATTTTGCTCAGGATTCCAGTAAGTCAATTGTAAATTTTGATTTGGGTGCAGACTTTGTGAGCAGGTATGTTTGGCGCGGCTGCGAACTTGATCCGTTTCCACATATTGAGCCCTATGCTACTATCGATTTAAGCCTCTCCGATCAGTTTAACCTTAATTTTGGCGTTTACAGTTCGTACGGATTTACTGGGGAATATGCTGAGAATGATTTTATTTTTGAGCTTGGATATGAATCTGATTTCGGAACACTAACTGTTAAAGTAGCTGATTACTTTTTCCCTTATCTGAATATTCCGTTTACAAATTTTACTAACGATTCTACAGGTGCTCATACGGTAGAAACATCTCTGGCATATACCGGAACAGAATCTTTCCCGGTACGTTTCCTTGTAAGCCAGAATGTTCATGGTTATGACCCGGATATACATTCATTATATCTTGAAGCCGGATTTTTTACTTGCATAAATGATATTGATATTGACGTCTTTATTGGAACAGCCAAAGGTTACAGTGTATGGCATTCAGTTAATACTGATAAACTTGAAATTGTTAATACAGGTGTAAGTCTGCAAAAATCAATTAAGGTTACAGATGATCTTTCAATTCCCACGGGAGTTTCATTTGTTTATAATCCTCACCTCAAGAATTCATTTGTTATTTTGACGCTAAGTATTTAAATCTGATTTAGTAGAAAAGCATTTCGATTTTTTTAATATCGAAATTCAGATAGATAATTTTTTAAGCCGGAGATGTTCTTCGGCTTTTTTGTGAATAATACCTTCGTAAATTTTCTTAAATGTTTTTTGAGGAAGGTTACAGATAAGGATCTATACAGAAATGAGAAAACCGGGAAAGTGAATCCCGGCTTTCCTGGTTTAAATATTTATTTGATGATAAAATAATTCAGTCTTAAACCAAAAGAAAATTCTTTCTGGTCTGATTCCGGTTTATAATAATTTGTCATATCATACTGAACAAATGGTTCTAACGCAAGGCTTTTGGCTATAAAATAATTTACTCCTGCACTAAAGCTTAATGAGTATGCATATTCATCTTTCCCCAGATACTTTAAATACGAAGCAGAAGCTCCGACAAAAGGAATAACACTTTCTGTTCTGAAATAGTATTTAACCAATGGACCAACACTTAAAGCCCTATATACAGATAAATAAGATTCCGGTGAAGTCCATTCGTACTCGCTATAACGAAATGATAGAAGTCCGCCAACAAGAAGATTATCAATTACGAAATAGGATAGCTGGGGTGATGCTTGTATATAGAGAGACTTATCGTGAAAAGATTCATTTTTATCTTCTGATTTGGAAAATGAAACGCTACCAGCCAATTGGTAATTCCCTTTGTCCAACGGGGATTGGCTGAAGTTAATTGAATAGATTGATAAGAATGCAATCAGTAAAAGTAAACGCTTTAATTTCATTAAGACCTCCCAAAAATTAGGTTAAAGAATTAGTAAGATTTATAAAGAGTTAATTTTTTTCGGTTGAAATATAAACCTTCCATATCAAAATTATTATACTCATTTTCTGTAAGTTGAATTTATAATTGCCTGTTAGTCCTTTCTATTATGTCCATCATCTGTTTGTGGATATTACCATTCGAAGCAAGTGTTTGTTTATTGAAGATGTCTTTTCTGTTCCCGTGAAAATCCGTAAATAATCCGCCTGCTTCTTCAAGTATCAGCTTACCTGCGCAAATATCCCATGGATTAAGATTCACTTCCCAGAAACCATCAAAGATTCCGTCTGCAACATAGCAAAGATCAATTGCAGCAGAGCCAAGTCTTCTTACTGCTCTTGATGATTTTAGGAAAGCTGCGAATAACTCAATTGCATTATCCGGGTTTTCCGATATGTTATATGGAAAACCGGTAACAAGCAAGCCGTGTGCAAGTATCTCATTCTCACTTACTTTTAATTTCCTTTCATTACAGAATGAGCCATTTCCTTTTTCGGCAGAATACAATGCATCACGCATTACATTGTAAACAATCCCGGCTATAATTTCATTATTCTTAACAACACCAATTGAAACTGAAAAGATTGGTAAGCCGTGTGCAAAGTTTGTTGTACCATCAAGCGGATCAATTACCCAAATATATTCTTTGTTTTTATAGTTGCCACCGGATTCTTCGGCAAGTATTCCATGTCCCGGGTATTTTTTATTAATGAAATCAATAATAAGCTGTTCGGATTTTTTATCAACTTCAGTTACAAGGTTTGTGTGGTTTGTTTTAAACTCAACATTAAAATTCTGCCGGTATGAACCTCTGATTATTTCACCGGCTTCTTTAGCAATTTGAATTATGTCGTTAATCATTTTATATAACTTAATTTTGTTACGCAAATTTAAGCAAAAGAATCTGCCGCTGAAATGAAATAATCTATTTTGGGCAATAGCCGGGAGTTTATGTTAATTCAGATATAGAATTATAGAAATGAATTATTCAGCAAGGAATAAAGAAAAGAGGAGAACAAAAAGAATTCACCAAATAGGTGAAAAACAAAAAGGATTATTTTAACTCACCCCTCGCTAATGGAACGACAAAAATCCCCTCTCTTGTAAGAGAGCCTTGCCGCAGGCAGGGGGAAAACCTGCGATAGCAGGTTGGGGTGAGTTTAGTTTAAAATAAAGAAGTGTTTTCTTTTTCTAAATCGGAATTAAGAGAGAGTTTATGTTATTATTAAAAGTATTTTCATATTTAAATGAATGAAGAATGCACTTAGTTTTACATTCCTTGATAGCCTATTTATTATTTGGTATATTTTGAACGAAATTTTATGTAAAACTGGAGTCAAAACTTGGAAATTAAAGATAATGTAAAACCTGCTGATGCATTGGAAAATTCGGTTGTTTATGAGATTCCGCGTGTTCTTCCCATCTTACCTTTAAGAGATAACGTGATCTTTCCATATATGATCTTTCCTGTACTCGTTGGGCGTGAACAATCAATCAAAGCTGCAAATTTTGCGCTGGAAACATCAAAATTTATTTTTCTTGCAGCACAGAAAAAAGCTAACATCGAAGACCCTAAGAAAGAAGATATTTATCTTGACGGAACCGTCGCAAAGATTATCCAGATTCTAAAACTACCAAACGGATTAATGAAGATTCTTGTAGATGGTATAATCCAGGGTAAGATTTTAAACTTTACGGAAAACCAGGAGTTTTTTGAATGTGAACTTGAAATTATTGTTCCGCAGGAAGATGATAAGGTTGAGATGAATGCTCTTATCCGCCAGATGACTGCTTTGTTTAAGGAATATGTTAAGATTAACAGGACAATTCCTGCCGAGGCGCTGAATGCATATGACAATATTGATGAACCGGATAGAAAGCTTTTCTATGTTGCGGCAAATATTACACAGAACATTGAGGTTAAACAAAAAATACTTCAACAGTTCACCATCAAAGATCAGCTTTACGAGATAATCAAGATCTTAAATTCTGAAATTGATATTCTGAAAGTGGAAAAAGAAATTGAGCATAAGGTTCAGGAGAATATTGCAAAGACCCAGAGAAAATTTATAATACAGGAACAGATAAGAATTTTACAGGATGAACTTGGTGACGATGAAGATAACAGCCCTGAGCTTAACCGTATTAAGGAAAGAATTAAAAAGGCAAAGATGCCCAAGGATGCTGAAGACAGGGCGATGGAAGAATTTAATAAGCTGAAAAAAACTCCGCCAATGTCACCTGAATCTACAGTAATCAGGAATTATCTTGACTGGATTCTTGAAGTTCCCTGGAATAAAAAGACGAAGGACAATCTTGATATAACCTACGTGCGTAAAATTTTAGATGAAGACCACTTCGGTCTGGATAAACCCAAAGAAAGAATTGTTGAATATATTGCGGTACTGAATCTTGTTAAGCAAATGAAGGGACAGATACTTTGTTTTGTCGGCCCTCCGGGAGTTGGAAAAACTTCACTTGGAAAATCAATAGCAAGAGCATTGGGAAGGAATTTTGTGCGCGTTAGTCTTGGTGGAGTTAGAGACGAGGCAGAAATTCGCGGGCACAGAAGAACTTATATTGGTTCTATGCCGGGTAAAATAATTCAATCAATGAAAAAAGCGGGAAGTATAAATCCTGTTCTATTACTTGATGAAATTGATAAGATGAGTATGGATTTCCGCGGTGATCCATCATCTGCATTGCTGGAAGTATTGGATCCTGAACAGAACCATACTTTTAATGATCATTATATGGATCTTGATTATGACTTATCCCAGGTAATGTTTATTACTACTGCAAATATTAAATACAACATACCTCTGCCGCTTCAGGACAGGATGGAAATAATTGAATTGCCCGGATATCTTGATCACGAAAAACTTGAGATTGCAAAACGGCATTTAATACCAAAGCAGTTTAACGCTCATGGATTAACCGACCAGAAAATTAATTTTACTGATCCAGCAGTTCTTAAAATTATTTCCGAATATACGCGTGAAGCCGGCGTTAGAAATATGGAAAGAGAAATTGCAACTGTGTGCAGAAAAACTGCAAGGGAAATTGTCCTTATTCAATTAAAGAATGGAAATGGGAGAAAATCACTCCATAATATTGTTAACGAAGATAAAGTTATGGAATATCTTGGCGTTCCCAAATTCAGAAGAAGGAAGACAGACAAGGGAAAAAGAATTGGCAGTGTTGTTGGATTAGCATGGACAAGCGTTGGCGGTGAAATACTTAACGTTGATGCAACTGTTATGAACGGTGTGGAAAAACTTATTCTTACCGGTCAGCTTGGTGATGTTATGAAAGAATCCGGTTTGGCAGCTTTAAGTTATATCCGTTCAAATGCCAAAACGCTTAAACTCAATCCCAATTTTTATAAAGGGAAAGAAATTCATATTCACTTACCGGAAGGTGCAATTCCAAAAGATGGACCTTCTGCAGGTATAACAATGGCAATGGCATTGTACTCTTCATTTAGTGGAAAAGCCGCAAGAAGCGATGTTGCTATGACAGGTGAAATTACTTTAAGAGGAAATGTTCTGCCAATCGGCGGATTGAATGAAAAGCTGCTGGCAGCAAAAAGAAGCGGCATTACAACCGTTCTTATTCCCAAAGAAAATGAAAAGGATCTTCTTGAAATTCCATCTGAAGTTAAAGATGGTTTAAAGATAATTCCTGTTGAAAAGATTGTTGATGCAATTAAATATGTCTTCTATGATGAAGATAAACCGAAAAAAAGTAAAACTGGAAAAAAGAAGTAAGTTGTCTGAAACGATTTTAATAAATAAAGATTTGAGCGATAAGGAAAAATATATTACTCTGATTCCCCAGGTTGAAAACCTGATGAATGAAGAGGATAATTATTTATCTAACCTTGCGAACTTTACGGCTGCTGTTAAACAATCTTTTGATAAAGTAAGCTGGGTTGGATTTTATCTGTTCGACGGAAATAAATTGGTGCTCGGTCCATTCCAGGGAAAGGTTGCATGTACGAATATTGATATTGGAAATGGAGTTTGCGGCGTTTCGGTAGAGCGAAGAGAAACAATAATTGTAAAAGATGTTGATGAGTTTCCCGGTCATATTGCATGCGATTCTGAGTCGCGATCTGAAATAGTTGTACCAATAATTAATGATGAAAACTTAATTGGCGTCCTGGACTTAGACAGCACAAGTTATAATTCATTTGATGAGACCGATAAGTTTTATCTTGAAAAATTAATTGAAATACTTAAATCGAAAATAAATTTTAAGAAAATAATTCTGTAGAGAAATTATGAATTTCGTAGTGACAGCAAGGAAATGGCGCCCTGCAAGATTTGAAGATGTTATTGGCCAGGAACATATTACTACAACTTTAAAAAATGCAATTAAGAATAAGCGAATTGCTCACGCATTTATATTTGCAGGTCCAAGAGGTGTTGGCAAAACCACAACAGCAAGAATTTTAGCCAAATCATTAAACTGTCTTTCACCTGTAGACGCGGAGCCTTGCAATGAATGCGAAATGTGCCGCTCATTTGATTCAAACCAGTCTCTTGATATTATCGAGATAGACGGAGCATCTAACAGAAGGATTGATGAAATCAGAACACTTCGTGAATCAGTAAAATATGCGCCTACGAAAGGGAAGTACAAAGTTTACATTATTGATGAAGTTCATATGCTTACAACAGAGTCATTCAATGCTTTGTTAAAGACTCTTGAAGAACCGCCTGAGCATACGATATTTATTTTTGCTACGACAGATGTACATAAGGTTCCTTTAACAATTATTTCCCGCTGCCAGCGTTTTGATTTCAGAAGAATTGAAATGCATGCAATTAAAAATCTGTTGAAAAAAATTGCCGAAGAGGAGAAAATTGATATTGATGATCAATCGCTAACCATAATTGCAAAGAAAGCTGACGGTGCTTTACGCGATGCCGAAAGCTTGTTTGACCAGATTGCATCCTACAGCGAAGGTAAAGTTGAATCCTCAACATTAAGTACAATGCTCAACCTTATTGATGATGAAGTTTATTTCCAGATTTCCGATTCGATACTGAATAAAAATTTTGCCACCGCTTTTGAAGTTACCAAACAGGTATTTGATAAAGGCTGGAATTTTATTGATTTTACAAACGGCTTGATTGAACACTTTAGAAATATTTTAACAGTTGTGGTTACAGGTAAAACAGAATTAATTGAATCGGCAGAAATTTACCTTGAAAGATATTTTGCTTACAGGGGAAAATATTCTGAAAGTGATTTACTAAGAATTCTCGGCTTTCTGAATAAAACTTTCCAGGAATTGCGTTACGCAGTAAACCAGAGATTGAAAATAGAAGTTTCTTTAAGTCACTTAATCGGAATGGAAAAATCAATTTCAATTAAAGAAGCGCTTGAAAAATTAGATGATCTTAAAAAACGTGTAAATACTCAGGGTGAAGTTAAAGAATATAAAAATACATACGCTGCACCAACTTTCTTCCAACCGGAAGAAAATCAGGGTAAATCTTTTAACGAACCAAAACCTGATATTCGGAATTTCAACAAAGATTCTTTCAGTGCGGCAAATTATTCTGCACAGGATCTCACTACGAAATGGAAAAGTTTTGTAAAATCTGTTAACCAGGAAAAACTTGTCGTCGGCTCTGCTCTTTCAAACCTTCAATTTCTTGGGTCTGCCGGGAGTAATCTGAATGTAAGCACCAACGACCCATCAATAAAATCAATACTTGAACAGAACAAAAAATATCTTGATGGGAAAGTAAATGATTTCTTTGGTGGTCAATACCAGATAAATCAGCAGGAAAATTCTGAGACTCAAATTAACTTATTAAATAATTCCGGCAGCAGGGTGAACAACGCAAACGGAAAGGTTAATAGCGACTTAATTAATGCAATTATAAATGAACTTGGGGGAGAAGAATTAGAGTAACTTAGTTTCAAACCTGTGAAATCATTTTATCTAACCAGGTGTTCATCATCTCATCATTCAGTTGCATAACACCTTCTTTTGTTACCTTTTCAGGTGCGGGTGATAGCGAATTGAGCCTGTCAAAAATTATCGGTCTGTAAATTCTGTTTGCTTTTTTAATTAGATGCCATAAAGAAAAAATATCTTTAACTGATGCCGCATCAAGTATCCGGGATATGATTTCAAAATTAATATTTCCAAGTTCAAACTCTTTAAGTCCGTGTAAAAAGTTAACACTTGTATTCATATGAACCGGAATATTATAGCTGTTCTTCGTAAGAATATCACACTTGTATTTGCCGGGTAACCTGAAAACTTTGTTTAAAGTACTTATTGTAAGTGAACCGGAATTTATTTCAACGTGAGTAATGCCTGATGACATTTGCTCAACCGAAAAGTTGGTTAGATTTTCTGTAAAAGCAGCATTCATTGTTTCAACAGAAAAATGTTTTTTGGGAATGAATGTAGAGACCTTAACTTTCCCCTTATAAAGAAAAATTCTGCTTGAGTTTTCTTTATCATTTACCAACTGGATTTCCGTAAGCTGCTCTAAACTCAATTTGCCAAGTTTCGGAATAGCGATTACAACGCCGCTGATTGCATCAGTAATTATTTTTTGATTAAGATAAAAATTATCTCGTGAATTTTTTTGTTCCGAAAAATGATAACTACCACTATATCCAATAATTTGCCAGGGTGATGTACTTTTATTATAGAAATAAGAAAAATATATTACACCGGCTGCACAAATTAATAAAGCAATAAAAACAAACAGGATGGATAGTTTATGTCTTTTCCAAAAAATCTCCGGTTTACTTGAAAACAACAATTCTTCAGATTTTATCTCAACTTTTTTCTTTCGTTTTTCAATTTCCCGGTTTGATTTATCATTCACTGGTTTAATTGCTTTCGCTTCCTTTAATT
>CAZIDB010000160.1:0-11073 GCA_964537965.1 uncultured Melioribacter sp. | reverse complement strand
TAAATTTTTACCGTTTATTTCTGGTATAGGAAGATTTTTTGAAACTCTTATTAAAATCCATTCTTCAAGCACTTCTTTCAATTCATTCCGACATTGCTCCAATGTTTCAGCATTCGCATACACACCGTTAAATCCAGGTATTTCTCCATAAAAGGAATTATCATCATTTAGCTTATCATAAGTAGCTTTTTCCATCGCAGAATTAATATAATCCAGTAGCATTTTAAACCTGTTAAATTAATATGTAGGCAATTTATAAAATGAATTTTATTGCTGCAAGCAAAATCCTTATTGCTATTGTTTGTTGAGAACCTTCAAGGTCTCAGATGAATATAACCCGGGGACCCTGAAGGTTAGCTCATTTAGCTGCTAATTCTAATTTAAGAATTAGTTTCTCTTCACCTCGCAGAACTACAATATCAACTTTATCACCCGGTGCAAATTCGTTCATCGCATACATGTAATCATAGATGTTGCTAATCTTCTTCCCGCCAAAATCAATAATTATATCGCCGGATTTCATTCCTGCTTTTTGAGCAGGGCTTCCATCTGTTACTCCGCTGATTTTATATCCGTCAACCTGTGCTCCAAAATCAGGAGTAGTACCAATATAAACTTTAAATGATGCTGCGCCGGTTCCCATATCCTTACGGGGGATATTAACATAGTCTGGTTTAGTATCAAGTGTATTTATATAATCAGCAACAGTAAAAACATATTTTAAAACTTTTTCTTCGCCGTCATTATTAATTGTTTCAGCATCATCGCTGGGGCGATGGTAATCCGAATGAGTACCCGTCCAGAAGAACAATACTGGAATTTCCTTTGAATAAAATGAAGTGTGATCGCTTGGTCCGAATCCCTCATCATTAAAAGCTAATTTGAAATTAAAATCTTTATTAAAGTTGTTCAGCATATCTTTCCATATTTTGGAAGTACCGGCGCCGTAAACCATCAGGTTTTGTTCCTCGTTCAGCCTGCCGATCATATCCATATTAATCATGGCAGCAACTTGTTTTGCCGGAACAGTAAGATTCTGTGCAAAATAATTTGAGCCAAGTAATCCAAGTTCTTCACCCGAGAATGCAACAAAGATCATACTTCTTTTAAGTTTATCTTTAATTGATGAAAACTTTTCCGCTAATTCCAGAACGCCAGTTGTGCCTGATGCATTATCGTCCGCGCCATTATGAATCTGTTTATCTTTCCCACGGTACAATGAACCGATTTCACCGTAACCAAGGTGATCAAAGTGAGCGCCGATTATTACGTATTCATTCTGAAGAACCGGATCGCTGCCTTTTATAATGCCAGCTACATTTATTCCCTTTGCCTCAACCAGATTTACCTCAGTTCTAACAGTTGCTTTCGTATTCTTTAAAACAAAGGAGGAAGGTTTTTTTGATTGATTTATCTTTTCCTGAAATTCTTTTAAATCTATATTCTCAGCTGCAAAAATCTTTTCTGCAAATGATCGTTTAATCTGAACAGCTGCAAGATCTTTGATACCCTGAGCGCCATCGTACTTAAAGCTTGTAAATGAATCTTCATCATCTTTGGGTATAAATCCGTTTACAAAAATTATTGCTTTGGCTCCTTTATCTTTTGCAGTTTTTGCTTTAAGTCTTAGTTCAGAATATTTATCAAACTTTGATTTCGGATTTTCAACATCCGGATTATAACGGAAAGCGAGAACAATTTTATCTTTAACATCAATCCCTTCAAAGTCATCGTACTTTAGTTCTTTTGCTGCAATAGAATAACCGACAAAAATTACTTCGCCTGAGGCTTCAAGATTATCTGTAAAAGGAGTGGAAATAAAATCTTTCTTCAATTCAAGTTCATATTTTTCACCTGCAATTTCAAGTTCAACATGGTTATTCTTTGTTGCATCAAGTCCTGATATAAAAGGGAAATACTGGAAATAACCGTTCTCAAACAGAGGAGAGAGGTTGTACTTCTTAAATTCACCGGCAATATAATCAGCCGCAAGTTTTAATCCTTTTGTACCGGTTAATCTACCTTCAAGTTCATCTGAAGCAAGGTAGGTTATATGTTCTTTAATTTCACCTGCGGTTATTTCGGGATTGTCGTCATTATTAGGTTGAGCAAAACAATTACAAAGAATTATTAAATACATCAAAGCCAATATTCTCAAAACAGATTTCATTATTTCCTCTTTTATCTTTATGGAAAAAAATAGTAAATAAAATTATTAATACAAAACATTGTCATTCAACCCAATCTGCTATAAAAATATTCGTATCGTTTGTTCCTTTGTTAAATCTATTTGATGCGAACACAAGATACTTTCCATCTTTTGTAAACATCGGGAAACCGTCAAATGATTCGTTAAAAGTTATCTGCTCAAGGCCGGTTCCATCGATGTTAATCATATATAGATCAAAATTCATTCTGCTGTTTTTGCTATTTATGTTTGATGAAAAAATTATTCTCTTCCCATCAGGATGAAAGAATGGAGCGAAACTTGCTTTACCGAAATTTGTTACTTGTTTGTTATTCCTTCCATCGGCATCCATAACATAAATTTCAAGGGCGGTCGGACGAACCAAACCATCTTTAACAAGTTCTTCGTAATCAACCAGATCTTTTTCTGTAACAGGGCTGCTTGCCCTGTAAACTATTTTTGATCCATCGTTTGAAAAGAAAGCTCCGCCATCGTAACCTTTGTGATAAGTTAAACGTTTCTGATTTTTACCGTCAATATCCATTACATAAAGTTCAGGATCGTTATCCCTTGTTGATGTAAAAATAATTTTATCTCCTTTTGGAGATACTGTGGCTTCAGCATCATAACCGGGGGAATCTGTAATTCTTTTTACATTTGAACCATCTGCATCAGCGAAAAAAATATCGAATGAGTCGTATAACTTCCAGACGTATCCTTTTGATCTGTCCGGTGGGGCAGGGCATTCAGCATCAGCAAGATGAGTTGAAGCATAAAGTATAGTAGAATCGCCGGGAAGAAAATAAGCGCAGGTTGTTCTTCCTTTACCTCTTGAAACCAGTTTTTTATTGCTGCCGTTAATATCCATAGTAAAAATCTGGTCGCATTTCAGGTTATCAACTGTGGATTGAAAGATTAATTTCTCTTCATCAAATGAAAGATATGCTTCGGCATTCTCACCACCGTTTGTAAGCATCCGTATGTTTTTTAAATGCTTTTCTCCGTTTGAAAGTAATGAATCACTTACCTGTGCGAAATAAGTGAAATTGAATAACGCTAGCATCAATAAAACGATTCTCATTAAACTCCCGGATTTTGTTTTTATTGTATAACCTTAAACAGAAAGAAAAAATTCAAAATCAAATAAAGATTTGTGCTAATATTCCGCCAATAGTGAATGCGAAGATCCAGGTGCCGGCCCAGATTAGTAATCCTTGTTTAATTCCTCTTTCTTTTAACATAACAACAAAAGAAGCAATACAAGGCACAAATAAAGTTATGGTGGTGATTGCAACTGTAATCTGCATGGGAGTAAGGTGCATATCAAATAAACCTGCTGCGCCAAAATCTCTTCTTATCATTCCCATTACAAAAGCATTTGCGGCTTCTTTAGGAAGCTTAAGCCATAGCGTTGTAAACGGAGATAAAATCTGCTGCCAGACATCCAGGATTCCAGTCATATCCATAATTCCGATTCCGACTGCGCCAACAAAGAACCAGAAGCTTGCTTCCTTCATAAATCCGTAAGTACGGAAAAACATTTTCTTAATAATGTTATCTAATCTTGGAATCCGCATAGCAGGTAAATCAATTAACAACGGAGAACTTTCACCTGGTAAAGTTTTATGGAGAATGGTTGAGAGAGATATTAAAGTGATTAAAATTGTAGTTATATAAATGATAAACGGAATGAGTCCTGCCTGGCTCATTAAAACCGCAATAACTGCAAGCTGGGCGGAGCAGGGAATTACGAATTGTAAAATTGCCGTTGCTATAGTTTTCTCCCGCTCGGTCCCCAATAGTCTTGTTGTAATTGTTGCCATCGTTACGCAACCGAATCCCAACAAGATTGGAATTACAGCCCTGCCGTTCAAACCGATTTTGCTTAATGTCCTGTCTAATAGTGTCGCAAGTCTCGGAAGATAACCGGAATCTTCAAGTAAAGCCATAACGAAATAAAAGCCAACAACAAGTGGTAGCAGAAGAAAGCAAAGGTAAGTTATCGTCATCGTAATTATTCCGAACTCACCAAAGAATAATTTTACCCATGGGTTTTTAAATGTAAATTCTGTAGTAGAATTATGCGGCGCAGAATAGATTTTAAATTCCTTTGCAAGTTCACGATTAGATTTCAGCCCATCATCAAAGCTGAAGATTTTAGAATCAGTTATGACATCATTTTCATCTATACGGTCAACACGAATATAAACAGGAGTATATCTTCCGACAAATGATTTTAAATGGTATTCGAATTCACCTTTACCAAGAACATTTTCCGTATAGTTTACTACTCTTTGCGAAATAAAATCTCCAATAAAGAAATAAACGAGAACAAGAATGAAAAGCAGAATGGGTAACCCTGTAATCGGGTGAAGAGAGTAAGTGCCAAGCTTGTTAAAGAATTCACCCTTTTTAGAATCTTCCGATTCAACTTCACTGATTATTTCGTTAACCCGGTTTCTTCTTTCAATATAAATTTTTTCACGGGAGTCAGCATTACCGGGTTTAACGCCATGTTTTTCAGCTATAAATTCATCACTTTCATGAATCATTAAAGCTTCTGCCTGCGAACCAACAACATTTAATGTTTTGTGCAGCAGATGATGAAGATGTTCAGGCTGGTTTCCTTCCCTTGCATTTTTAATTGCCGAATTGAGATTATCAAATCCTGATTTGTTAACTGCGCTGGTTTCAATTACATCAACGCCAAGCAATTCGGAAAGCCGTTTAACATTAATTTTGATTTTCTTCTTCTTAAGTTCATCGGAAAAATTAAGAAGCACAGTTACCTTTTTGCCCATTTCAATTAATTGCAATGTAAGGAATAAATCCCTTTCAAGGTGAAGAGCATTTACTACATTCAGAATTATATCGGCGTCAAGAATTATATCCCGCGCAACTATCTCTTCTTCATTAAACGAAGAAACACCGTAGATTCCGGGTGTGTCGAACAATTCATATCCAAGATACTTTCCTTTGGTAATTGATATTGTTGTACCGGGGAAATTGGAAACATCTACGTACATGCCGCTAAGGTAGTTGAAGAAAATCGATTTACCTACATTAGGATTTCCTGCGAGAACAATTTTAAGTTTATCATTGGTTGAAGTTTTGTCATCTGAAAAATGATGATGCTTATCATCATGCAGAAGGTTAATAGAATCTTTACTCATTAAGCGTTACCGTCCTGGGAAAATTTAATTTTTTTTGCAAGCGGATAACCAATAGCTATTTCCTGCCTATTTCTTTTTAATACAATTGTTCCGCCGGGTAATCTTTCAAGGCAGAGAACCACCGAACCTTTAGTAATTCCAAGCCGGATTAGCTGAGCCTTTTCAATACCGTCTGGCAGTGTTGCAATTATTACTTTCATCCCTTTTTTAACTGTATCAAGAGTTTCGCTTTTCAGCTTGTGCTTTACATTCTTTTTCGTCATTACATTTTACAAATATATTAATTGAGTAATCTCTGAATTCGAAATTGTTTTCTTCTGCTATTTTTCGGATTAGTTTATTTAAACCCGAACTGTTAAATTCAACAATTCTTCCACATCTTGAACACACAAGGTGGTCATGATTTTTGTTTGGAGTTATTTTTTCATACCGCTGGGTTTTACCTCCGAAATTCCTTCTTAACAGGAGGTTACATTTTTCAAGTAGGTCAAGAGTATTGTAAACCGTTGCCCTGGAAACATTCGACTTATTATTTTTTAATTCTAAGTAAAGCTCATCAGCGGCAAAGTGACCTTTTTGCACTAAAGCAGCTTCCAGCACCTCAATCCTTTCAGGTGTAACCCGGTGAGTCGAGCTTTGTTTCAGGTAGTCGAAAAATATTTTCTTTGCAATTTCGATCTGGTTATTTCTCTTATTTAGATTTAGTCCACATAAAAATAGATTTTTTGGATATAGATGTCAATAAATATTATTTCTTCCCAAATGAAATTATTTTAGTTAAAAGTTTGTTGAATTAATGAAATTTTTAGGATTTTTATAACAAACAAAAAGAAAATATAAAGGAGGACTATATTATGAATAAGTCATTTGAGATTATACAGCGTGTCGGAATTTCAAACGAAAGTGTTACAGAGGCGATTAAAAGTGTAGTTTTGGAAGCACATATTGAAAAACCTGTTAGCTGGTTTAATGTACTTGAACAAAGAGGTAGAGTTAACGAAAATAATATTATTGAATTCCAGGTAACGGTAGCGATTGGCAGAAAACTAAGCTGATAACTGTTGCAGGTTTATTCCAAATGGATTTTACATATTCATAATAAAAAATAGAATATTGAGGTTAACATGCTTAAAGTTGGAGATAAAGCTCCTGATTTTACATTAAATGATAAAGACGGGAATAAAGTATCGTTAAAAGATTTTAAGGGTAAGAAGTTGGTTTTATATTTCTATCCCAAGGATAATACATCAGGCTGTACTAAAGAAGCCTGCGATTTCCGGGATAACTTAAAATCATTTTCAAAACTGAATGCAGAGGTTATTGGAATTAGCGCTGATAGCGAAAAAACACATACATCTTTTACTGAGAAATATAATCTTAATTTCAGATTATTAAGTGATCCTGATAAAGACGCAATTCAAAAATATGATGTATGGAAAGAGAAAAGTATGTATGGTAAAAAATATATGGGAATTGAAAGAACAACTTATCTGATTGATGAAAAAGGAAAAATCAAAAAGATATTTAATAAAGTTAAGGTTGATGACCACATTTCAGAAGTACTTAATGAGATGGAGAAATAAAACAGAAAATGATTTATGCAACACGAAGAGAAACATTTTCGGCTTCTCACAGGCTGCATCAGGATAATTTAACTGAAGAAGAAAATTCTCTTTTATACGGTAAATGCAACAACAAATTCGGCCATGGGCACAATTATATTTTGGAGGTTGTTGTTGCTGGTGAAATTGATCCTGCAACCGGTTATCTTATCGATCTGAAAAAATTAAAATCGATTATAAGAGAAAATATAATTGATAAATTAGATCATCATCACTTAAATTTTGATGTTGAATTTATGCAGGGTATAATTCCAACCACGGAAAATCTTGCTGTTGAAGTATGGAAGCAGCTTGTAGATAAAATTCCGCATGGAAAATTGTTCTCCGTAAAAATCTTTGAAACTGAAAATAACTATATCGAATATAAAGGATAATAAATTGAAACATGATTTGATCGAAACACAGGTAAAGCATCTTCTTGAAGAAATAGGCGAGGACCCAAACAGAGAAGGTTTGCTCAAAACTCCGCATAGGGTTGCAAAGGCATATGAATTTCTTACCAAGGGTTACAAGCAGGATGTTAAATCCATAATCAATGGTGCAATCTTTGAAGAAAAGTACGATGAGATGGTAATTGTTAAGGATATTGATTTCTTTAGTATGTGCGAACATCATATTTTACCTTTTTATGGGAAGGTTCATGTTGCATATATACCAAACGGAAAAATAGTTGGGTTAAGTAAAATTCCAAGAATAGTTGACATATTTGCCCGTAGATTACAGGTGCAGGAAAGAATGACACAGGAAATTGCCGATACACTGGATCAGTATCTTCAACCTAAAGGAGTTGGGGTTGTATCCGAAGCAAGGCATATGTGTATGATGATGCGCGGTGTTGAAAAACAAAATTCAATTGCAACTGCTAGTGCAATGCACGGAATATTTAAAGAGGATGCGCGAACCAGAGGTGAGTTCCTGAATTTAATTACCACAAATAAATTATAATGAAAGAATCTAAAAGCAGAATCTGGGTTACCGGTGCAAGTTCCGGGATAGGTAAATCCACAGCCAAAGAATTTGCAAGAATCGGCTGTGATGTTATTGTCTCTTCAAGAAGACACTCAGTACTTGAAATTATTAACAGGGAACTGAAGGATGAGAATTTATCCGTAACAGTTGAACCGTGTAATGTTGCTTCTTCCTCAAATGTTGAAGCTGCCGCCAAAAAGATTTTGGAGGGCGGTAGAATTGACTGCCTGATTAATAATGCAGGTATTACTTCTTTTAAGACTGCCGAAGATAATAAGATTAAGGAGATAAAAGAAATAGTTGAGGTCAATCTTCTTGGGGCAATTTATTGTATCAAATCAGTTCTTCCTAAAATGATAGAAGAAAAAAATGGTACCATAATAAATGTTCTTTCGGTTGCCGCGGAAAAAGTTTTTACCAAAAGCAGTGCCTATGCTGCGTCAAAAGCAGGCTTGCTTGCTTATACTAATTCATTAAGAGAAGAAGTGCGAAAGTATAACATCAGGATAATTAATATTTTACCCGGCGCAACAAGTACAACAATGTGGTCAAATAAAGTATTGGAAGAGCATGGTGCAAGAATGATGAATCCTGACGACATTGCTCATTTGCTTGTTTCAACTTTTTTGCAAAGCAAGAATATTGTTACTGAGGAAATTACAATAAGACCGATTCTGGGTGACCTTTAATCCTTTACTAAGCAAAGTGATATTTGAGTATTTTAAAAAATAAAAGGCGGAAGTACCGCCTTTTATTGATGAGTAACTACCTGCAGATTTTATTCCTGAAGTGTTCCTTGAAATGCTTCAGGTTACCCTTCAGCTTATGCCCGAAATCGGCAGACAACGGTGAACTGTTCTTCCAGATTTCTTTTTGTTTATCATCTAAAAGCTTATAAGATTCTAACCACATTTTCATTCTGGATTCTTTAATCTTAGCCTGCAGATCGCTTATTTTGGAAGAGATCGAAAGAATTTTAGACTCGTCAAGATTCATATTTATTATCTCATTTTTCAGGTCAATTCTTAATTTCTGCTGGTCAGCTTTAAGATCAATGATTTTTTTCTGATACTCGCTTCTGATCTTCGAAAGTTCATCTTTCTGTTTGTCAGTCAGGTTCAATTCTTTAACTATATGCTTTAATTTTGGCTGGTCATTGAAATTATCATCCTGTTCAGCAAAACTTTTTGCAGGTGAGAAGGCAAGCAACGCTACAAACAAATATAAAACTATTTTTTTCATTTTTAACCTCTTGTTTAGTGTAAATTATCAATTCTATCTTTTGGACAATTGTAATTTCAGCCTGGTTTAATTCAACGAAAAAATAAATCAAATTCTTTGGCAGATGATTTTTATACCCTAGTTTTTTAATATTGGAGTGACAATTAAACCTAATTCGTTTTTTATATGTCAAAGATGATGAAGTAATTTGAATTTATGGAAGTAGACCAGGATTTTGTAAATATACGGGCATTTGTAGCTGGTGATGAAAAAGCATTTAATCTGCTTGCTCAAAAATATCAGAAAAAGATTTACTGGCATGCAAGAAGAATGCTTGGTAATCATCTTGATGCGGATGAAGTTACACAGGAAGTCCTGATAGTTATCTATAACCAGTTAAAAAAATTTAATTTCAACTCAGCTTTATATACCTGGATATACAGAATTACATCAACAAGGTGTCTTAACTTTATAAAGAAGCAAAAAATTAAAAAGTTCTTTTTCCTTGATGATGAAGAGAATATTGATTTGAAATACAATGAAGAAATACTTGTTAATCTTGAAGCAAAAGAAAAACTTAAAAAGTTAGATAAAGTTCTTGCTAAACTTCCAACCAAACAGAAAGAAGTGTTTTCTTTGAGACATTTTGAAGAGTTGTCTTATGAAGAAATTGCAAAGATAACCGGAAAAAGTATTGGCGGATTGAAAGCAAATTATTTTCATGCATTAAAAAAAGTTATGGAGATGTATGGTGATGAAAAAGATTGATGAGAAAATTTTATTGTTCCTTTCCGGAAACTTAGATGAAGCAAAACAACTTGAATTGGAACAGGAGATTCGGAATTCTCCTGAACTGAAAGAACAATTGTTTTATTACAAAGAAAAGTTGAAAGAACTAAAAGATGTTTCTGATACTACGATAAATGATGTTTATTTCAGAAATCTTGTTGTTAGAGCTAAATCCAGGTCAATACCAACAGCTAGAAAACTTTTGAGTTATAAACTTACATATTCTTTACCGGTAATTATTGTTATAGCTGTTGTTCTTTATTTTACCGGCAGGAATTCCAGCAGCTTTGATAAAGCACTTACTGATTTACCAGAAAGCTACACGACTTCAATAATAAATGAAATAGCGGAAGAGAATGAAGATATATATAGCCAGGATAATATTGATACCTCCTCAGTTGAAAGTATTACTGCAAATATTATATCAAACAGTGATTTGGGAGAGAAAATAAATTCTGTGAGCATTAGCTTTTCAACAGATGAATTGAGTTCAAATTTAACTGATGAAGAGATTAATGAAATTTATAATGAAATGTTAAAAACAAAAATATTATAGAGAATATTATGAAAACGAAATTATTTGTCTTTGTATTACTTCTTACTGTCATGGTAACTGCTCAAACGCAGCATAAAAGAATGAACCATATGCAGAAGGTTAAAAACAAAATTGAGGAACTTGAAAAAATCAAGTTGATTGAGATTCTTGATCTTAATGATGAAGCTATGATTAAATTTTTTAACCGGCGAAAAGACTTTATAGAAAAGAATATTCAGCTTGAAGAAAAGAAGAATAAGCAAATAGATAATCTGAGAGAAAGTATAGATAATTTAGATGAGCAAAAAGGAAAAGTAATGATTGATGAAATCCTGGCCACTGATGAAGAAATTGTAAAGAACAGGCGGGAATTTGTTCATTCGTTGAAAGATTTATTAAATAATAAACAAATTGCCAAATTCATCATCTTCGAACGAAACTTTAAGAAAGAATTAAAAGAATTGTTGCTTAAAAAAAGAACCAATTGAGTTAGAACAAGTATTGATTTTTAGCGGTTCAAAACCTATCTTTTGTGCGTTAAAATTGCGGAAGTGGTGAAATTGGTATACACGCCAT
>CAZIDB010000159.1:3076-11110 GCA_964537965.1 uncultured Melioribacter sp. | reverse complement strand
GAACTACAGGTTGTGAGTGGTGCTTTCAATGCAGAATATGGTCAGGCAATGTCTGGTATTGTTAACATTGTAACAAAAGACGGAGATAATGAACTGACCGGTAATTTCCAGGCTTATTCAGGAGATTATGTATCCAACAAGACTGATAAATTCTGGAATGTTGATGATATTAACCCGGTTGCTATCAGAAATGTTGAAGGAAGCTTAAGCGGTCCGATTTTAAGAGATAAAATATTTTTCTTTGTTAACGGAAGATATTTTTATAATACCGGTTATCTCTACGGTAAAAGAACTTTTCTTGTTACAGATCGTGCAACAGAAAAAGCCGGATCATCCGGAAGCGATTTTAACATAACTCAAAACGGTGATAACGCATGGGTCTCTATGAATCCTAACCAGAGACTTTTTGGTCAGGCTAAAATTACCGGCAGACCTTTTACAGGCGTAAAAGTTAGTTTTAATTATATTGCTGATTTCCAGGAATATAAAGATTATAACGGCAGCAACAGGTTAACTCCCGATAATAACCTTCAAAGGTTTAGAAAAGGTTATACAAATACTTTGTCGATTAATCACGCTGTTTCTTCATCAAGCTATTACACATTAAACCTATCGTATTTCTTTAAAGACTATCATCATTATTTATATGAAAATATTAATACGGGTGATTACTCAACACAATATGTTAATAATAATATTCTTCAGACTCCTCCGTATAGTTTTAATGTGGGTGGAACTGATTACAACCGCTTTAACAGAACAACCGGAACGTACGGTGCTAAGTTAGACTGGACCTCACAGTTAACTCAACAATTTAATTTACAATTTGGCGGCGATTTCAAAATGCATCAGATTTATATGCATTCAATAAGTGAATTAGTGCCAACATATACTACTTCCGGTCAGTTATATATGACTGTTCCTCCGCTTACATCTAATAATAATAATACTTATACGCACAAACCAACTGAGACTTCATTTTATGTTCAGTCAAAATTGGAAGCGTTCAATTTAATACTTAACCTTGGCGTTCGTTTGGATATATTCAGTCCTGATGGTAAAACATTAAATGATCCGACTGATCCAAATATCAATTCACCATTAAAGCCAAGCAACAGGTTTCATGATTTAAATGGCAATGGTGTACAGGATGCGGGTGAAACTGATATTACTCTTGCTGACAGAGAAACTTACTGGTATAAAGATGCAACTGTTAAATACCAGGTAAGTCCCCGTATTGGTCTTGCTTTTCCTATTACTGATAAAGGTGTAATACATTTTTCATACGGACATTTTCTTCAGTTGCCACCGTACGAACTGATGTATGAAAATCCTGAGTTTGAACTTGGAGTCGGTTCCGGTGTTCAGGGAACAATTGGTAATGCAGATCTAAAACCACAGAAAACTGTTAAGGGTGAAATCGGTTTACAGCAGCAAATTGGTGATGATATTTCAATCGACCTGACAATGTTCTTTGAAGATTTCAGAAATCTTACCGGTACCCAAACAGATGAAATTCTTGTGTACGGACGAGGTTCAAGTTACTACAAGTATGCAAACTCTGATTTCGGTTTCGCTAAAGGTTTCATCATAAAATTTGCTAAAAGATTTTCCGGTGGTTTATCTACCAATATCGATTATACATATTCTGTTACAAAAGGTAATGCATCAAATCCGCAGGATGCAAGGAATGCAATTACTTCCGGCGCTTTACCGGAAACATATATCGCTCCGTTAAATTGGGATCAGACTCATACTCTTAACATTTCTGTTGCTTATACACAGGCTAATGATTTTGGTTTTTCTTTAATCGGAAATTTCTATACAGGTCAGCCTTATACACCTGCTGTTAACAAGAATACAAGAATTTCTCAGAACGGTTACCCTCGTAATAGTGAAGTTAAACCAACTATTTTTAATATAGATTTAAGAGCTAATAAAGATTTTATGATTGGCAATACCACGCTATCAATTTTTGTTAAAGTGTTCAACTTGCTGGATCTTGATAATGCGGTTAATGTTAATACAGATTCCGGTGACCCGGTGTTTACGTTTGGAATTATGGATGCGCAGAAGATTAAGCCTAAGTTATTCTATAATACTCTTGAAGAAATATATAATAGTCCTACCAACTTTTCTGAACCAAGGAGAGTTGAATTTGGAATATCCTATAACTTTTAACGGGATTGAAAATGAAGAAATTTAAAACGATTATATTAATTGGATTGATGCTTTGCAGTTCTGTTCTTATTGCACAAAAGCGAAGCGATCCTTCAACAACCCCACCATTTACAGGTGTACATAACGGTAACAGGGTCGGCATATCTTTCCATGATGACGGGCAGATTGCAGGATTTCTAGTTGGTACAGATGTAAGAGGTGAATGGCCGCTTGGCAGCGGTGAAAATTATATCGGGGATTGTATTCCTCTTATCGGTGTTGAATTCATTAATAAGAATGGAGACACTCTTCACTCTGTTAGTATTTCCAGAGGCCCGCGTAGTCATCAGTCAGAAGAACGACATCCTATAAAAGGTTACTTCTGGGGATGGAACCCAAGACCGGGATTTAGAAATGCTGCTCCCGAAGTTGGCTACGAAACTCCTGCAATGAGTCATTTGGTATATTCCTGGCCCCAGGAACCGTGGAATGATCCTGTTGCGCAAAGCTGGATTGATGATGAAGGTAAACCTCAGTGGTTTGGTTACTTTGGCCGCGGCGTTAGAATAAGAGACGGGCAGGAAAGTATATTTGAAGCCGACGACCAGTGGGATGATGAGTTTAACTGGGCAGATCATTCTGATGAAACAAAAGGATTTTTATTCTTACCGGACAGCACAGATCAAACACGTCATGGTATGGGTCTGAAAATGCGTGTACGTGGTTTCCAATGGTCAAACTTCCTTGCAGAAGATGTTCTCTTCTGGTTATTTGATATTCAGAATGAGGGAACAACAATTTACAGAAGAGCAGATTTTGGAAATGTAATTGGTACGCTTGCCGGTGGTGATGGCGACAGCGGTGACGACCTTGGAGATTTTTACCCGAATGAATCTATTACATATTCTTACGATGCGCCTCCGGGAGTTGGAAACAAAGGTCAGAAAGTAGGTTACGTCGGTTATGCATTCCTTGAGTCGCCAAGTAACTCATTTGATGGTATTGATAATGATAATGATTCAAAAATGGATGCATCTCCGCGTTTTGATGCAACAAGTTTTGATTCTGTTACTTATAAAGCAGGCGACCAGGTTGTACTAATCAATCCTGCTAACTATGAAAGAACTTTATATACTGTTATTGCAGGTGAGAATATTGTATATTCGATGGGTGTACAATTCGTTATTAAGCCGAATAAATATTTCCGTGAAGGACATATCGGAAGTATTGTAAACGGTGTTGCACAACCACATATATCAGCTTACGACGGAATTGATAACGACCTTGACGGAGTAATTGATGAGAACGAATCGATTCATTATAAGGCAAGAATTCTTAAAGGTGATGATCCTTTGAAGTATAGAAATTACTTGACCGGTGCCGGTGTTGGTGATCCTTTAATTGATGAAAAAAGAGATAACACAATTGATGAAGACGGCGACTGGACATCAGAATATGATGATACAGGTATTGATGGTCTTGGTCAGTATGATACTGATTACCCGGGACCTGATATGGGTGAAGGAAACGGTGTACCGGATCAGGGTGAACCAAACTTTGGCAGAACCGATCCGGATGAATCTGACCAGATTGGTTTAACTTCATTTAACTTTTTTAATTTATCTGTTGCTCCCGATATGAGAAATGACTCATCTCTTTGGAACAGGATGACACCGGGTAAATTTGATGTTATTCCTGCTACACCTCAGGACGGAGACTTTATTTATGCATCAGGATATTTTCCTCTCTTACCAGCGAATGACGATCCTGATATAAAGGAAAGATTTTCAACAGCGCTGTTGTTTGGTGAAGATTACAACGATATAGTAAGCAATAAGAAAATCGTTCAGCAGATTTATAACCAGGGTTATAAATTCCCTGAAGCGCCAATTGCTCCGCGTATAACTGTATCCCAGGAAGATGGTAAAGTTGTAATTTACTGGGATGGTACTCCTACGGAAACTTCACGTGACTTCATTACGAAGAAACAGGATTTCCAGGGATATAAAATTTATCGTGCAACAGACATGAATTTTATTGACTCGCGTGAAATAACAAATGCACAGGGTAACCTTTCGTTCGATAAAGTATTTATACAGGATAATGTTTCTGCGCAGTTTGATCTTGAAGATTCTGTGTCAGGATATTTTTATCCAAGTGCGCGTTTGCTTGAACAGGCAGGCGGTACAACATTCTGGCTTGGAAGCAACACAGGTGTTATAAACCGCTATGTTGATTCAAGCGCAGTTAAAGGACAAACTTATTATTATGCTGTTTGCTCTTATGATGCAGGCGAAGCTGATCTTGATATTTTCCCTTCGGAAAATGCAAAGAGCATAAGAAGATCAACCACCGGAGAAATTATTACTTCTGTAAATACAGGCTATATTACTCCCGGTGCAAGACCGGTTGGTTATAAAGATGCAAAAAATTCCGAGCTTCAGAAATCACCTAACTTTGTAGGAACAGGCGATGTTGAAGTTGAAGTAATTGATGACAGCGCAATAAAAGATGGTTATAGTTACGAAATTGCATTTGAAGATACAGGTGCTCAGCATTATACAACTACCTGGTCTTTACTTGACCTTGTAACACCGGATACGGTTTATATTCCTAAAACAAAAGAAACGAAGATTGTTAAACCGACCGAATCAATTACGCTTCCGGTTGGAACAGATACGATCTATGTAAATAATCTTGTGTACTTACCAACAGGTACAACATATGTAGCAACGTATGATTCAATTGTTAACCGTTCAACAGTATTCCTTGGTAACACAAAAATTGTACAGGGATTCAGAGTATTGCTTTATAACGATTCTATCATCAAACAGGATACAAGTGAATCGGGATTTGAAGGTATTGCCTCAAGCCCGGCACCGAAATATAATTTTGCAGTACTTACAGATCCTACTTATCCTGTGAATAACGGAACAGTTGTACCAAATGATTACCAGATTGAATTCTACAATACAATTGTTGATACTTCAGTTGCAGATACATTATTCCCCAAAAGCAGGGTATCAAATCGTTTTCCTGCCCAACCTGTTACGTTTAAAATCAAGAACCTTACACAGAATAAATATATTGATTTCTTCTATGGTAAAACAGGTGTTTTAACAACTGTTCATTCTATTTTCTTTAAGGAAACAGTTGGTCAGAAATATCTTAGAACCTGGAAGGTTGATGTAACATATACAGAACCCAACAAAGCCATTGAAACCCAGGGCGTACTTAACCTTTATAGTTTAAAACCGTTTAGCAGTAATGATAAAATACGGTTTAACGTTAATGGTGGTGCAATAGATGCGGCTTCTGCAAAAGATGAGATGAATAATATAAAAGTTGTTCCTAATCCTTATGTAGTAACGCATGAAGCGGAAGCAAGATTACTCTCCACTCAAACAAGCGGACGCGGTGAAAGAGAGATAAGATTTACCCATATTCCACCGGGTTCTAAAGTTTCCATCTTTACCGTGCGCGGTGAATTAATTAAAACATTAACACACGATAATCTTTTCGTTGGCGATGTGTACTGGAACCTAAGGACAGAAGAGAATATTGATGTAGCTTACGGCGTTTATGTGTTTGTTGTAGAAGCGCCCGGAATTGGAAATAAAATCGGCAAATTTGCCCTTATTAAATAACGGGAGAATTGAATATGAAAAAAATATTATTCATTACTATAATACTTATTGGAAATTTAATTGGGCAAACAAAAGTCGGCTCTACCGCTGCTCCGTTTCTTAACGTAGCTGTTGGTTCAAGAGCTATTGCAATGGGCGGTGCTTTTGTTGCCACTGCAAATGATGTTACTTCATTATACTATAATCCTGCCGGCGCTTCAAGAATGGAATCCGGCGGCGCTTATTTCTCACACTCCCGCTGGTTTGCCGATATTACTTATAACTGGGCAGGCGGTGTTGTTAATCTTGGAGATATGGGAGTTGTTGGACTTAGCTTAACTTATCTTGATTACGG
The DNA here is from genome assembly GCA_964537965.1 of uncultured Melioribacter sp. Taxonomy (GTDB): domain Bacteria; phylum Bacteroidota; class Ignavibacteria; order Ignavibacteriales; family SURF-24; genus SURF-24. The sequence continues at coordinate 4,969 of CAZIDB010000159.1, read as the reverse complement.
TGACCTTGAAGTAACTACACTTAATGAACCCGAAGGTACAGGTGAGTTCTTTAATCCTTATGATTTGTGTTTTGCTCTTTCATATGCTTACAACCTGACTGACAGATTCTCTGTTGGCGGTAATGTGAAATATGTAAATCAAAAAATTTATAATACCACTGCAAGCGCTGTAGCTGCAGACCTCGGCGTTTTATTTATATCGGATATCTATGGGCTTCGTATTGGCGCAAGCATTTCAAACTTCGGAACAGATATGAAGCTTGATGGAAAAGACATTTATGTTCAGCACGATATCAATTCACAGATTTACGGCAATAATGACCAGGTATTAGCAAAGCTTAATACCGAATCCTACCCGTTGCCGTTAACATTCAGGATTGGTATTGCTATGGATTTAGTAAATGCAGAGATGCACCGTTTAACAGTTGGGGCAGATGCTCTTCATCCTAATGATAATGCAGAATCTGTTAACGTTGGAGCCGAGTATTGTTTCATGAATCTTGTATCATTACGCGGTGGTTATAAATCATTATTCCTTGATAATACCGAAGAAGGATTAACCCTTGGTTTTGGTTTACAATATATGTTTAACAATGGTTTTGGTTTCTCTGTTGATTATGGATACCAGGAATTTGGTATACTTGATTATACACAGCATTTTTCTTTGGGTATTAAATTTTAGTTTGATTTATAATTTGTTCTTAATAGCCCACGGATTAATCCGTGGGTTATTTAAATAGAATATATTATTCTAAACTTTTTCATTCGTTTACCAGATTCTGTTTCCGAATTCAGACAACAGGAACTCAAAGTATTTAAATATGAATTAAAATTTATTTAAGCCGCTTTAGATAAGCGGCTTAATTTTTTTTAAAGTTCCAAATTAATTTTTATAAAAAAATGGTTTGGATAAACATTAGAAAATTATATCTTTATTGTCGTATTCTCAATTTTTAAAACAGGAGGAGTTCTAATGTTTAAAAAGTTTCTATTTGTTTTTTCCTTTGTGGTTATTTTAGCTTCATTAAGTCATGCACAATGGACATATGTAGGTGGATTTCCAAACGAAGATCTTAAAGGAAACAACCATGCGCTTGCTGTAGATCCTGACGGTAAGGTATGGGTTTCTGATTACTATGTTGTAGATAGCCTTCAGGATGGTACGGGTGCTTGGAAAAAAGTCCGTACTATCATGGTTTTCAATGCAGATGGTACACCAGCATCATTCTCACCAATTAAAGTGATGAGCGGTGCAGGTTTCCAGGATACCTTATGGAATTCAACAAAAGGTATGAATGTTGACGAGAATGGAAATATTATTTACACCTGCGGCTGGACAACCAAGTTTGTAAAAGGTCCATGGATTTACAGAATCAATTACAAAACCGGCGAATGCATGGGCGGTGTTGATTTATACTCAACATTAAATACTTCACCAACCACACCAGCTATTGATGATATGGGAAATATTTACTGCCGTTCAGTATTACCTGGCGAACCAACACTTATCTATGATAAAGATTTTAACTTTGTTGGTAACGTGCTGGATGCAGACCCAGGTTATGCAAGAGTAACAGTAATATCCGGTGACGGATTAACTTATTATGATTGCTCATACACAATGCCTGGAATTATGATCTATACCCGCGCATCAGAATTTGATCCTTTTGTACTTACAGATAGTTTATATGGATTCAAGACAGAATCAGCTGTATGGGATCCATTACAGGACAACGTATTGTGGGCATCATCAGGAAACATTGGATATTCAGATCCCGGATTGTTTAACGGAACATATCAGTTAACAGACGGAAACTGGTATAAAATTGATATTGCTACAAAGACATTGAAAGACAGTGTTGAATGGCATTTCTACGGAGACAGAGCACAGAG
>CAZIDB010000159.1:1736-2976 GCA_964537965.1 uncultured Melioribacter sp. | reverse complement strand
CAAAGACATTGAAAGACAGTGTTGAATGGCATTTCTACGGAGACAGAGCACAGAGTGGCGCCGGTGAAAAACAAAGATCAATAGCATTCAGCCCCGATGGAAGTATTTGCTACCTTGGCGCTTTTGGTACCGCAGGTCTTTATCCTTTAATTGAAAAATTCACTAAGGGCGTTCAACCTACAATTCCTGTTACATTCCAGGTTAACTTAAGTGTTCAGGAAGGTCTTGGTAACTTTACTCCCGGAACAGATGTATGCGTTGTTCGCGGTAGTTTCCAGACTGCTGCTGGTGATGCAAGCGACTGGGCTGGTACAATGTTTACAACAACAGATCCTGATAACGATAAAGTTTATACGGTTACAGCAAATTTACCGACTGCAAATGCCGGAACAGCATATGAATATAAATTTGTCATCATCAAAGGCGGAACGGATAACTGGGAAAGCGTTTCTAACAGAACATTCACATTAACTGCTCCTTCACAAACTCTTGATGTTGCATTCTTTAATGATGTTACAGTTATTGGAAAAGAAATTTCCGTTACATTCTCATGTAATATGGAATTTGAAATTGTCTCCGGACGTTTCAATCCTTCTACAGATGTTATGACAGTAAGAGGAAGCTTTAACGGATGGAGCGGTGATGATGTTATGGCTGCTAATCCAACAAATCCTAACTACTATGAATTAACAAAGAACTACACTGTTGCCGAAGCAGAAACCTGGAATTATAAATATGCTTATAATTTAGGTGCTGGTGGAACAGACTGGGAAGGCGATCCTAATAAAACCTATACATTTACAGCAGATGATTTAACTGCTGGCAGTGCATTCATCGAAAGAACATATAATAACCTTACATTGGAAAGCGTTATCAACCAGCCTTGCGTTGTTAAATTCCAGGTAAATGTTGATAATGCAGTTTCTTCAGTTACAGGTCAGCCTTTCGCAGCAATTGAAAGTGTTGTAATATGCGGCGCTGTTCAACCATTGAAATGGCCTGGCGGCGGATGGCCGGATTCAGATGTTGATAAAGTTATCTTCTTAAAAGACGACGGTACAAACGGCGATAAAGTTGCCGGTGATAAGATCTGGACAGCAGATGTTACTTTCAAACAGTATACAGGTTTAAGAATTCAGTATAAATACGGCGCTAACTGGGGCTTGCCTTCAAATACAGGCGCAAATGATAATGAATCATCAGTTGGTACTGATCACTTTATAAATCTGTTACCTACTTC
>CAZIDB010000159.1:0-1636 GCA_964537965.1 uncultured Melioribacter sp. | reverse complement strand
TTCAACCCAACTACTTCTATTAGATTTAGTGTTCTTGAAACAGGATTAGTTACTTTGAAGATTTACAATACACTCGGACAGGAAATTGCTACGTTGGTTAACGAAACCAAAGCTCCTGGCGTTTACAATGTTGATTTCGATGCATCGAATTTAACAAGCGGTACTTATATTTATAAAGTTACTGCAGGTAAATTTACTTCTTCAAAGAAGATGATGTTGGTTAAGTAATATCAGCATTTCAGTTTTACAAAAGCCGATCTGAAATATGATCGGCTTTTTTTGTTTAAAGGAATCCTATGGCAAGAAATTTAAACAACAGGCAAAATAAATCTTCAATTCTAAAGAAAAGAATTCCGGTTCCTCAAAAGCCTCCTAAGGTTGAAGATGATAAGAAGAAATATGATAGAAATAAAATTAAACGGGAACGCGGGGATATAAAGGATAATGATTAGCGCTTCACTTATAATTTCTGTTTACAATAAACCAGATTACCTGAAACTTGTTTTAGCCGGTTTAGAACGCCAGACATTCCGTAATTTCGAAATAATTATTGCCGATGATGGTTCAAACTCTGCTTTTACTACCGAAGTTGAAATGTTAAGCCGCAAATCAGAATATCCTTTAATTCATCTGTGGCAGGAAGATAACGGATTCAGAAAAAATAAAATACTTAACAGGGCAATATTAGCTTCACGTTCAGACTACATAATATTTATTGATGGCGATTGTATTCCGCATAAAGATTTTGTAAGAGAACACTTTGAAAACAGAAAAGATAAAGTGTGTCTTACAGGAAGAAGAGTAAATCTTTCTGAGAAGATTACCGGTATGCTGACAACGGAAAATATTAAAAATGGATTCCTTGAGAATGAAAAATATAAATTATTTGCCGATGGGTTATTCGGTAACTCAACCGATATTGAAAAGGGCTTCTACTTTAAAAATAAATTTCTTAGAACTTACTTCAATAAAAAAAAACGCGGTTTACTTGGCTGTAACTTCTCAATATATAAAAAGGAATTGCTTTCAGTTAATGGTTTTGATGAGCGCTATGTTTATCCTTCAATAGGTGAAGACAGCGATATACAATACAGGTTAGAATTAAACGGCATCAAAGTAAGTTCACTAAATAACATTGCAATTCAATACCATCTTTATCATAAAATCCAGCCAAGGAATGAAGCTAATTTAAAACTCTTTGAGCAGGTTAAGGCTTCAAAACTTTCCTTTACACCATTCGGTATTCAATCCGGAATTAATGAGATATCAGCCAGGTAATTTGTATATCATCAATCAATCACACAAAAGCCTGCCTCAGCCGGATTTATGATCCAGAGGCTCACAGGTAAGCCAACGGTTTAAGCTGATAAATGCAGTAGCAAGTCGTTGCATAACTTGATAGTAACTCATCCCGAGCGGATCCGCCGCGGCGGAGAGGGATGATATTAAATTATTTTCATGGTTCTCCGTTTGTAGAACTTCCCACAATACATTTTAACTTTCTTCAACAATTTTCACACACAATTTACGGGAATGGTATTATGAATTTTTCTGTAGTTTCTTACTCTTACTCTTATTCTTAATCCTACTCTTTGTGATCCCACTCCCAATCTAAAGAAAAATTTAAGATTACTTA
>CAZIDB010000158.1:0-11138 GCA_964537965.1 uncultured Melioribacter sp. | reverse complement strand
TGCATTGCACTGTTGACCGGCAAATCTTAAATTATGAGTGTTAAAATTCAGGTTGTAAATGTTCAGGAAGATTTTACTGATACTTTGTCTATGTTCGCTCTCAGTTTTCACACAGGAGAAATATTTCGTCTATTTTAAAGACAAAGGTATTTCAGTTAATGATGCGCTATCCAAAACATCAGATCACTACATACTGGCAAAAAATCTTTTAACAGAAAAGTGCATTGAAAGACGTTTAAAATCAGTTTCTGAAGATGAGCTTATCGGCTATGAAGATCTGCCGGTATATGAAAAATATGTTGAAGACATTCGGATTTACGGTGTAAAGATTTTTCATAGATTGAAATGGTTTAATGCAGTTTCATGTTACTTAACTGAAAACCAGGTTAAAGCTGTTGAGCAACTTGATTTTGTTGAAAAGGTTGAAAAGGTCAGGAAGGCTGTAATTAAAAAGCAACCCGAGTATTTTCCTGTTACAACAGACGGAGAAAAATCTAATTCAACATATTCATTAAATTACGGGGCATCACTAACTCAATTGGAATTATCAAGCGTTCCGTCTATGCACGATAAAGGAATTGACGGTAGCGGAGTAATAATCGGCCTGCTTGATTCCGGCTTTGACTGGAAATATCACGAAGCGTTTAGAAATTCGAATGTAATTGCAGAACATGATTTTGTAAGAAACGATGATAATACTGCCGACGAACCGGGAGATACCAAAGGACAAGAAAACCATGGAACATATGTCTTCGGAATAATCGGTGGATTTATGGAAGGACAGCTTATTGGTTCTGCGTACAATGCCCGGTTCCTTCTTGCTAAAACTGAAGATATTAGTTCCGAGACTACATTTGAAGAAGATAATTATGCTGCAGCGCTTGAATGGATGGAGAATTACGGTGTAGATGTTACATCATCATCTCTTGGTTACAGTGATCTTGATACAAATCCGTATTCATACTCAGATATGGATGGCAATACAACAATAATAACTAAAGCAGCAGATCTTGCTTTCAAGCGTGGAGTTGTTGTAGTTAATTCGGCCGGAAACGAGGGAAACAAAACTTTCAAATACATAACTGCACCGGCAGACGGCTTTAATGTTATTGCGGTTGGTGCTGTTACAAAAGATAATGTTGTTGCTTCATTCAGCGGCAGAGGTCCTTCTTACGATGGAAGAATTAAACCAGATGTTCTTGCCCAGGGTATGAATGTTGTTGGAGCCACTGCAAATACAACTGATGGATATTATTCAAGCCAGGGTACTTCATCTGCGGCTCCAATTGCTGGTGGAATAGCCGGATTAATTCTTTCAACTTATCCGTTCTTACCAAACACTGAAGTAAGAAATCTTATGCTGCAGGCATCGGATAATTTTAATGAACCAAACAATGACAGAGGTTACGGATTGTTATCAGCCGAGAAAGCAATTTCATTTTATTACCCCGTGGTTGAATTACTTAACGGTAAATATCAAATAAGAAAAACTCTGTACTCTGATGCAGTTATAAATCAGTCGACTGTAAAAATAAATATTTCCGTAAACGGAAAAGAGTTTGAACCTTACGAGCTAACATTAACATCTGGCAAGGAATATTTGTTGAGTAATATAAATTACAACCAGGGAGATTTGCTTTATTTCTATTTCACTTATAATGATATTTCCGGTAAGACTTATAATGATCCTTCTCCGAATAAATTTTACAACCTGAACGTGGGCAATTCATTAATCTCGGTTAAAAGAATGGTAGATATTTTTCCAACGGATTATTCACTTGAACAGAATTTTCCAAACCCGTTTAATTTGTCAACAAAAATCCGCTTTTACACAAAAGGCTACGAGAAAGCCGAAGTTACAGTTTATGATGTGCTTGGACAAAAAGTTAAAACCGTTTTTAACGGGTTTACGGATGCCGGACAAAATACAGTAACATGGAATGGCGATAATAATGAAGGCAATATTTGTTCAAGCGGAATCTACTTCTGCAATCTTAGCATTGCAGGAAGAAATCTATCTAAAAAGATGCTTATCTTAAAATAGTTGTTGATGTAAATTCAATAATGTAATCCCTTAAATATTTTCACTGCAAAAGAAAAACTATTTGTTAATGCTAATTAAAGAAAATGAAATAATCCTTCATCATAACTTCCGGAAACAATGGCTTCACTTTATTTCTCCAATTGAAATATTTACTACGAACAAAATTTCTGAAGTTGAAAATATCCTGGCAGAAGTTGAAAGCGTTGTTGAAAAAAGAGAGGTTTGGGCTGCAGGATTTTTATCTTATGAAGCATCTGAAGCGTTTGATAAAGCAATAAAATCCAAACCAGGTGGTAACTTCCCCTTAACCTGGTTTGGTATTTATAACTCGCCTGCCATAATTGAAGAAATAGAAAAGCCCGTGAATCCAATAAATGAATTGCTCCTTCGTAAAAATATTACTGATGAAGATTATGAGAAAGCTTTTAACAGGATTAAGTTTTATATAGAGCAGGGCGATACCTATCAGATTAATTTTACCTACCGTTTATTGGAAGAATACTTTACTGATCCATGGGAAATATTCAAACATCTGATTGCACAGCAAGGCAATCATTACAGCGCTTTTGTAAATCTTAAGGATTACTCAATCTGCAGTGCTTCACCGGAATTATTTTTTTATTTAGATGACAATGTAATTGAATCTCATCCGATGAAAGGAACAATTGAGCGCGGACTGATGTATTCTGATGACCTTGCTAAATCTCAGGAGTTATATAATTCTCAAAAAGACAGGGCAGAAAATCTGATGATTGTTGATATGGTAAGAAATGATATTGGAAGGATTGCCGATATTTCAACTGTACAAGTTGAAAAGCTTTTTAACATTGAAAAGTATCCAACACTCTGGCAAATGACATCAAAGGTTAAAGCTGTAACAAGATCTTCCCTCTCCCGGATTTTTCGGGCAATGTTTCCTGCAGCATCAATTACGGGTGCACCAAAAATAAATGCAATGAAAATTATTGATGAACTTGAAGCCACCCCAAGAAATATTTATACAGGAACAATTGGATTTATTTCCCCATCAAAACAGGCACAATTTAATGTTGCAATAAGAACACTTCTATTCAACAGGACGAATAATAAAATTGAATATGGTGTCGGCGGTGGAATTGTCTGGGATTCAATTCTTGAAAAAGAAATTAAGGAGTGTAACACTAAAGCAAATATTTTAAAACCTTTAATGCCGGAATTTCAATTACTTGAAACATTACTCTGGCAGCCTGATAGCGGTTTTCATCTGCTTGATCTTCACTTGGAACGAATGGAAAAAAGTTCTTTATACTTTAACTTTACATTTAACAGGAATTTAATTAGGAATGAGCTTAATAATTTTTCAGGCAGATTACAAAATGAACATCAAAAAATAAGAGTGTTATTATCTGCCAATGGAAAATTAAAAATCGAAAGTAATCCTATTACTTATGCTGATACAAATGAAGTCCGGTTAGTAGGCTTAGCAAAATCTTTCGTCTCATCCGCTGATATTTTTCTTTATCATAAAACTACAAACAGAAATGTTTATAGAAATGCTTTAAATGAATCACCGGGTCTGAATGATGTGCTTCTTTATAACGAAAGAGACGAGATAACCGAGTCTACAATTGCGAACGTCGTATTTGAGAAGGACGGAAAGCTTTTTACTCCTCCGGTTAAATGTGGTTTACTCGCCGGCACTTACAGGCAGCATCTTTTAGAACAAGGTTTGATTGAGGAGAAAATAATTTACAGGAATCAGTTAAATGAGTTTGATAATATCTATTTGATTAATTCAATAAGAAGACGCTACAAGGTAAAAATTATTACAGACAATCATTCGCATGGAAACTGATTTTATATTAAATTGATTATAGAATTATTTCAGGGTCAAATATGAGTAAAATTCTTTATCAGACACAATTAAATTATTTAACTAAATTCCGTAAAGAAATTGACATGCAGATTCTTGAGATGGAAGATTTTGCAGAGCAGAAAAATGTTCCTATACTCGATTGGGGTTCAGCAGAATTTCTTGAGCAGTTAATCTGGATAAGCAGTCCAAAACGTGTACTTGAAATAGGCACTGCCATTGGATATTCATCAATTCGTATTGCAAAGAATCTTGGCAAAAAAGGTATGCTTTATACAATTGAGAAAAGTGCAGACAATATTTTGATTGCAAAAGAGAATATCAGCAATTCAGGACTCGAAGAGAAAATTGTTTTAATTGAAGGTGAAGCTTTAACTGAGATGCCTAAGATGAAAAAGAAATTTGATTTTATTTTTCTTGATGCTGATAAGCAGGATTATTTACGTTTATTTGATTACTCAATGCTACTGCTTAAAAAAGGTGGAATCATTTTTATCGATAATCTTTTATGGCATGGTTATGCTGCTTCTTCAGAGGTACCGGAGAATTATAAAAGATCAACTGAGCTTATCCGGGAATTTAATGAGAAATTTATGTCACAGAAAAATATTAAATCAACAATCCTTCCAATTGGTGATGGAATTGGACTCGGCATTAAAACTAAATAAGAGTTTATCTTGAATACAGCATTGCAAACTAAAGAACTTATTGAAGCAGTAGAAAATTTTTCAAACAATAAATTAAAATTAAAGGATGATCTTGAAAGGCTGATTGATGCAGGCATTACAAAGAATAAATTTGAGCTGCTTGAAAAAACAGCTTTTATTGCTAAATATTTACAAGGACTTTTTACAATAATTCAGCGCGGAGATGCTGCAATTGACGAACAGGTTTTTAACAGGTACAAAAAAGAATACACTGAGAATATCGGGAATGTACGATCAAACCTTGAAGAATTAATTAAAACCGGCAGTGAATTTTATATTAAGATATTCCGGGAAAAATTTTTAAATATGACCCAGGTTTCAATTTCAAACTTAACTGACCTTTGCAGTGATCTTGCCTGGCTCAAAATGTATCTGAACAGGCAATGAAGATGGATGTTTGATGTAAAATGTGAGATGGTAAATGTGAGAAACAACTAAATGACGAATCGGAGAGTGGGAGATACGGTGATTGGGAGAACGGTATTTGAATGACCATTGTATTACAATTGAATGACTATTGAGTTGCTATCGAATTACAAAGAATTACGAATATCAAATAAGAAATGATGAATGACAGTTCTTCTCAGCCTCAGCCTTCGCCTTTTCCATGACTATAGAGTTACCATCGAATTACTATTGAATTTCAATTGAATTACTACCGAGGATACAAGTCCGCAAGAATGCAAGGTTGCAATGATGCAAGTTGAACCTTAAATGACGAATTACGACTAGTGCTTCTCAGCCTTCGCCTTAGCCTTTTCCATGACTATTGAGTTGCTATCGAATTACAAAGAATTACGAATATCACACATGGAATACCGAATGGTGAACAATGTAGCTTTCAAACAAACTTCAAATCGAAGAGTTCTTCTGTAATACCGTGGTAGTAAGGAAGACGGATCAGTTCGGTGAGAGCATCAGTTTCATTCTCTGTCATTTCATAATAAACAGAATTTAAATTTTCATTTACAAAATCTTTAGAAGAGGTGTCAAACTGCAGCTTATCAATAATCTCACTGCTGCTGTTCTCAATCCTTTCATCAATACCTTCGAATAATTTGTTCATGGATGATAGAGATGATTCGTCTTTGCATACTAAAACAAAATTAACATAAGGCAGGAATAACATTGTTGATAATTCATCCGCAAAACTTAATCCACGACTGAATTTCCCATTCTCAAAATTCTTATCACCTGCTACAAGATAGTTCTTACCGGGATCAATTTCATTTGCAAGGTGAATCTGTATCTGCGAAGAATACCTTTCATTGAAGACTATTTTGCTAAGAATAACATCGTTGGAATTTACATCACCTGTTAAATACAAGTCAGTAAAATTATTCTGGCCGGGCACAAAATACAGGTAAGAACCGGAGAGTTGTCCGTCGAATGAGAAAGCAAGTTTGTTTGATACGAAAAAATCCTGGTGTTTAATCAGGTCACAGGATGGAATTATCCCTATATCTGCATTGCCTGTTTCAATTTCATTTGATATGACAGATGAAGCAGTAAATTTAATGTTTTCTTTAACATTATCCGGCAGTACAGATGCGAATAAAACAGAAAAAATATTATCCGGTAATAAAATTTTTGTCTGTTTACTCATATCAATTTGAAAATTAAACTTATAAATAAAAAAAGCCGCTCTGTTAAGCGGCTGAAAAACTAAGCTTCCTGGCTTCTTGTTTTGGTTTTAATCCTTGCGGATTTACCCGAAAGTTTTCTTAAGTAGAATAATTTTGCTCTGCGAACGTCACCTTCTTTAAGAACTTCAATTTTAGCAATCTTTGGTGAGTAGATAGGGAAAATTCTTTCCACACCAACACCGCTTGAAATTTTTCTTACAGTAAACGTTCTTGAAACTCCATTACCTCTAATGCTTATAACATCACCTTCAAAAGGCTGGATTCTTTCTTTATCGCCTTCAATAACTCTATAATGAACACGAATATGATCACCGGGGTTAAAAACAGGAAGGTCTGTTTTAATTTGATCGTTTACGAATTCTTTTAATTTATCCATAACTACTCCGAACTATTTATTTTTTTCCATTTTTCTGTTAGCAACTTCGATTGTTCTTTTTTCCAATCATCAATTTTTTTTGCGTGGCCGGAAAGTAAAACTTCCGGTACGCTCATTCCTTTATACTCAGCTGGGCGAGTATAATAAGGAGGTTCAACCACATCTCCATCCATAAAAGAATCATTCAATGCCGATTCGCTATCGTGCAAAACACCTGGAATCAATCTAACAACAGAATCTACAATAACCAAGGCAGGAATTTCTCCGCCAGTTAACACATAATTACCAATTGAAATTTCATCGGTAGCAAATCGCTCGCGTACCCTGTCATCAACTCCTTTGTAATGACCTGCAATAATTAAAATATTTTCTGCAAGTGAAAACTTGTTAGCAATCTGCTGATTAAAGATTTTTCCTTTAGGGCAGCAATAAATAACATGCTGGTAGATTCTTTCATTCTGGAGCTTTTCAATGCATTCAAAGAACGGTTCGGGTTTTAATATCATTCCCGAGCCACCGGCAAACGGTTTATCATCTATAGTTTTATGTTTATCGTGTGCATAATCTCTAAGGTTATGAATATAAATCCCAACCTTATCAGCATCCTGTGCTCTTTTAAGAATGCTTGCGTTTAACGGACTATGCAACAAATCCGGAACAGCAGAAACAATATCAATCCTCATCATCGTAAATACTGCCGCCCGCTTTTAATATCAAAATCTTCTTTTCAGGATCAAAACTTTCTATATAATCCTTTATAGCAGGAATTAAAATTTCTTTTTCATTTATATCCTGAATAACATATACATCATTAGCCGGAAGAAATAAAACGTCAGTCACTTCACCAAATTTTTCATCATTTCTTAATACGACACTTCCAATAAGATCCCGAACAAAATAAACATCTTTCCCGGTTTTGTTTTTCACATCAGTTTTAACAAAGATATTCTTCCCGATTAAAAACTGAATTTCATCATCAGTATTAAAGTTCTTAAGCTTAAGATAAAAGTTGTTTTTTACTTTCTCAGCTTTTTCGACGAAGAACTCTTTGTAATCTCCAAAGATCTCAATATAAATTTTATCAAGATCAAGGATGGTTTCCGGATTATTTATGTGAGTTAACAGCGAAACAAAACCATTTTTTTTATAAGCAGATTTTATTTCAGCTACAAGGAAAAAGTCACTCACGTACTGATTAATCCAGAATTTCCATTACTGTTCTTTTACCTTCCTTTGCAGCAACAGCCGTTAGCAATGTTCTGATTGCAACAGCGGTTTTTCCTTGTTTGCCAATGACTTTACCAACGTCTTCAGGCGCTACTTTCAAGGTGAAAACATATTTTTTATCTTCACCAACTTTCATCTCGATGTTAACTGCATCGGGATTATCAACAAGGCTTTTAACAATGAACTCAATGAATTCTTTCATAATATAGCCCTCTATAAATTTAGCAATTAGTACTTAACTAATCAGTAAATGAAATCATTTGAAAATAATTTCATCAGGAAGCAGTACTATTTACTTCCTCAGCAGCTTTGCCGGGCTGTTCATTTGCTTCAGCAGCTTTTTTGGCGGCAGCTTTTTTACTAAGCTTTTCAGTTTTTTTAACAGAAGACTTTTTTGCTTCTTTCAATTTCTGCCAATCGGAAATTTTATTTGCAATTTCTTCTTCAGATAATTTCTTTTTCAATAATTCTTTTTTAAGAAGAATTCCTTGTTTAGATAATAAACTACGCACAGTTTCAGTCGGTTGTGCACCAACACCCAACCAATACAATGCCCTTTGTTCATTTATATCAACTAAAGCAGGGTTTGATTTAGGATTATATAATCCAATAGCTTCCAGAAATTTTCCATCTCTTGGTGAACGTGAATCTGCAGCAACAACTTTATACACAGGTTGTTTCTTTTTTCCCATTCTTCTTAATCTTAACTTAACAGCCAAGTTGTTTATTCCTCCAAATTATTTTAATCAATTATTCCGAAAATTTTTAAAATTCATTTTTTTATTCATTCCCCCTTTGGCAAACATCTTCATCATTTTCTGCATTTCTTCAAACTGCTTAATCAGTCTGTTTACATCCTGTATCGAGTTACCGCTTCCTCTTGCAATCCTGCGACGTCTTCCCCCGTTTAATATCTTAGGATTCATTCGTTCTTTTTTGGTCATAGATTGAATTATAGCTTCAACCTTAACAAGTTCTTTATCATCAATATTTGCATCCTTTATCTGGTTGCTAATGCCGGGAATCATTCCAAGCAAAGATTTTAAAGAACCCATCTTTTTGATAAGCCTAATTTGTTTAAGAAAATCTTCAAAGTCAAATCTATTTTCTTTTAACTTCTCCTGAAGTTTCTCTGCTTCTTTCTCGTCAAATTGTTCCTGTGCTTTTTCAACAAGTGAAATTATATCACCTTTGCCGAGAATTCTTGAAGCCATTCTATCAGGATAGAAGATTTCCATTGAATCCAATTTCTCGCCAAGACTAACAAATTTAATTGGCTTATCTACTACCGCTTTAACAGATAAAGCGCAACCGCCTCTTGTATCACCATCAAGTTTTGTAAGAACAACACCATCAAAATTAACTTTCTCATGGAAAGCTTTGGCAGAATTTACTGCGTCCTGCCCGGTCATTGAGTCAACTACAAATAATGTTTCCGTTGGGTTAACATCTTTTTTGATTGCAGCAACTTCATTCATCAGCTCTTCATCTACGTGCAGTCTGCCGGCAGTATCAATAATTATTGTATCAAGTCCTTTATCTTTCGCAAACACTAAAGAATCATTTGCAATCTTAACAGCATCTTTAATATCAGATGAATAAACCGGTATATTTATCTGGCCGCCTAAAATCTTTAACTGGTCAATTGCTGCAGGTCTGTAAATATCAGCCGCAACCATTAAAACTTTTCTTGATCTTGCAGTTAAATACTTTGCAAGCTTAGCGCTGAAAGTAGTTTTACCGGAACCCTGAAGTCCTACTATTAAAATTATTGTAGTGCCGGAAGCATTCAGTTTCATCTCTGAATGATTGCTTCCCATCAGAACAGTTAATTCATCATAAATTATTTTTGTTATTAACTGCCCGGGTGTAATAGAATTAAGAACTTCAGTGCCAAGAGCTTTTGCATTTACATCGTCAATAAATTTTTTGGCTACTTTATAATTAACATCAGCATCTAAAAGTACACGCCTTATTTCACGTAAAGTATCAGAAATATTAGATTCAGTTAACTTTCCTTGTCCTCTGACCTTTTTTAGCGCCGTTTCGAGCTTTTGCTGTAAATCTTCAAACATATATTACGAAAAAATTGGCTCTAAATTTAGCAAAAAACAAAGTGTTTTACAAATAATCTTATTATCCCTTTAAAGCGTTTGCACCGCTAACAATTTCAAGAATTTCTGTAGTAATGGCTGATTGTCTTTCTTTGTTATAGTTCAACTGTAAGGATTTGATAAGTTCTTTTGCATTCTCAGTTGCCATATCCATGGCTGTCATCCTTGCGCCAAGTTCTGCTGCAAATGATTCCTGTAAAACTCTCCATATCTGAGAATTCAAATGTTTTGGAAGGAGTTTCTTTATAATTTCAACCCTGTCAGGTTCATAAATGAAATCCTGAACTTTATGAGGAAGGTTTTCCGGAGCTTCAATTTGTTTGATAGGCAGTAACTGCTCAGTCCTTATGTTTTGTTGAATAATCGATTTGAATTCATTGTAAACAACTACAACTTTATCAATCTCACCTGCAATGAATTTATCTGCTAATTCTTTTACAAGTGAAAGAGCAAAACTAAAGTCCAGATTAGAAAAGATTCCACCGTATTGTCCGGTTATTTTAAAATTTCTTCTTGAAAAATGATCCTGGCCTTTTTTACCTACACACCATAAGTAAACATTTCCGCTTTCATACAAAGCTTTATATTCATTTTGAATAAGATTTGTGGCTTCCCGAATAATATTCATATTGAAGCCACCGCAAAGTCCGCGATCAGAAGTTACAACTACAATAGCAACATTTTTAACATCGCGGGATTTTAAGAGCGGGTTATCAATTCCATTATCAACACTTAAAAGATGGTTAAGCATTTCAAAAATCTTTTTTGAATAAGGACGGGAATTAATAATATTTTCCTGTGCCCTTCTTAACCGGGCGGCTGCTACCATCTTCATTGCCTTGGTAATCTGCTGCGTACTTTTAACGCTCTTAATTCTTCTCTTTATGTCCCGTAATGTTGCCATAATCTAAATAATCAATTTCCTGTTTGTATCATTCGCTTATTTTAAATTTGGGTAAAAATTCTTCAACAACAGATTTAATCTTTGTAACCAGTTCATCGCTCAATTGTTTTTCAGTTCTGATTGTTTCAAGAATATCCTGATGTTTTAGTTCAAAATATTCCAACATTTCCTTTTCAAATCTTTTTACATTTGCTACAGGAATTGTTTCCAAATAATCATTAATACCAATAAATAAGCTGATCACTTGTTTTTCAACAGGAACAGGATT
>CAZIDB010000157.1:0-11162 GCA_964537965.1 uncultured Melioribacter sp. | reverse complement strand
AGACTTTCTTTCGAATGTTTCTCATGAACTTAGAACACCGCTTGCTTTAATTAGTATGTTTGCAGAAACGTTAGAGATGGAGCGGGTAAAAACTGATGAAAAGAAAAAAGAATACTATAAAATTATTAGCCAGGAAACAGCCCGCCTTAGTAAAATCGTGAACAAAATCCTTAACTTTTCTAAAATGGAAGCAGGCAAAATAAAATATAATTTTGAACAATGTAACCTGAACGAAATTCTCCTGAATATTTCAAATGTCTATAGCTTTCATCTTAAGAACAACGGTTTTACTTTTTCAATTGAATATGCTGAAGAAAAATTATTATTAAACGCAGACAGGGAATCTATATCCGAGGCAATAATTAATCTTATAGATAATGCCGTTAAGTACAGCAAAGAAAAAAAGGAAGTAAAGATTAAAACTGGTGTTGAGAAAGAAATGGGCTTTGTTCAGGTACAGGATTTTGGAATTGGAATTTCTAAAGAAGAACAAACAAAAATCTTTGAAAAGTTTTACAGGGTATCAACCGGTAATGTTCATAATACCAAAGGCACAGGACTTGGACTTGCCCTTGTAAAACATATAGTTACTGCACACAACGGCAGAATCGAAATCAACAGCCAGTCAGGAAAGGGAAGTACATTTAAACTTTTATTCCCTTTGATAAATGAAAATATTGGAGTTAACAATGTATAAAATATTAATTGTTGAAGATGAACCCTACATGAGAATGGGATTGAAAGACAATCTTGAATTTGAAGGTTATGAGGTTGACTATGCCGAGGATGGTGAAATTGGATTACAGAAAATACGGAACAATAATTATAACCTGGTTCTTCTTGATGTAATGATGCCGAAATTATCCGGCTTTGATGTTTGTAAAACTATCAGAAAAGATGGAAATACAACCCCGGTAATTCTTGTTACAGCGAAAGGAGAAGAAATTGATAAAGTGTTGGGTTTAGAACTTGGAGCTGATGATTATGTTACAAAGCCCTTTAGTCTTAGAGAACTTCTTGCCCGTATTAAAGCAGTTTTAAGAAGAAGTGATGAAGCGCCTACAAATAAAAAAAGTGCTTCTGTTCAAATTGGCAGACTTGAAGTTAACTTTACAACTTATAACGCATTGGTTGAAAATGAATCTGTTCAGATGTCGCATAAAGAAATTGAAATTCTCCGTTATCTCTGGGAGAACAGAAATAAAACTGTTAGCAGAGATGAACTCCTTCAGAAAATTTGGGGATATGAGGAATCGCCCACAACACGTACAGTGGATAATTTTATTTTGAAACTAAGACAAAAAGTTGAAGTTGATTATAACCATCCGCAAATCATAATAACAGTACATGGAATTGGGTACAAACTTGTAGAAAGCTGATTCTGAGTAAGGGAATTAAAACTTTTTTGCTTTTACATGTTTTTACAAACCTTTACTCATCTATGACAACTTGCTTTTAAAAGTTACCGTCTAACATTGTGAACAAAAAAAACAGGAGGTTCACAATGAAGGCATTAAAGATTACAATAATTATTTTAACGGCCGCAATATTTTTAACAACTACTTCACAAGCTAAAACCGTTGAAAAAAAACCGTCTAAGTTAACAAGGTATGAACAGTGCATAGAAAACTTAGGCCGTGCAATCACTTCTGAAAATGATGGCTTAAGAGAAAGCGCAATTTACTATGCGGGTAAATATAAAATGGTTGAACTTAAGAAGACATTGATAAAGCAGCTTTCAAAGGAAAAGATTCCTTCCATCAGAATATTGATTTCTTTATCTCTATATCAAATTGGTGATGCAGAGGGTATAGAGCTTGTAAAAGAAATTTACAACAAGGAAAAAGAAGATCAGGTTAAAAGAATGTGCTCGGACATTTTTAAAGAGTTTGAAAACACTGTGTTTTCAGATTCTCTTGAATTTAATACAACAAGCAGATGACATTATTTTACAAAATTTGACAATCTTTTCCGATTAACGAAAAAAAATAAATACTATATTTAACGTATGAAAAAGTATACTACACCGGAATATAGATCTTTTATTGCGCTTGTTTTGCTAATAGTTACATTTGGTTCTTCTTGCCTGTACGGAAATGAATGGGAGAAAATTCTGAACCTGAAAGGTAGATGGAGATTTACTATTGGTGATGATAAGAAGTGGGCAGATCCAAAACTGTATGATAAGGATTGGGAGGAAATAAAAGTCCCCTCCGCCTGGGAAAATGAAGGCTTTTACGGATATGATGGATACGCCTGGTACAGAAAACATTTTTACTGCTCTGAAGAATTTAATAGAAGTGGTTTGTACCTTCAGCTTGGTTATATAGATGATGTTGATGAGGTTTATATTAATGGTGTGCTTGTTGGTTTTTCCGGTACCTTCCCTCCAGATTATAATACGGCTTACAATGCTTTCAGAAAATATTCGGTTCCGGTTAACCTGTTAAAAATTAATCAGGATAATGTAATTGCCGTAAGAGTATATGATTCCCAGCAGGCTGGCGGTATAACCGGTGGAGAAGTTGGATTTTTTGCCAAAGGCTCCGGTCTTATTCCAACAATTTCTCTAGAAGGGGAATGGAAATTTAATACCGGTAATAATGCACGCTGGCAGAAAAAAGATTTTGATGACTCAAACTGGAATAGAGTATTTGTCCCCGGTTACTGGGAAACACAGGGCTTTACAGATTACAATGGTTTTGCATGGTACAGGAAAACTTTTAAATTGAATCAGTCTGTAATTAATAAAAAGTTTGTTCTGCTGATGGGTAAAATTGATGACCTTGATGAGGTGTACGTAAATGGAAAATTAATTGGCTCTACGGGAAAGATGAAAAGCGAAGACGGAAATGTTCATTTTAGTAATGAATGGCAGGTATTCAGGGGCTATTATCTTCCGGATAACTTACTTGAAGCGGGCGAAAATGTTATAGCCGTAAAAGTGTATGATGGTTACATTAATGGAGGAATTTACGAAGGCCCCATCGGTTTAATTACCCAGGAAAAATATGCTTCTTACTGGAAGAGCCAGAAGAAAAAAAAGAACTTCTTCGATTACTTTTTTGGAAATGATTAGACTTATATATAGATGATGCTTTGTAAAAAAATCATTTGTTTGATAATTATCACTTGGTTAAGAATTACGAAATATTCTTTGAACTTCTTAAAACCCCATAAAATCCCGAAATTTTAAATAAAATAATTCTCATATACCTCCCGAATCAATTTCCCTGTTAAAAAGGTGATTCTTCTGAAATTTAACTTTTTAAAGAAATTTTCGAAAATAATTTGGATTTGTTTGTCGTTTTTTACATTTTGAAGAGCCAATTAACTAACTTTTCATTATCGGAGGTTTAAATGAAGCCCAGTAAAAAGTTGAACCGTAAAGATTTTTTAAAATACGGTGCACTTCTAATCGGAGCTCCATTGCTGGTATCAGTAAACAGTTCCTGTTCAAAAATTACTGATACTAACGATGTTGATACAACGGAAAAAATTGACCGTTCTATTTCGGAGTCTCCTCAGTTCGCTATTCAAAAACCATTAAGCAAAACAAATTCTTCTGATGTCTTTGAAATACCAACTGATGCATTACTGACATCAAGAGAAAAAGTTTTTATGGTTGTAAAAGTAATTAGAAAACATCACAGAAATGATCTTCAAACTGTTGTTGTTGACGTTTTGCGCAAGGATAATATATCTGCCCAGATAACAGGTCTCAAAGCCGGAGATGAAATTCTAAGAAATCCGAAAGAGACTCTGAAATCGTTAACAAGGATTGACAGAGTTGGAGTAAAAAACAGATTTACCAACGGACGTGGTTAATTTGAAAAACTTCAATTTTATTAAGAAATGTTAACAAGGAGCAAATATGGCAAATAAAAAATATCCATGTGAAGACGTTTGTCCGGCCGATGCATTTGAGGTTGGCCGTGATGGTCATTTTCAAATTGACCCCGAATGGTGCATTGTATGCGAAGCATGTATGTACGAATGCCCGATCGAAGCAATATATCCCAATAAATATTTAATTATTCAAGTTAATGTTAAATGGTGTGTTGCTAAGGAAAATGCTGGCATAGGTGAATGTAAATATTGGTAATTTTTAACAAGAGTGTTTAGGGTTGCAAATTTTTTGTAACCCTTTTTTTTTATCCTTTTATAACTCCTATCGGTTTTAGCTTTGCAACTTTAAGACTTACACCAGAATTATGCATAACACTTACAACATCGGAAACATCTTTATAGGCTTCCGGCATTTCTTCTGCTATCGTCTTTGTTCCTTTTGCCCGGATAACAATCCCTTTCTGCTGCATTTCATTGAACAGGTTTCTTCCTTTTGCATTTTTTAACGCCTTAGTTCTACTCTGTAATCTTCCTGCGCCATGGCATGAACTTCCAAATGTATTTTCCATCGCATCCTGTGTTCCTATGGTAATAAAAGAATATCTGCCCATATCGCCGGGAATTAAAACCGGCTGGCCTATTGATTTATATTTTTCCGGTATATTATCATTACCCGCAGCAAAAGCTCTTGTTGCACCTTTCCTGTGAACACAAACTTTTTTTATTTTACCATTGATTGAGTGCTCTTCAATTTTTGCAATATTATGTGCAACATCATATACAAGCTTAAAAGCGATAGAAGAATTTTCTACACCGAAAGTATCAAGAATAGTTTGTTTGGCAAGATGCATAATTACCTGCCTGTTATTCCAGGCGAAGTTTGCTGCCGCTTTCATTGCACCAAGATAATCCTGTCCTTCCTTTGATTTTATTGGTGCGCATGCAAGCTGCCTATCCGGCAAATTAAAATTAAATTTCTTCTCTGCCTGAAGCAGAAGTTTCAGGTAATCATCACATACCTGGTAACCAAGTCCCCGCGAACCTGTATGAATCTGTATAACAACTTGTCCTTTGAATAATCCAAACACTGATGCGGCAGTCTCATCATAAACTGTATCAACTACATCTATTTCCAGGAAATGATTTCCAGATCCGAGTGTTCCAACTTCATCCCAACCTCTTTCGATAGCTCTTTCGCTCACTGCATCCGGATTTGCTTCTGTGAGTTTTCCGTTCTCTTCTGTAAACAAAATGTCATCATCTGTTGCATAACCATTTTCAAGCGCCCAGTAAGAACCTTCAACAAGAATTTTTTTCATCTCCCTTACGGATAATTTTCTTATTGCTCCCGAAGAACCAACACCGGTTGGTATTGTTTTGAACAGGTTCTCTATTAACTTTGAAATTTTATTTTTTATATCATTCAGTTCAAGGTTGGTAGCTGCCAAACGGACACCACAATTAATATCATATCCTACACCACCGGGAGAGATTACACCTTCTTCAAAATCAGTTGCCGCAACGCCACCAATCGGGAATCCGTAACCCCAGTGTATATCCGGCATAGCCAGACTATATTTTTGTATTCCCGGTAAACAGGCAACATTAACAACCTGTTTTAAGGCCTCATCATTTTCAAGTTGTTTCTTTATCATCTCTTCGGAAATATAAATCCTGCCCGGAACATTCATCCTGCCGGTAACAGGAATTTCCCAAAGGTTATCGTCTATTCGATTTAAATGAACACCACCGACTTCCATATACTCCTCGTATAAGTTCTAAGAATATTAACCGTTTAAATCAAATGTCAAAAATAATTCTTGTTGATAAGATTCCGTTAATATTTTCAATTTGCATCTGGTGAAAGGTAATTGCTTTAATTTCTATTTTCAATGTATGTATTTGGGGTATGTAATCTGTACCTTTTATTTTTGCTTGTAAATTCCACAATGAATTAGCTAAAGCAATACTTATTTCATCAATGCTATATGTAATCCATTTTTTTGTTAACAGTAAGTAATTTAATTCGTTCAGGAAATCTACAAGAAGTATCTCCGGCAGTGTGGACGAAAGGTCAATATACTTTTCCGAATCAGCTAATTCCTGCATGGTTTCCAATACTGATTCCTTCCATGCATAAGCGGCGGATTCGAATATTTCTTCATAGGAATTGCCGGTCAATTCAGCGGCAATATCGGCAGTATGGTCTATAAATTTATAACTCATGGCCTTTCACTTTTACATTAAGCGTAAGATTAAGAACAAGAAAGACAAGAATATTTTTATGTATTGATTTTCTATTCTTTTGTCTCTGCATATAACGATAGTAATACTCTTTCGTTTGTTAAAGGAGCAATAAATTTATAGTGGTTATTATTTCGGAATGCTTTCATTGCATTCATAATCGAAAAGTAAGAACCTATTCCATACATAAACGGCGGTTCACCAATAGCCTTAGAATTAAATACTGCGTTGGGATTTGGAGCATCTTCTAAAAAATGAACCTGGATTTCTTTTGGTGCAAAGAAAATATCCGGTACTTTATATGTTGAAAGAGTATCCGTTAATAGTTTTCCATCATTGTTATACAGTAATTCCTCCATAGTCATCCAGCCGATACCCTGAACAATTGCACCCTCAGCCTGTCCTCTGTCTATTAAAGGATTTAGACTTTTTCCGAAATCGTGAACGACTTTAACCGAATCAATTTCATAAGTGCCTCTGATGCAATCAAGAGTTGTTTCAATTATTGATACGCCAAATACATGATATGCAAATGGTTTTCCCTTGTTGATTGTTTTATCAAAATAAATATCTGGAGTTGAGTAATGTGCATGGGAAGAAAGATTAACACGGCTGAAATATGCTGCCTGCACAAGTTTAGTCCAGGTTAAATCAGTTTCCGTTTCATCAATATAAACTTTTTCATTTAAGATTTTAATTGAAGCGCCGGTTGTCTTCAATTCTTTTGCTGCTGCTTCAAGCAATCGTTTAAGAATATTATTACAGGCAATTTCAGTTGCTTTTCCATTCATATCCGCACCGCTGCTTGCAGCAGTTGGAGATGTATTCGCGTTTCTTGATGTGTTGGTTGAATTTACTTTTATTCTATCAGTGTTAACGGAAAAAACTGATGCGGCAATATTTCTCATCTTTTCATTTACACCCTGACCCATTTCTATTGCGGCAGTACTTACCAATACACTTCCATCAGTATAAACATGCACAAGCGCGTTTGCCTGGTTAAGAAATGTTGATGTAAAGGAAATGCCGAAACTAATTGGCATTAATGCCACACCTTTTTTATAAAGTTTGTTTGAATTATTGAATGCAACAACTTTGCTTTTTATTTCATCATAATTGAATTGTTCTTTGGTTTGATTCCAGCATTGCCGGATGTTACAGTTTTGAACTTTCTGTCCGTATGGAAATTCATCTCCTTCATTTAAAAGATTTTTCTCCTGTATAACAGAAGGTTCAATTCCCATTTTCTCTGCTGCAAGGTAAATGGCTGATTCAAGCACAAACATTCCCTGCGGTCCGCCGAATCCTCTGAATGCCGTATTCGGCGGAAGATTTGTTTTGCAGGAAATACCGGTTGCTTTAACGTTGGGAATAAAATAACTGTTTGTGCAATGGCAAAGCGTTCTTTCAAGAATAGCAGGGGAAAGATCTGCTGCCGCGCCGGCATTCTGGTAAAATATAACTTCGTAGACTAAAATTTTTCCATCCGATGACAAACCGATTTTAAAATCTGAAGAGTAAGGATGACGTTTGCCTGTTATTCTTAAATCTTCCTGGCGGGATAAAATTAATTTAACCGGTCTTTTTAATTTGAATGCTGCCAGCGCACACATAACTGCATATGCCGTTGCCTGATCTTCCTTTCCACCAAATGCACCGCCAAGCCTTGTAACATCTACCTCTACCTTATGCATTGGTAACCAAAGTACACGCGCTGTAATTTTTTGTGCAGCAGTTGGTGATTGTGTTGAAGATATTATTTTTATTCCGCCGCCTTCTGTTGGATAGGCTAATGAACCTTGTGTTTCAAGATAAAGATGTTCCTGTCCGCCGGAGTCAACTCTGTCCTCCACTATTATATCGCACTTGCCCCAGGTGTTTTCAACATCACCTAAAGTAAAAGTTCTTGGAGGAATAATTAATTCATTTTTAGCGAAAGCTTCGCGCGCATCAAATACGGCTGGTAACTTTTCAATGTTAAGTTTTATTTTCTTTACGGCTTCTTTTGCTGTTAGCTGATTTTTTGCAACAACAATCGCAACCGGCTGACCAATGAAATCAACTTTATTTTCTGCGAATAATGGTTCATCTAAAATTATTCCGCCTATTTGATTTTCGCCCGGAATGTCTTTGGCAGAAAAAATTCCTTTTACTCCTTCAACCTTTTCCGCTTCCGTAAAATCTATGTTTAAAATATTTCCATGCGCTTCTGGCGAAGTGAGGATTGCAGCATAAAGCAAACCTTCCGGCGCGGTAACATCATCAACAAAAAGGGAGGAGCCTTTTACATGCTGGGTTGAATCATAATTGCTCATATCACTTCCTCCGCATCAATTAAGGCCGGAAACAATTTAATGAAGTGGGCAAGAATTAATTGCCGTAATAAAATCTTTTTATATTCTGCCGAACCGCGTACATCGCTAATCGGGGAAATTTCCGACATAGCAATTGAGGCTGCTTCATCAATTAAACTAAAATTAATTTCTTTTGATTGAAGAAAATTACATGTGCTCTCTAAATAAAACGGAACAGGTGCAACACCACCGGCAGACAACCTGATATTCTCAATCTTGTTTTCATTTGTCTCCACGTAAACAGAAGAGTTTACGCTTGCAATATCAAGATAAGTCCTTCGTGATACTTTTTCGAAATTAAATTTGTAGTTCTTAACCGGCAACGGAATACTTATATATAAAAGTTCTTCATCATCTTTTTTGTTCAGCTTTTTATAGCCAAGGAAAAAGTTTTTAAGATCGACAGTTCTTTCATCATTAAAATGAAGAGAAGCGTTCAGAGCTAATAAAATGTTAGTCATGTCGCCAATCGGGGAAGCGTTAATAATGTTACCACCGATAGTTGCCCGGTTACGTATTGGAGTTGAACCGAAAAGATTTAAAAGTTTTTCAAGTTCAGGGAAGTATTTTTTTATTATTTCAGAATGCTGTATTTCTGATATTGAAACCGCAGCGCCGATATTTAAAAAATTATTCTCTGCTTTTATTTCTGAAAATATTCTGTCTCTGCCGGTCAGAGTTAAATTTGAAGAAAGAAGCGCCGTTGGTTTTTGTACAAACAAGTCTGTTCCGCCGCCGATTAAAAATTCAGAGTCGCTGTAAATTCTTTCCATCAGCATTCCGGATTCCAGTTTTTCAAGCATCAAAGGAATTCCGGAAAAATATTTTGGAATTATTCCCGCAGAAATTAATTGACCTGTGGTTAAAGAATTTAGTAATGTGTAGGGTTTAACTTCAACCACTAATTTTTCAACCGCTCGTTTTATAGATGTATATCCTGTACAACGGCAGATATTTCCGCTGAGGAATTCAATTGCGGTTTCAGTATCAACAGTTTCTGCTGATAGGAAATAACCTGTCAGAGAGATAATAAATCCCGGTGTACAAAAGCCGCATTGTGTTGCACCTTCATCAACAATTGCCTGCTGAATAGGGTTTAGTTTGTCTGAATTCAATCCTTCGATTGTTACGATGTGCATCCCGTTAACAGAAAGAATCGGCAGAAGGCAGGAATTAACTGTTTTGTATTGCATCTTTCCATCGGCAAAATGACCAAGTAAAATAGCGCATGCGCCGCAGTCACCTTCACGGCATCCTTCCTTTGTGCCGGTTAGTTTTTTATTCTTTCTTAAAAAATCCAGAACTACAGTAGCAGGGTTGACGGTAGTTTTAACAATTTCATTATTGAGAATAAAATTTATAGAAGAACTCATTACCAAGCCTTAAAATATCTGAAGTGAATTTAGACTTATTTAAAAAAATTATCAACCTTTTGAGAACCTGATTTGCTGAATCTCTGCAGTAATGCACAATGCAATTTCGGATGCAGTGTTGCCGCCAAGTTTTAATCCTATTGGTGAATGAAGTTTTGATAAGTCTACGTCGCTTCCGAATTCATTTTTAAGATTCTCTTCAAGTTCCCTTGCTTTATTCTTTGAAGCGATTACTCCGACATAAGAAACCTTAAGCTTTCTTTTAAATATTGTTCTGACGATGTCAAAATCATACTTGTGTCCTTGAGTCAGTACAACAATAAAATCATCCGGCTTAGGATTAAATGAATCCGCAAATTCAACATAATCAGTTAAAATATTTTTTGAAGATGGGAGATGTTTACTTTCAATAATTTCATTTCGGTTGTCTATTAATACTGTGAAGTAACTTAATTGTGAAAGAAACTGAAGCAAAGCCTGTCCAACATGTCCCCCGCCGAAAATATAAATTGCCGGTAAGTTTCCATGCACTTCAAAATATAAAGTAACTTTTCCGCTGCATTTCATCGGGACGATTTGTGTGGTCTCGATGATTTCATTTTGTTTATCGGAAAGCAGGTATTCCTTTATACCGCTTTCTCCGGATGATAATCTTGTGAGAGCATCTTTTACTGCTTCAATTTCAATTGCTCCACCGCCAACAGTACCTATTGCATTTCCGTTTAATTCCACAATCATTTTAAATCCAACTTTGCCGGGAACAGAACCGCTAAGTTCTACAACCGTAACAATTACAAAAGATGAATTTGCTTTTTCAAGCTCAGCTATTTTTTCAAAGATGTTCATTGTGAATTTCCCTTATATAATCTTCAGTGGTGTCAATATCCTGAAGGATTTGCGGATAGTTGCATTGCCAGAATTTTTTATTTATGAAAGGTAAGGATGAAATATTTTTTAAATTTTCATTTGAAGAAGCGTTAATAATAGTTTGAAAAATACTTTTACCTATTAATAAAGGATGACCATTTCTATCTTTATACCTTGGCTGAATCCAGTTATAACCGTTATCAATTTGTTCAATAAAGTCTTTGTAAAATTCAACCGGCAGAGAAGGCTGATCTATAAAGTGATAAAGAACCCAATCAGTCCCGGTTAGGTTTCTTAACCCGCATTGAAGAGAAGAGAACATTTCTTTTTCATAATCAGGATTTAATGCAAGAAGAATTTGTGAATCATCCGGAAAGAATTTTTCTGCTTCTGATTTAATTTCATCTTCTTTATAACCGGTCACTACTACAATTTTGTCGCAAACTAATTTAAGCTTTCGGATAATTTCAGTCAG
>CAZIDB010000156.1:0-11184 GCA_964537965.1 uncultured Melioribacter sp. | reverse complement strand
GCACATCCTTGGTAAGGATGAGGTCACCGGTTCAATCCCGGTCGTCAGCTCAAATAAAATGGTTTAATATATGAGAGAAATTATAACTTTAGAATGCACTGAGTGCAAAAGAAGAAACTATTCTACAACTAAAAATAAACGTCTTCATCCCGGAAGAGTTGAATTTAAAAAATACTGCAGATGGGATAAAAAGCATACAGTTCACAAAGAAACAAAATAAGTTTAGTACGAGAGTGGCTCAATTGGTAGAGCAGCGGTCTCCAAAACCGCAGGTTGGGGGTTCGAGTCCCTCCTCTCGTGCAAAGAAAGTAATACTATGAAAGAAAAAATTGTAAATTTCTTTAATGACGTGGTCAAGGAAATGAAGAAAGTTACCTGGCCTACAAGAGATGAGTTAAAAGAATCTACTCAAATTGTAATTGTAGTTTGTCTGATAATAGCTGCATTTACTTATCTGATTGATATGGCTATTACTCAAATATTTAAGGGCATTTTTTAAGGCGAATAATGGAATCAAGGTGGTATGTAGTTAGAACATACTCGGGTCACGAAAATAAAGTTAAAGCTTTACTTGATACTGAGTTGAAGGATAATGCACAGTTAAAAGCAAAAATTACTGATGTGTTAGTCCCAACTGAAAAAGTATTTGAGGTAAAGGATGGAAAGAAAAAAACAAAAAATAAAAATTTCTTTCCCGGCTATATTTTAGTACAAGCCGACCTTGATAATCAGGTAAAAGATTTTATCCTGAATACTCCGTCTGTTATGGGTTTCTTAGGTACTGGTAAAAGCCCTAACCCGCTTCAGCCTGAGGAAGTTAAAAGAATTGTGGGTAGAATTACACAGGATCAATCAAACGAACGAATGGAAACAATTTTCAGAGTTGGTGATTTCGTTAAAATTGTTGATGGTCCGTTTAATAATTTCTCCGGTTACATTCAGGAAGTAAACGAAGAAAAAATGAAAATTAAAGTAATGGTTTCAATCTTTGGTAGAAAAACACCGGTTGAAATCGACTTTGTTCAAGCAGAATTAGAAAAATAAATTGAAATTTATAAGAATAGGTTAAATTATGGCAAAAAAAATAGCTGGATTTATTAAACTTCAAATTCCTGCCGGTAAGGCTAATCCGTCTCCTCCAGTTGGTCCTGCTTTAGGTCAGAAAGGTGTTAACATTATGGAGTTCTGCAAGCAGTTTAATGCAAGAACTCAAGATAAAGGTGGATTGATAATTCCTGTGGTTATTACTGTTTATTCTGATAAATCTTTCACTTTTATTACAAAAACACCGCCCGCAGCTGAACTTTTGAAAAAAGCAGCTAAAGTTGATAAAGGCGCTGCTGAACCAAATAAAACCAAAGTTGCAAAAGTTACTAAGGCTCAGGTTAAGGAAATTGCCGAATTAAAAATGCCCGATTTGAATGCCAACGATTTAGAACACGCTATGAGTATGGTTGCTGGAACAGCCAGAAGTATGGGAATCTCCGTTGAAGATTAATTTTGAATAGCTAAAGCCCGGAAGGAAAAAATGAAAGTCTCAAAAAGAATTAAAAACATAAAAAAAACAGTTGACATTAAAAAAGAATATACGATTGAAGAAGCCGTTGATAAATTAAAAGGAACTTCTAACGTTAAATTTACTGAATCCCTTGATTGTTCGATTCGTTTAGGTGTAGATCCAAGACATGCAGACCAAATGGTTAGAGGTACAGTAAGTTTGCCTAATGGGACTGGAAAACAAGTAAGAGTACTTACAATTGCAAAAGGTGCTAAAGCTCAGGAAGCACTTGATGCTGGTTCCGATTTTGCCGGTTTTGAAGAATACCTTGAAAAGATTAAAGGCGGTTGGACTGATGTTGATGTTATAGTTGCTACTCCGGACTCTATGGCAGAGCTTGGTAAACTTGGTAGAATTTTAGGACCAAAAGGTTTAATGCCGAATCCTAAAAGTGGTACTGTTACTATGGATGTTGCAAAAGCAGTTAATGAAGTTAAGGCTGGTAAAATTGAGTTCCGTGTAGATAAAACTGGTATCGTTAGTACTTCATTAGGAAAGCTTTCATTTCCGGCAGATAAATTGGTAGAGAACATCCGCGCATTTTTAACAACAATTATTAAGATGAGACCTACATCTGCCAAAGGGCAATACGTTAAAAGTTTATTTCTATCATCAACTATGGGACCCGGACTTAGAATTTCTAAGGAAGAGGTCGGAACAATTAAATAAGAATTTACGCACTCAATAATAAATGCTTCTAATTTATTATTACATTTTGAACGATTTGGGAGAATAATGGATAAATCAGAAAAAAATGAAATAATCTCTCAGATTAAAGAACTGATTCAGGAATCTACCGCGATTTATGTAGTAGATTATAGCAAAGTTAATGTAGAGGATATTAATAATCTTCGTAAAGAATTCCGTAAAGAAGGAATAACTTACAAAGTATTTAAAAATACTCTTGTTAAAAAAGCTTTAATTGAAGTTACCGGCTACGAAAAATTCAATGATATTCTTGTAGGCATGTCTGGTTTTGCGTTTGCAAAAGATAACGGGACTGCACCTGCAAAGGTTATCAAGAAGTATTTCGATGCCACACAGAAATTCGCTTTAAAAGGTTGTTACATTGAAACCCAGTTCTTTGATGGAAAACAGCTCGACGCTTTATCAACCCTTCCGACAAAACCAGAGATTATCGCTGGTATTCTTGCCGGATTGAACTCGCCTGCTGCGGGCATTGTTGGTGCAATTGGCGCTGTTATAAGAGATTTGGTTAGTGTTATTGACGCTATCGAAAAGAAAAAAGCAGCATAAGTAGAAAAATTTTGAAAGAAAATATTTTAGGAGAACATAAAAAATGTCAGAAAAAATTGCTGAATTAGTAGAGAAAATTAAAGGTTTGACCTTATTAGAAGCATCTGAATTAAAGAAAGCTTTAGAAGATGAATTTGGTGTTACGGCTGCCGCACCGGTTATGATGGGTGCTATGCCTGGCGCCGCCGCCGCCGCTGCTCCTGTTGAAGAAAAAACAGAATTTAATGTTGTGCTACTCGGTGCAGGTGCACAAAAAATTAATGTAATTAAAGTTGTTCGTGCCCACACAGGTCTTGGCTTAAAAGAAGCAAAGGATTTAGTTGATGGTGCTCCGAAAGTTGTTAAAGAAGGTATCTCTAAAGATGATTCTGAAAAATTAAAGAAAGAATTGGAAGACGCTGGCGCTACAGTCGAGATTAAATAAATATTATAGCTTACGAGTATATGCACAAATTAAGTGACTGGGTGTATTTTACGCTCAGTCACTTTTGTATCTTTTTATAAAAATAGTACCCAGGAGAAAGGAAATATTATGGAAACAAGATCGGAGAACAAAAGAATATCTTTTGCACGCATTCCTTCTACGATCGATATGCCAGATTTGTTGGATCTTCAACTTCAATCCTTTGAAGAATTCCTCCAGCTTAAAACACCTCCGGCAAAAAGACTTAATCAAGGTCTGCAGGCTGTGTTCCTGGCAAATTTCCCAATTCTTGATAACAAAGAATTTTATCGTTTGGATTTTGTTGAATATTATGTGGAAAAACCAAGATATTCTATTGAAGAATGTGAAGAAAGAGGTTTAACCTTTTCTGCTCCTCTCAAGGCAAAACTAAGACTATCAGCTAAAGATGCCGAAACAGAAGAATGGATAAATTCAGTTGAACAGGAAGTCTACCTTGGGAATCTTCCGTTCATGACTAACTACGGTACCTTTATTATTAACGGTGCAGAAAGAGTTGTAGTTACACAGTTGCATCGCTCTCCCGGTGTAGCTTTTTCTCAAACTGTTCATCCAAACGGAACTCCAATTTACTCTGCAAGGATTATTCCTTTCCGTGGTTCCTGGGTTGAATTTGCTACTGACATAAATAATATACTTTATGTTTATATAGACAGAAGGAAAAAATTCCCTTCAACTACATTATTAAGAGCGTTGGATTTTACTACAGACGAGCAGATTATGAATCTGTTTAGTCTTATTGAAACGGTTGAAGTTAAGAAAGTAAATGAATCGTGTGAAGGTAGAATTGTTGCTGAAGATGTTTTTGATATGGCTACCGGTGAAGTATTTCTTACAAAAGATAATGCTCTTACAGAAGATGATATTGAGAGATTAAAAGATTCGACAATTAAAACAATAAAACTTATCAGTTCCGAAGCTCAACCCGATCAGGATCTTGTTCTAAATACAATTAAAAAAGATCCTTCAAGAACAAAAGAAGAAGCGTTATTTGCAATTTATCGCCAGTTACGTTCAGGTGAAGCTCCTGATGTTGAAACGGCGCAAGGTTTAATTGAAAAATTATTCTTTAATGATAAACGTTATGATTTAGGTGAAGTCGGAAGATTCAGAATGAATGACAGGTTGCAGCTTGATATTCCTTCAAATGTAACTATACTTACAGTTGAAGATATTGTTGCAATTATGAGATATATAATTCGCTTAAGAAATGGAAACCTTGCAGTTGATGATATTGACCATTTAGGGAACAGAAGAGTAAGAACAGTTGGCGAACAATTAGCACAGCAGTATAATGTTGGTCTTGCAAGAATGGCGCGTACAATTAAAGAAAGAATGAACATGCGCGATTCCGAGAGCTTCCAACCTCAGGATCTTGTTAATGCAAGAACAATAAGCAGCGTTATAAATGCATTCTTTGGTACAAACCAGTTATCACAGTTTATGGATCAGACAAATCCATTGGCAGAACTTACACATAAAAGAAGAATCTCAGCTCTTGGTCCTGGTGGTTTAACAAGAGAAAGAGCAGGATTCGAAGTTCGTGACGTTCACCATTCGCACTATGGACGTCTTTGCCCGATTGAAACTCCTGAAGGTCCGAACATTGGTTTGATTTCCTCTTTGACTATTTTTGCAAGAGTTAACAGGTATGGTTTCCTTGAAACGCCATACCGTAAAGTTGTAAACGGTAAAGTTTCAAAAGAAGTTGATTATTTAAGTGCAGATCAGGAAGATGCATTTACAATTGCCCAGGCAAATGCAGTAATTGATGAACAGGGTAATTTTGTTAATGAAAGAATTAAATGCAGAAGTAAGGATGAATATCCTGTTGTAACTCCTGCTAATATACATTTCATGGATGTTGCTCCGGCACAAATCGTTAGTGCTGCGGCAGCATTAATTCCATTCCTTGAACACGATGATGCTAACAGAGCATTAATGGGTTCCAATATGCAGCGTCAGGCAGTTCCTTTGTTAAAGCCTGAAGCTCCTATTGTTGGTACCGGTTTAGAAGGAAAAGTTGCTAAAGATTCTAGAGCAGTAATTTCTGCTGAAGATGATGGTGTTGTTGAATATGTTGACGCTGAACGAATTGTTATGAGATACGATATTAATCCGAATAGCAACGAAGCTTTAACAGATTTTGATGACGAAAGAAGAGTTGAATATAAATTAAATAAATTCTCCGGTACAAACCAGGAAACAAGCATTAACCAAAAGCC
The DNA here is from genome assembly GCA_964537965.1 of uncultured Melioribacter sp. GTDB lineage: Bacteria > Bacteroidota > Ignavibacteria > Ignavibacteriales > SURF-24 > SURF-24. The sequence continues at coordinate 5,681 of CAZIDB010000156.1, read as the reverse complement.
AATAGTTTTTGAAGGACAAAAGATTAAAAAAGGTGAAGCTATAGCTGACGGTCCTGCAGTTGATAAGGGTGAGTTAGCGCTTGGCAGAAACGTTTTGGTTGCATTCATGCCATGGCGTGGATATAACTTTGAGGATGCTATCGTTATTAACGAAAGAGCAGTACGCGAAGATATCTTCACTTCAATTCATATTGAAGAATTTGAATTGCAGGTTCGCGAAACTAAACGCGGCGAAGAAGAATTAACAAGGGATATTCCTAACGTAAGCGAAGAAGCAACAAAGAATCTTGACGAATATGGTATTGTTAGAGTTGGTGCAGATGTTAAGGAAGGTGATATCCTTATCGGAAAGATTACTCCTAAAGGTGAAACCGATCCGACTCCCGAAGAGAAATTACTTAAGGCAATCTTTGGTGATAAAGCTGGCGATGTTAAAGACGCTTCACTTAAAGCTACACCTGGCTTAAAAGGAACCGTAATCAAAACAAGATTATTCAGCCGCCGTAAAAAAGAAGGCGATTCTAAAAAGATTGAAAAGAAACAACTTGAAAACTTAGAAAACGATTATAAACGCGACATCAAAACACACTATGATAAATTAGTTGAGAAGCTAACAAAGATTACACTTGGTCAAACAACAACCGGCGTTAAGGATTTAGATGGTCACACAGTTCTTAGAAGCGGCAATGTTATTAAAGAAAAAACTTTTGCCGATATGGAAGACCTTGCTAAACTTGATTACAGCATCGATTGGTTTGAGACTAAGAAGGTTAACGGTTTAATAAAGAAATTATATGAAAACTATTTCCTGGTTCTCTCAGATATTGAAGAAGAATACAAGAAAGAGAAAATCAAAATTCAAAGCGGTGATGAGCTTCCTCCGGGAATTGTTCAGCTTGCAAAAGTTTATGTTGCTAAAAAACGTAAACTTTCTGTTGGCGATAAAATGGCGGGACGCCATGGTAACAAAGGTGTTGTTGCTAAGATAGTCCCTTCAGAGGATATGCCTCACCTTGAAGACGGAACTCCTGTCGACATAGTTCTTAACCCTCTTGGTGTGCCTTCAAGAATGAACCTTGGTCAGTTGTATGAAACTGCACTTGGCTGGGTTGGCAAACAGCTTGGAGTTAAATTTGCAACTCCAATTTTCGATGGAGCACATGTAGAAGATATTGATGATTACCTTAAAAAAGCCGGATTGTTTGAAGGTAGCAAAACATATTTATATGATGGACGAACCGGCGAAAAATTCCATCAGAAAGTTACCTGTGGTTATATCTATATGATGAAATTAGGCCACATGGTTGATGATAAAATACATGCCCGTTCAATTGGACCATACTCCTTAATTACTCAGCAGCCATTAGGCGGTAAAGCCCAGTTCGGTGGTCAGAGATTCGGAGAAATGGAAGTTTGGGCACTTGAAGGATATGGAGCATCCCACATCCTGCAGGAAATTTTGACAGTTAAAAGTGATGACGTAGCTGGTAGAGCAAAAACTTATGAGTCGATTGTGAAAGGTGAAAACCTTCAGAACCCTAACGTTCCTGAAGCATTTAATGTTCTTATTAAAGAAATGCAGGGCCTTGGTCTTGACATCAAAATTAATTAAGAACATCTGTTAGTTTCACTTAGAGAAAGGAGAATTTATATGCCTTATAGAATGCAAGAAAACGCAGCAAAATCTATCGAAAGTATTACCATTGGTTTGGCAAGTCCGGATGATATTCTTTCAAGATCTCACGGAGAAGTAACCAAACCGGAAACAATTAACTACCGTTCATTCAGACCGGAAAAAGATGGGTTGTTCTGCGAAAAAATATTTGGTCCAATAAAAGATTGGGAATGCCATTGCGGTAAATATAAAAGAATTCGTTATAAAGGAATTGTATGCGATAGATGCGGTGTTGAAGTAACACAAAAAGCTGTCCGCCGTGAAAGAATGGGACACATTGCTCTTGCAGTTCCTGTTGTTCATATCTGGTTCTTCAGAGCACTTCCTTCCAAGATTGGTAACATCATTGGAATGACAACCAAAGAACTTGAAAAGATTATTTACTATGAATCATATGTTGTTATTAACCCTGGTCCAACAGGATTAAATCAGAAAGACTTGATTTCTGAAGATCAGTATTTCGAAATTTTATATTCATTGCCTGCAGGAAATGAAAAGCTTGATGATGACGATCCGAAAAAATTCGTAGCTAAAATTGGCGGCGATGCAGTTAAAGAATTATTAAAACGCTCAGACATTGAAAGATTATTCCACGAACTAAGAGAACAGGCAAAAGTTGAAACTTCTCAGCAGAAAAAAGCTGATCTTCTTAAAAGATTAAGAGTTCTTGAAGCTTTCCGCGAAGATGAAATTAAACCGATGAACAAACCCGAATGGATGGTACTTAGCGTTGTTCCGGTTATTCCTCCTGAACTTAGACCATTAGTTCCACTTGAAGGCGGAAGGTTTGCTACAAGCGATCTTAACGATCTTTACAGAAGAGTTATTATCCGTAATAACAGGTTAAAAAGATTAATCGATATTAAAGCGCCTGAAGTAATTTTACGTAACGAAAAGAGAATGCTTCAGGAAGCAGTAGATGCTTTATTTGATAACTCAAGACGCGGTAACGCGGTTAGAAGTGATAGTAATCGTCCGTTAAAATCTTTAAGTGACATGCTTAAAGGAAAGCAGGGACGTTTCAGACAAAACTTGCTTGGTAAAAGAGTTGACTACTCAGGCCGTTCTGTTATTGTAGTTGGTCCTGAATTGAAACTACATCAATGCGGTTTACCAAAAGATATGGCCGTCGAATTGTTTAAACCTTTCATTATAAGAAAACTTATTGAGCGCGGACATAATAAAACTGTTAAAAGTGCAAGAAAGGTTGTTGATAGAAAAGATCCATTAATCTGGTCAATTCTTGAAAATATAATTGATGGTCATCCAATATTACTTAACCGCGCTCCTACGTTGCACAGGTTGGGTATACAGGCATTCCAACCATTGTTAATTGATGGTAAAGCTATTCAGCTTCATCCAATGGTTTGTACTGCATTTAACGCTGACTTTGACGGTGACCAGATGGCTGTACACGTTCCATTATCATACGAAGCTCAGTTGGAAGCATCTTTGTTAATGCTTAGCTCGCATAATATTCTTTCACCGCAGAATGGTAATCCAATTGTAATTCCTACACAGGATATCGTTCTTGGATGCTATTATCTTACTAAGGTACGCGAAGGCGCTACTGGTGAAGGAATGATTTTCTCATCAGCTGAAGAAGTATTAATGGCTTACAACTCCAAGGCTGCTGATTTACATGCAAAAATTAAATTCAAATATGATGGGAAATTAATTGAAACAACTGTTGGAAGAGTAATCTTTAATCAGATTGTTCCAAAAGAAATGGGCTTCATTAATGAATTGCTCGTTAAGAAAATTTTCAGCGGACTTATTTATAGATTGTTTATTAAGATGGGAAATAAAGTTACAGCCCAGTTCCTTGATGATTTGAAAGACTTAGGATTCAGATATGCTACGGCTGCCGGTATTTCCGTTAGCTTTTCAGATATGATAGTTCCTGAAGAAAAGATTAAGATGATTAATGATTCGAATAAGAAAGTTGCCGGAATATTAAATGAACATGAACAAGGTGTAATTACAGACGCTGAGAGATATAATAAAATAATTGACGTTTGGACTCATACTACAAACAACGTAGCAAAATCTCTTATGGAGAAATTACGTTCTGATCAGTTTGGATTTAATTCACTTCATATGATGGTTGACTCCGGTGCCCGTGGTTCGCAGGAACAGGTTCGTCAGTTAGCCGGTATGCGTGGATTGATGATGAAACCTCAAAAGAGTTTAACAGGTCAGTCAGGTGAAATTATTGAGAACCCGATTATCGCTAACTTTAAAGAAGGTTTGTCGGTTCTTGAATACTTTATATCTACACACGGCGCACGTAAAGGTTTGGCGGATACTGCTTTGAAAACAGCAGATGCCGGTTATTTAACAAGAAGACTATGCGACGTTGCCCAGGATGTTATTGTTTCGGAAATTGATTGCGGTACAATTCGCGGTGTTGCAGTAACAGCTCTTAAAGATGTTGAACAGGAACGTGAACCCTTAACAGAAAGAATCACAGGCCGTGTTGCGCAGGAAGATGTTTATGATCCTAGGAATGATGAAATTATTGTTGCAGCAGGTGAATTAATTACGGAAAACATTGCAGAAAGAATTGAAGATGCAAACATAGAATCAGTATATATCAGAACCGTTTTAACATGTGAATCCAAAAGAGGAATCTGCGCTAAATGTTATGGCAGAAATTTAACAACAGGAAAAGTTGTTGAAATCGGAGAAGCAGTTGGTATTATAGCTGCTCAGTCAATAGGTGAACCTGGTACTCAGCTTACATTAAGAACATTCCACTTAGGTGGTACTTCTGCACGTATCGCAAGTCAGTCTCAGGTAGATACCAACGTTGAAGGCAAAGTTCAGTATGAAAAAGTAAATTTTGTTGAAAGAACTGATTTGTTTGGGAAGAGTAAAGTTGTAATTGGAAGAAGAGGTTCAATAAATATTCTTGATAAAGATAACAGGCAGATTAAAAGATTTGAAGTTCCTTATGGTGCTGAATTAGTTGTAAATGATGGTCAGGATGTTAAAAGAGGTACACCTCTTTACCACCATGATCCTTATAACTCTGTTATTCTTTCCGACATTGGCGGAAAAGTTAGTTTTATTGATTTGGTTGATAGCGTTACAATGCAGCAGGTTACAGATGAACAAACCGGTCACGTACAGAAGGTCGTTATTGAATCGAAAGATAAAACTTTAACCCCAAGTATTCTTATTACTCCTACTGAAGAAAAACATATTTCTCACAAAGGCGGTAATAAAGCAAATCTTGAAGAAGGTAAGAAAATATTTAATATTCCAAATCGTGCATATATCTCTGTTGAAGAAGGTGAAATTGTTCAGCCCGGAACGATCCTGGCAAAAATTTCCAAACAGACAAGTAAAACAAGAGATATTACAGGTGGTTTGCCAAGAGTAACAGAATTGTTTGAAGCCAGAAGTCCGCATGATCCTGCTGTAGTTGCAGAAATTGAAGGAACAGTAAAATTTGGTGCAAGAAAGAAAGGCTCAAGAGAAATCATTATTATTGCGCCGGATGGATCTTATGAGAAGGTTTATTCAATTCCTTACGGAAAACACATTCTTGTTCAGGAAGGTGATGAAATACCTGTTGGTGAAAAAATAACTGATGGTCCAATCGATCCGCATGATATTCTGAAAATTAAAGGTACCAATGCGGTTCAGGAATATCTTGTTAATGAAATTCAGGACGTTTACCGTTTACAGGGTGTTAAAATCAATGATAAACATATTGAAATTATAGTTCGTCAGATGTTGCAGAAGTTAAAAGTTGTTTCTTCCGGTGATTCAAGATTTATTGAAGAAGATTATGTAGACAGAATTGAGTTTAATACAGAGAATGAGAAGTTAAGACAAATGGTAGTTGTTCTAGAACCGGGTGGTTCTAAATTCAAATTAGGCCAATTGCTTTTCCGTAATAAAGCCCGCGAATTAAATACGGATTTACAGCGCAGGAACAAAAAGGCTATTGAAGTCAGGGATGCTGAAGCAGCAACTTTTGAACATGTTTTGCTTG
>CAZIDB010000155.1:0-11187 GCA_964537965.1 uncultured Melioribacter sp. | reverse complement strand
TGAAAGCAGAAAATGAAGATTCTCTTCATAAAAATAATTCTTCTACTTAGCTTCACTCCAATACTTAGCTCTCAGACAATTGTACTTACCGGAAAAGTGTACGACGAGAATAAAAATCCGCTTGGCAATATTAATCTGCGTTTTATCTCCATCGGAAATATTGTTACTTCTAACTCCGGTGAATTTAAAATTGAGATACCTGTAAATATAAACCTGCTTGAGGTAGAGACTGTTGGTACTGAGTGGAAATTAGTATATCCAATCGATTCAAGGATTCCAGTTCCGGCAAATAAAGAAAGTGTTCTTAAGGTTGTTATATCTAAATCTTTTAACAAGGAGAAGAATCTTAAACCGGAGGAGGTTGCTAAAAATTATTCAAAGCTTGAAAAGTTACTTACTGAACTTGGCCTTGCTCAATCTGAGTTAAAAACATTATTTGATTCTTATGTTAAAAAAGAATCAGGCGAAAGAAAATTATCTGAGGAGTACTTAAAGTCAATCATTACTAAAGAAAAAAGAAGTGATAAGTTTGCTGCAATCTCTGAAGTACTTTCAAAATATATCCTTAAGATTCAGAATCTTGCCAATACTTTTAAATTGGTTTCAACGCTTGCATTAAAAAACAGTAGCGCTTTAAGTGAACTGACTAACTCAATTGAGGAATATAACTCTGTCTTCAATCAACTTAATAATACGAAACCTGCATACCAGAATGATATCTCAATTTATTGGGAGAATAAGAACCTGGCGGATGAGTTTATTTCAGCATTAGATTTTGGGATAGACGAAATACACAAAATATATATTCTTAAGCTGAATGAAGAGATTGTAATTATAAATAAAATCAATTCCGGATTTATTGAAGATGATGATGAAAGAAATGAATTGCAATCGAAAACAATCGGCGCAATTACTTCAATCGTAAATGAACTTGAGACAAGAATACCTGTCCTCGAAAAAAAAGTTAACAACCTTATCAATCACTTAAAGGAAGAATCTTAATGAAAGGAATAAGTTATGAAAAAGCTCAAAAGTATTTTTCCTTTTATATTATTTTTTATTTCGTTTTCCTGTTCGGAAAATTCTAATCTTACTGATGCACCGTATGTTCCGCAGATAGAGAATATCTGGCACGATAAACAGAACAAGGAACATACATTTTCATTTTCAACAAGTGATGAAAATGTAAGTCATGGTTTATTTACCGGCTTTGAAGAATATCCCGACTCAAACATTTTCAATTCTGAGTTGTATGGTGTTTTTACTAACCGCTCAATTGAATTTAATGTGCGGAGATTTGAGGGTGAAGTTAAATTCAAAGGTACAATTCAGAATGATACTACAATAGATTTAACATACAGATCCGGCAGTATAACTCTTGTTAAAGGTCAGTAAGCAGGTATGAGCTATGGAAGAAAAGAGAGACTTCATTTTAACTAAGGTTAACAACAACAAGTTTAAGCTGGAAGCAACTGTAAAAGAACTAAAGAAATTAAACAGCAGGTACACTTACATAAGCATTTTTGCAAGCGCTTTGGCTACTCTTATTTCAGGACTGACTGCTGCATTAGGACCATTGGTTGGGCAAGGCGGGCCTGCCTGGAAATTAACCTGCGGAAGCGTTGCTGTTCTTACGGCTTTTGCTGGAATATTTACCGGCATTCATCAGAGGTTTGCCATACCGGAAAAATTATCGAAAGCTTATACTTGTCTTGGCAGGTTAAACTCATTTGAAATTGCGTTAACAATTACGCAGAGAGATCCAATTATGGTAGCAAAAGAGTATGAAGAGTTTGCGGCAGGTTACCAGGATTTTCTTTACTGAGGTTAAACACTCAAGTGAAATAAAAAATAAAAAGGTAGAAGATTTCTGTAAGAAAAGGAATCATATTTCTTCCTGTCAACCACAACAAGGCGAAATCTTCCAACCCTTTAATTGAATACTTGTTATTGACAATTTATTAGTGAATTAAATGATCACTAATAAATTGTAAACAGTAAATCTGTTTAGTCCATCATCATCCTTAAGAAGGATGAGCTGTCCTCATCGTCAATATTTTCTTCCTGAATTTTATTTTTATCAAGCTGTTGTCTTCTTATTTTATCAATCGTAAATCCGCTTACCGGCAATTGATGTTCATCTGCAGCAACAGGAGAAGCCTTAGAACCTTTCACTCTGAAAATAGTAGGAACATCTAAGTCTTCCTTTTCACTAAACTGGAATTCATTTTGTTCAAAGCCGCCTCTGAAACCTGATACAGGCATAGATTCCTGTTTAGTAATTTTAGTCGGTTCTTTCTTATAAGCTTTGGCAGAATCAAATCCGGTTGCAATTACAGTATAAGAAACGTATTCATTCATTTCCTCTTTACAAACCCAGCCGAAGATAACGTTAGCTTCCTCACCTGCCGCATCATAAATAACTTTATTGCCGTCATCAATTTCCTGCATAGTAAGGGAATTTGAACCGGTTACATTCAGTAAAATATTTTTTGCGCCTTTAATGCTCACGCCTTCAAGCAACGGAGAAGATATTGCTTTCTGTGCGGCTTCAACAGCCCGGTTTTCACCGCTTGCAATACCACAACCCATTAAAGCTTCTCCGCTTTGATTCATAACCGCACGGACATCGGCAAAATCTACGTTAATCATTCCTCCGATTGTAATGATATCTGCGATCCCTCTTGTAGCTTCATATAAAACTTCATTCGGTTTATCGAACGCCAAAGATGCCGGCGTCGATCGATCAAGAATATTCAACAATCTTTCATTCGGAATTACGATTAAACTGTCAACATACTGCCTAAGTTCTTGTATACCAGATTCGGCATTAAGCATACGTTTCTTACCTTCCCACCGGAAAGGTTTAGTAACAATGCCCACCACTAATGCACCAAGACTTTTGGCAATAGCAGCAGTAATAGGAGCAGCACCGGTTCCTGTTCCGCCGCCCATACCGCAAGTAATAAAAACCATATCGCTGCCTTCAAGAATTTTGGATAGTTTTTCCCTATCCTCTTCGGCAGCTTTTTTCCCTACATTAGGATCAGCACCCGCGCCCAGTCCGCTGGTTAGTTTTGCGCCAATCTGAACCTTATGAGAAGCGCTGTTATTAAACAAGGCCTGAGCATCGGTATTAATTGCGATATACTCAACGCCTTTTAAGCCGCGCTTAATCATACTTTCGATTGCATTGCATCCCCCACCTCCTACGCCAACTACTTTTAGTTGTGCGGACATGGGCTGCTCCCGATCGAGAGTAGCAAAAGATAACGGCATTTAGTCCTCCTTGTTGTGGTATTTATAATTCATCAAAAAAATCTTGTACTTTTTTAAATATGTCTGTTATTTTTTTCGATTTATTTTTTTGTGTTCTAACAGAAATCATAGTTTCAGAAGAGCCGGCGCCCGGAATTCCTTTTGCCAAACCTGCAACAGTTGCAAACTCAGGGCTTTCAATTTCTTTTGAAAGACCTGTACCTAAATCCAGAGGTACACCAATTCTTGTGGGTAATCCAAAAACTTCTTCAGCTAATTCACTGCAACCTTTAAGCAAAGCACCTCCGCCGGTTAATACTATTCCTGCTTTCACTTTACTCTTAAAGCCAGAGTGCCTTATTTCATTATCAATTAAACTGAAGAGCTCTCTCATTCTTACACTTATAATTTGCGTAAGCAGGCTTAAAGGAATTTTAATATTTCCTCTTCCGCCGACACTTTTTATATAAATATCTTCTTCTTTAATAATTGCGCTTTCGGTTGCAAAGCCATATTCTTTCTTCAATCTTTCCGCGTCTTCGGTTACTATACCAAGTGATTCCCTGATGTCATTGGTAACCTGGTTGCCTGCAACACCAATAACTTTTGTGTGCTTAATACTTTTCTTGTGGAAGATTGCAATATCAGTTGTGCCGCCGCCTATATCAATAAGAACTATTCCAAGATCTTTTTCATTATCTTCAAGTACTGCCTGGCTTGATGCAAGAGGCTGAAGTATATAATCTTTAACAATGAATCCTGCACGTTCAACTGATCTTTTAATATTCTGAATAGCCGGAACCGAAGCGAGTACTATATGATTTGTCGCTTCCAATCTTTGACCGCACATACCAAGCGGACTATCAATTCCACCCTGGTGATCAATAGAAAATTCTTCCGGGATTATGTGGAGTATCTGCCTGTCTGAAGGAATTCGGATTGTTCTGACATCTGCTTCTAACCTGTTAAGATCATCCTGGGTAATTTCTTTTTCCGGGTTACTAACGGTTACATAATTTCTGTGTCTTAAACCTGTAATATGTTCGCCTGCAACACCAACATTAACAACTTTAATTTCAATGCCTGCTCTGTTCTGTGCGATATCCATTGCAGATTTTATTGCTTCGGCAGTCTTGGATATATTTGCAACTAAACCTCTGTTCAAGCCTTCTGAAGGAGCGACGCCAAAACCAAGTACATCAATAACATTATCACTCTTTTCCGCAATAATAGCTCCCACTTTTGTAGTTCCAAGATCTAACCCTGCAATAATATTCTTTTTCATTCTAAACGCCTTTTACCACATTTAATGTATCATTTGTACCGATGTAAATAATTTTATCGAATCTAAGATCGATATAATTGATATCAAGCTCGTTAACATTCTTATCCTTAAGTTTGTCCCAAACTTGTTTGAAGTATAATATTTTCTCGGTTTCATTACCTCTGCCAACCACAACAGGGAAATCAAATCCTCTGAACCCCAAGACTATGTCGTGCCCCCGACGTAAATTTATTTCCGCCAAATCGTTATAAAGACCGGAATTGATAAGTTTAACAGATTCTAAAATTCTGAATGCAGTTTTTATATCGTCATTTTTAAATGAGGAAAAACTCTTCATCGAACGGTCTGATTCCGGATTATAGATTACCGGAAGATCGAAGTTTCTTATCGGGGAAATTTTAGGAATCAATTCAAACTCTTTTGTAATAAGAAACTCAGATGAGTCTTTCAGTAAAACTGCTTCAAATTTTTTCTCATGTATGTTAACCAGGATTTCATTCCTGGTTCTAAACTTGACGTCTACTTTATCAATGTACGGATGTTTTTCAAAACGACTTTTTATTATGTGCAAAGATAAAAATTTAAAATCATAAATGTTATTTAATTTTAAAAATTTTAAATACTGTTCTTTGGTTAAATAATTGTTACCCGTTAACTCAATCGATTTTATTTTTTCATCGATCCTTTTGTTAACCACGGAAAGATAGACTACTCCAAGCAGCATCACTGTAAAAAGCAGAATTCCGGTTATCTTTCCTTTGTTATTCATCTGTGTTGTTCAGAGTTATTAATTTTTGTTCAAATAATTTTTTAAAAACATTTCGCCGTATTTCCATATATCGCCGGCGCCCATTGTAATTATTATATCACCATTTAATGCAATATTTTTTAATACTTCGGGCAGTTTCGTTTTATCCTTTTCATAGATAACTTTTTTATGCCCTGATTTTTTAGCTGCATCAGCAACTAATTCACCTGTAATACCGGCAATGGGTTCTTCCCTGGACGGATATATATCTGTACAAACAAAAATGTCGGAGTTCAGAAAAGCCTTGCCAAAATCTTCGGCAAAATCTTTTGTCCTTGTAAACAAGTGAGGCTGAAAGACAGCGATTAATCTTCTGTTCCAGCCTTTTCTGATCCCATCCAAAGTCGAAGCAACTTCTGTCGGATGATGAGCATAATCATCAATAAGCATTATTTCTTTATCATATTTTATTTCAAATCGCCTGTCCGCACCTCTGAAAGACTCAAGAGACTTCTTAATTGTCTGTAAATCTATTTTCAATTCCTTTGCTATAATTAAAGCGGCCAGTGAATTTTTAATATTATGAACACCGGGAATATTCAGTTTGACTTCACCAAGATCTTCACCAAAATATTTTGCGGTAAAGGTACTTGATTTTTCTGTGCTCATAATATTTATTGCCTTAACTTCGGCACCTTCTTCCATTCCGTAAGTAATAACTCTTCCTTTTATAGAAGGTTTAATCTCTTTGAGATTTTTCTCATCGGTACAAATTGCAACAAAACCGTAGAAGGGAATTTTATTTGCAAATTCGACGAACGTTTTTTTAATATCATCAAGATCTTTGTAAGTATCAAGATGTTCCGCTTCTAAGTTTGTAATTGCAGCAATGGTTGGAGTTAATTTCAAAAATGTCCTGTCAAACTCATCCGCTTCTACAGCTATAAATTCACCGTTACCAAGTCTTGCATTAGTACCGCCAAGTGCTTTCAAATTTCCTCCGACTAAGATTGTCGGGTCAACTCCTGCTTCGGTTAATATCAATCCTACCATAGAAGTTGTTGTAGTTTTGCCATGAGTACCGGCAATACAAATTCCATATTTGCCGCGCATACATTCGGCAAGCATTTCCGCTCTTTTAACAGCGGTAATTCCTTTTCTTTTAGCCGCAATAATTTCAGGATTTTCCTGCGTTGCCGCTGATGTATAAACAACAAGATCCGCATCGTTAATATTTTCTTCTTTGTGACCCTTGTAAATTCTGATTCCCTGCTTTTCCAGTCTTTCAGTTACTGAGCTAAGTTCTTTATCAGAGCCGGAAACAGCAAAACCTTTCTTGTGAAGCACTTCTGCAATGCCGCTCATTCCAATGCCGCCAATTCCAACAAAATGTATTTTCTTATACTTTCCTAACATTATTAATTTCCTGTCCGCTTTTTAATATCAACTAAAAATTCCATAAGCGCATGAGAATTTTCGAAATCAAATGGTCTTATTGTAATCGGAAATCTTTTATCTTTAATATGAATCTTTACAACAGTAAAAGCTGTTGCTTTATAATTCTTTTTTTCTCTCGTCATTCCAATACTTTTAATATCAGAGATTCTGATTTGCTTCTCCTTAGAACCTTTCTTAAATAGAATTGCATTCTCAGTAATCTCTATGTGCCTTCTTAAATACAAATTATAAAGTAAAATTATTATTGATAAGAGTACGACAAGAGCAAAGAAATAAATTACCGGGTCGTGCGTAATTAATTTGAACTCATCAACACCAAACTGACCTACAAGAATGGCATAACACACAAAAGCGATAAAGTAAATAATAGTCGATTGGTAATAGAACGACATATTATACTTAAAAATTCTTATTTCCTGTTTATTTTCCTGTGTCATAATCTCACCTTACTTTAATTCATTTCCGCCAATGCAATTGCTCTTTTAGCTATAACATAAGCTGAATCGGGTTTAGCAAAATTTTTCACGTTCTCTTTTAAGGTAACAAGTTCCAGATCATTAAATATCAGGTTCAAAACAGCATCAAGTAAATTATTTTTAATCTCATCATCTTTAAGCAGAATTGCTGCACGGGCATCTGCCAAGGCTTTGGCATTATAATACTGATGGTTAGCAGCGACATTAGGTGATGGAACAAATATGGTAGGAATTCCCATATTAGTTATTTCGGCAATGGTGGTTGCTCCTGCTCTTGAGATTGCAATTGTGCATGCAGAAAAAGCAGCTTTCATATCGTCAATAAACGGACAAACTACAACATCACCGGATGAAAGATTCTTATAGTTCTCGTAATAATCTTTCCCAGTCTGCCAGATTACCTGAACATTCTCTTTTGCCAATGCAGGAAGACAATCTTTAATGACAGAGTTTATATTTCCCGCACCAAGACTACCGCCAAGTACAAGGACTGTTCTTTTATCTTTATTGAGATTAAACTTTTTATTTGCTTCAGTTTTATCTATAAGCTGAAATTCTGCGCGAACTGGATTACCGGAGACAAAAAGTTTATGCTTAGCTCTTAGATACTTTTTGCTTTCTTCAAAACTAATATGAATCTCGTCTGCTTTTTTCTCAAGCATTCTTGTTGTAACACCGGGATAGCTGTTTTGTTCAAGCAAAATAATTTTTGCTCCTAAAAATGATGCGCCCCAAATGGCTGGACCCGAAACATATCCACCCGATCCCACAGCAACCGCCGGCTTAAACCTTAGATTTATAAAGATAGACTGACAAAGAGAGACAGCCAGCTTTAGTGGAAACAGTAAATTCCGGATATTGAATTTTCTGGCAAATCCTTTTATCCAGATGGATTTAAATTTGAATCCAGCCTTTGGGACAACCTCCGACTCTATTTTATTTTTAGTGCCGATAAATAAAAACTCTGATTCCGGTTTTAACATTTTAATTTTTTCCGCAACAGCAATGGCAGGAAAAATATGTCCGCCTGTTCCTCCGCCGGCAAAAAGAAAACGATATTTATTGCGCTGGCTCATTTATGTTTAACCGAAGCTCTTTTAATTGAATCTTTATAAGTGACCATACCAATATTTATAATTATACCGGCTGCTGCACAGGTAAAAATAATTGAGGTTCCTCCATAACTGATGAACGGCAGAGGAATTCCTGTTGTTGGGAATAGGCCTGTTACAACCGCAGCATTAATAAACGCGCTAAGAATTATCATGAAGCTAATTCCGAATGCTAAAAGCTGGCCGAATTTATCTTTTGCTTTTTTAGCAATTAAAACACCAGAGACAAAAATTATAAGATAAAAAACAATAACAACCGCTGCTCCAATAAATCCAACCTCTTCACCAAGTATGGAAAAAATAAAATCGCTGTAAGATTCCGGAAGGAATAAATCACTCTGCCGGCTGTGGCCAATGCCCCGGCCTAAAATTCCGCCGCTGCCTAATGCAATTTTTGCCTGAAGCACCTGCGTATTTATTTGCTGACCGGTTTCATGACTGTTTATAAACGCTTCAATTCTTTTATGCGAGTGAGGCATATTCCATGCAACCACACCTGCAACAAATCCAACTACTATTAAAGTTGAGGCAATGTGCAATAACTTAGCCTTTCCCACAAAAAGCATTGTGAACGATACAATAATTATAATAACACTTGTACTTACGTTAGGTTGTATGACAATTAATGCGGCAACAATAAAAACCCAGATGAGCGCATACATAAAACCTTTTTTATAATTTCTTATATCCTCGCCTTTGGATTCAATTAGATATGCAAGGTGCATAATGAGAACAAACTTTGCAATTTCCGCAGGTTGGAATGAGAAGACATGAAGATTTATCCATCTGCCAGCTCCTTTTACACTGGGAGCTATAAAAAGTGTAAGAACTAAAAGTCCTACCACAGCAAATATTGCTTTTTTAGTATGATCCTTATAAACATCATAAGGAATAAGGGCAAATACACACAAAGCGCCAATGGCAAGTATAACTTTTACGAGATGAGAAATGAACAGGTGATAGTAACTATCGAACTTCAATAAACTAAACAAGCTGCTTGCACTTAAAACCAAAGCGGAGCCGACAATCATAAAGGAGATGATTGTAATCATTATCGTCCGATATAGAAATTTAATATTCATAATTTATTAACCGCTTCCTTAAATACCTTCCCGCGATGCTCAAAATTGTCAAACATATCAAAGCTTGCACAGGCAGGGGATAATAAAACTACTTCACCTTCACGCGCTTCCTTGTTTGCCGCAATAATGCAATCATCAATTGTTCCTTTAAGTTCTACCTTCACCGATTTATGAAAAAAATTAAAAACTTTTTCTGCAGATGAACCAATTGCATAAATCTTTTTTACTTTACTTTCTACAAGCTTTTTAATCTGGTTGTAATCGTTACCTTTATCTTTGCCGCCAAGAATAAGAAATACCGGTTGTTCAAAACTTCTTAATGCGTACCATACGGAATCTACATTTGTAGCCTTTGAATCATTATAATATTTTACACCATTAATATCTCTCACAAATTCAAGCCTATGCTCTACTCCCGGAAAGTTACCGAGAGCTTCAATTATTTTTTTGTTATCAAGATTAAATAATTTTGCCATTATAATAACAGCCATTGCGTTGGCGTAGTTATGTTCACCTTTAAGAGATATTTCATTCACACCACAGGTAAACTCATTTATTCCATTTCTTACAAAGCTTATTAAATCATTCTTAAGATAAGCACCGTTCTCAACTTCCTTCTCAAGTGAAAAGTATAAAACATTAACTTTTTTATTTGAGATTACCCCGGGAGTAAGTTTGTCATCTGCATTTAGAATTAGATAATCCTTTTCATCCTGCTTTTCAAAGACTCTCAGTTTCGAGTTTATATAATTCTGAATATTATTATCATACCTGTCTAAATGATCCGGAGTAATATTTAAGATTGCAGAAATTTTCGGTTTAAATTCTTCAATGTTATCCAATTGAAAGCTTGAAGTTTCAAGCGCAACACATTCATTCTCTTTAACGTCCAATGCAATTTCCGAAAATGCATAACCGATATTTCCGGCTAAATAAGTTTTTAATCCACAGAAATTGAACACATGACCGCACAATGTAGTCGTGGTAGTTTTGCCGTTTGTACCTGTAATTGAAAAGACATTTCCATTACAGAACCATGAACTGAATTCAAGTTCACTGTAGATTTTATTATTCTTATCCAAAGCTTTCTTCAGTACAGTTGAATCTGACGGAACACCCGGACTTGTTATAATAAAATCGCAATCATAGATGGCATCAGTATGTTCGCCGCATTCATACTTAATGCCTTCTTCATCAAACAATTTTATTGCATCATGCAATTTCTGTCTGGAGCCGGAGTCACTTACGAACGGAACAGCACCGAGTTTTTTTGCAAGCTTTGCCGCGCCTATTCCGCTTCTAACCGCACCTATAACTGATATTTTTTTGCCCTGTATATTTTTCATCTTATCTTAAATGATGTTAAGCTTATAATCGCAAGAATAATTGTTATAATGTAAAACCTGATTACAATTTTCGGTTCAGGCCAGCCAAGCATTTCAAAATGATGATGGATAGGAGCCATCTTAAAAATTCTTCTGCCTTCACCGTATTTTCTTTTTGTGTACTTGAAATAAACTCTTTGCATTAATGATGATAACGTTTCAAGGAAAAATATTCCGCCAAGAATCGGGATTAGTAATTCTTTCTTAATAAGTATCGTTAAAATTCCGAATGCGCCACCGAGAGCAAGCGAGCCCGTATCACCCATAAAAATCTGGGCTGGGTAAGAGTTGAACCATAAAAATCCAAGTGAAGCGCCGATGACTGCGGCAACAAATACTGTTAATTCACCTGAGCCGGGTAAATAAATTATATTCAGGTAATC
>CAZIDB010000154.1:0-11275 GCA_964537965.1 uncultured Melioribacter sp. | reverse complement strand
TAACCGCGGGTGAAAACGATTTAACCTGGGATGCAGGTATGTATTTAACACCAGCTTCTTTGGGCGATAAAGTCTGGTTAGATACAGATAAAGACGGCATACAGGATATGGGTGAAAATGGAATTGCTAATGTTACTGTAAATCTTTACACTTGTGCAGATGTACTGGTTAGCACTACCATAACTGATGCAAATGGAAATTACTTATTCCAAAATCTCAATCCTGGTGATTATTATGTTGTATTTACTGTACCTTCCGGTTATACTATTACAACAAAAGATGCAGGTACCGATGATGCAGTTGATTCTGATATTGATGCTGCTGGTAAAACAATTTGTACTACTTTAACCGCGGGTGAAAACGATTTAACCTGGGATGCAGGTATGTATTTAACACCAGCATCTTTGGGTGATAAAGTCTGGTTAGATATAGATAAGGATGGAATTCAGGATGCCGGTGAAAATGGTGTTCCGAATATTACAGTTACACTTTATACCTGTGCAGATGTTCTTGTGACAACAACAACTACAGATGCAAATGGTAATTACTTATTCCAAAATCTCAATCCTGGTGACTATTATGTCCTATTCACAATACCAACAGGTTACGCAATTACAATACCAAATGCAGGCACCGATGATGCAGTGGATTCTGATATTGATGCTGTTGGTAAGACTATTTGTACTGCTTTAACCGCAGGTGAAAACGATTTAACCTGGGATGCTGGAATTTACGTTCCGGTTGTTTGTAACTATAAAATTGGTGATTATGTATGGCACGATTCGGATGTTGATGGTGTACAAGATGAAGGCGAAGCAGCAATCCCCGGTGTTAAAGTTGAACTTTTACAGAACGGAAGCGTAATTGCTTCTACTCTCACCAATGCAAATGGATTATATTTATTCTCAGATTTATGTGCAGGAACTTATGGTGTAAGAGTAGCCGCATCTAACTATACATCCGGCGGCGTTCTTGAAAGCACATCAAGAGTAAAATGGTACGTTACTAAAAAAGATATTGGTACTGATGACAAAGATAGTGATGCTTTATTAAATGAAATTGTCTATGTAACAATTACTAATGCTGATAATCTTACTATTGACTTCGGTTACTATAAAACCTGTATCAGTTTAGTTAAGACTGCATCTCCGGCAGTTGTTAAACCTGGTGATCAGATAACTTATACCTTCGTAGTTGAAAACTGCGGTGATATAGTTTTAGCCGGTGGAGTTGATGTAAAAGATCCTCTTTTGAATCCGGTTGCACCTTATATAATTGAGCATTTCACATTAAATCCAGGTGCTGTTAAAACATTTACAAAAACTTATACTGCAACTGAAGAAAACTGCGGCGAGTTAAAGAATACTGCAACTGCCGAAGGTCATCCTCAGGATAATTCGGCTTATGTTACAGATCAAAGCAGCGCTACTGTTACAGTTAATTGTGGAGAAACCTGTGTTGAAGACTGGAGCGCTTATTTTACAGTTGAAGGAGCCCAGAACAATTCCAAAGCAATCTGTAAAATAGAAGCAGGCAAAGTTGTTGTAACAGGTCATGTTGACTTAACTCCAAATCCAAGCAAAGCATTTTTGCAATTAGCATGGAGAATAGTTGCTCCAACAGATAATGGTTATGATTTAACAACACATTACCAGACTATTGAAATTAACGGAAGTACAGACTTTACAGTTGAAGCAGATTGGCCTGGTGTTAAATGTGATGACCAGTTTGTTGAAGTTCATGTAGGTGTTAATGTTCTTGATTGCGACGGTAACCCAATTCACAATGGAACCGGATTTGATTATTACTGGTATCCGTGGGTTTGTCCTCCTCCTTCTTGCGAAACTGCTGATCTCGAGTTAACTAAAACAGCAGATAAAGTTGACGCTAAGAACGGTGATTTAGTTACTTACACAATTACAGTTAAAAACAACGGCAGCAGTGACGCAACCGGTGTTGCAGTAAAAGATGTATTACCGGTTGGTGTTGAATATCAAAGTTCAAGCACCTCACTTGGTAGCTATGATTATAACACTGGAATCTGGACGATTGGTGACCTTGCCAGTGGTACAACAGCTACTTTATCAATAACCGTAAAAGTAAAAGTTGATCAGATTAACAACGGTACATTCGACTTAGGTCCTGCAACCGGATTTAACTTATTTATACTTGAAGATCTTAATCAACCTTCCTCAGATACTGAAGGAAAAGTTGCAGTTGGCGGAAACGCTACATTAGGTGGTTACTCTGTAGGAGATAAACTTACACCAACAGATCCTCCGCAGGATGTTTTAATTGTTGGTGGTTATTTACAATATACATCGGGAAGAGTATATAATGGTAATGTCGTTGTACCAAGCCCTGCTTCAACTAACTTACCGATTTATGGTGTAAGCATTGAAGAAGGTGAATTAAGATTTGATACACCTATTGACTTCCCTGCTGCTTCAGCTTATTTGACTACACTGTCAACTACACTTTCAAATTATGTTATTAACGGAACAACAGTATTTGAATGGGGCGGATTATTCCTTACAGGTACAAATCCGTTCCTGAATGTTTTCCACGTTTCAGGTGCTGAGCTTTCCGTTGCAAACAATTTTGAAATTGATGTTCCGAACGGAAGTGTTGTGGTTATTAATGTTGACGGTACAACAGTTGCCTGGATGGGCGGCCTTGTTGTAAAAGGTACAGACAAGAGCAATGTAATTTATAACTTCTATGAAGCAAGCTCACTTACAATTCATGGAATTGATGTTAGAGGTTCAATACTTGCTCCGTTCGCAGATTTATATTACCCTGCCGGTGTTGTAAACGGACAGGTAATTGCAAAATCAATGACAGGATCTGGCCAGTTTAATAATACCCTCTTCCTAGGAAATATTCCTGCCGAGACTAATATTATAAACATTGCAGAAATTTCTGCAGCAGCTATTTATGATCCTGATTCAACACCGAATAACGGTATTACAACTGAAGACGATTATGGTAAAGCTATAGTTACTGTAAAGAATGACGGCAGTAACAAGAGTGAATCCGGTAGTGGTGGTTCTTCTGATGTAATGAGCTGGGAAAGTGTTGGTAACCTTGCAGCTTCTACAGTATTGTCTTTTACAAATGATAAATCCGGAAACTTTATCACCGGTACATCAAATGGAAATATCTACCTGACAAAAGATAACGGTGAAAACTGGGAAGCTCTAAACACTGATAGTAAGATCGGTGCAGTCTGGTCATTACTAAAAGATAATAACGGAAAACTTTTTGCAGGTACAGAATCCGGTGCTTACTCATCTGCAGATAACGGTAAGACATGGAGTGCTTCAGGATTAACAATGAAAGATGTTCGCTCTATCGTAAGCGATGCATCCGGTAATTTATTCGCAGGCATCTGGGGTGAAGGCGTTTATCAGTCCTCTGATAACGGAAAAACCTGGAATGCAATAAATGCAGGATTATTAAATACTGCTATTCAATCCTTAATTGTTAATGATAATGATGAAGTACTTGCAGCTACTTATGGAGCAGGTGTTTCAAAATACTCAGCTTCTGAAGGTATCTGGACAAATATGTCAGTAGGTAATGATTATATCTGGACGTTAGCAAAGAATTCTAAAGGCCAGATATTTGCAGGAACTTACGGTTCAGGTTTATACCAATCACAGAATGAAGGAACCTGGACTAAATTAGAAAACGGTTTACCTGCCGAATATGTTTATTCAATCACCTTCGATTCAAATGACAAGGTATATGTAAGCTCTTTAGCTAATGGAATCTTCTCCTCTGAAAATGACGGTATCACCTGGGAAGCTTTAGGTATGGGTGGTAAGGGAGTAAGCACAATCATTGCTGATAAGAGTACAAATAAAATTATTGCCGGTACAAATGACGGTAACATCTACAGAAGCATTAATAGCGTTACCGACGTAAAGAATAATAACAATGAAATTCCAACTGAATTTAAGTTGGCTCAGAACTATCCAAATCCATTTAACCCAAGCACTACAATTGAATTTGCAGTTGCTAAGAGAGAAATGGTTAGCCTTGCAGTTTATGATGTTCTAGGTCAGTTGATTAAAGTTCTCGTTAACGGTGAATTTGAAGCAGGCAGCTATAATGTTTCACTTAATGCAAGTGAACTTACAAGTGGTGTGTATATTTATAAATTAACAACACCATCGGTAAGTATTTCAAAGAAGATGATACTTCAGAAGTAACCGGGTAATGAGGGGTCGTGTAAAGGCGGTTCAGTTGAACCGCCTTTTTTTATTTTAAAGAATTATTATTCCGAAAATCTTATACGCAAAAACGTACAAGATAAAAATTGAAATCAACCAGCCGGATATGTCAAGTAAGAAGCCGCCCTTAATCATATCTTTCATTGTGAGGTAACCTGTACCGTAAACCAATGCATTTGGTGGTGTTGCAACGGGAAGCATAAATCCAAGTGATCCTCCTAATGCGGTTCCGATTGCTAATGTTACCGGGTCTGCTCCTATTCCCTTTGCTATTGATATCATTATTGGAATCATCATTGTTACTACTGCCGTATTTGAAGTCACCTCTGAAAGTAAATCGACCATCAAAATAATTAATAATAAAATAACTAATGGTGAAGGATTTCCGATGAGACTTACGAATGCGTCTGCTATCCATTGTGCTAACCCGGTTTTAAACATTGCGTCGGAAAGTGCAATTCCTCCGCCAAATAAAAGTAATGTTCCTCAATCGACATATTTTGTATCTGCCCAGTAAAGTACAAAATTGTGCCTGCTTAAATCAACCGGAATAATGAACAACAATGCAGCCGCAAACAATGCAATAACATATTCATCAAAGCCGGATAGTAAATTGTTTATTGATGTAGGTAAAACATATTGCCAGAATGGATTGCCCGACCAGAGAAAAACTGCAATACAAAAAACAATTATCGTCAGCTTCTCTTCTCTCTTTAATTTCCCAAGTTTATTCCTTTGTTTAACAAGCTGTTCTTTACCACCGGAAATATTTTTTATTTCTGCCGGGAAAACTCTAGTAAGGATATACCATGCAACAGGAATAAATATGGCGACATACGGCAGACCAAATTTTATCCAGTCAATAAAACTGATTTTGGGGTAACCGGAACTGCTTAGAATTGAAACACAGATTCCGTTCGGTGGTGTACCTATTATTGTCCCTACTCCCCCAATTGAAGCTGACCATGCGATACCAAGCATAATTGATTTACCAAACTTAGAATCGCTTCCTCTTATTCCCATCTGAGTTATTATTCCCAATCCTAATGGTAGCATCATAGCAGCTGTAGCAGTATTTGAAACCCACATTGAGATGAAACCTGTTACAGACATTATTCCAAGCAGTATCATTTTTGAATCTTCAGCAAGTTTCCCTCTTGTCAAAATGAAAAGAACAAATCTTTTATCGAGTTCTGTTTTTCTCATTGCAGCGGCAAGTAAAAATCCTCCTAAGAATAAAAAGATAACCGGGTTAGAGTAATTTGAAAAAACAGCTTTTGAATCAAACAGATATGCTTTACCATTTGCGAAACCTGCAACTTGAAAAAGCGGAAGTATAATTCCCGGAAGGAGAGATGTTACAGGAATCGGTATTGCTTCAGTTATCCACCAGACCACCATTAACATTAAAAGTGCAAGGACAACCTTCGTCCCGAATGCTGCTTCGATAACACCGGCATCACCTGCATTTGCAGATAAAGTCTTTTGAGCAATCAATACAAAACTCTGAGGAGTCGGAAGAAGAATAATGGAAAGAAAAAGAATTGGGCCAAGAAACAATCCAATCTTTACCCTGTGCTGTTCTAAAAGGTTTTGATGAAGGAAGTCCAGTGATTTCATATCTTTTCCTTAAATAGGAATTATGACTGCCGTTAAATAATTAATTAGTTTCTAAAAAGCAATAAGGCGTTAAACCGATTTAATTGTCTTCATGTTAAAAGGTATTTAACAAGAGCCGTTTATCCTTTATAGAAATAATAATTACTCTACTGTCTTTACCTATAAATAACTATATTTGCGCTACGTTTTTTCAAACAGCCAAAAACAAAAACTATGTATAAAATAAAATCAGCGGAATTTCTTGCCCCAAACATAAAACGGTTTATAATTGAAGCTCCTAAAATTGCTTCCAAAAGAAAAGCCGGACAATTCGTTATAATCAGGTTGAATGATCATGGAGAGAGAATTCCCTTAACAATCGCCGACTCAAATATTGATGATGGCACTATTACAATCATTGTACAGGGAATAGGTAAAACAACAAAAGAACTCAATATGTTGTCTGGCGGAGATTTTATTAAAGATGTTGTTGGTCCTCTGGGCAAAGCTTCTCATATAGAAAAGTTTGGAACGGCTGTAAGTATTGGCGGCGGCGTTGGAACCGCAATTGCATATCCAACTGCAGTAGCTCTTAAGCAAGCAGGTAATCATACAATTTCAATTATCGGAGGTAGAACAAAAGAGCTTGTAATACTTGAAAATGAAATGCGTCAAATCTGCGATGAGGTTTATCCGACAACAGATGATGGCAGTTACGGTTATCATGGATTTGTTACACAAAAATTAAAAGCATTAATTGATGAAGGCAGAAAAATAGATTTTGTACTGGCTATCGGTCCAATACCAATGATGAAAGCTGTAGCAGAAACCACAAGACCGTTTGGCATTCGTACTGTCGTAAGTCTTAATCCTGTAATGGTAGATGGTACCGGGATGTGCGGAGGATGCAGGGCTACAGTTGATAATAAAACAGTTTTCGTTTGTGTAGACGGACCTGAATTTGATGCGCATAAAGTTGATTTTGATGTATTGATGCAAAGGAACAGAACTTATAACAGTTCGGAAAAAACTGCTCTTGAAAAACATGAATGCAAATTAAATAAAGCAATCCAAACTAATTAATTACTAAACGAATTAAACGCGAAACTTTTAAACTCAATTTGAATTTCCCCGCTCCGCTTTGGAGGGGATTAGCACGAGGATTTCTATGGAAGAAATTTCAAGAAAAGATAGAATGAAAATACAAAGGCAGCAGATGCCTGAACAGGAACCGGACGTTCGCAATAAGAATTTTAAAGAAGTCAATTTAGGATTTACTGAGGAACTTGCTAAACTTGAAGCGTTAAGATGTATTCAATGCCCTAAGCCAACCTGTACAACCGGCTGCCCTGTTGGTGTAAAAATCAGGGATTTCATTTCTCTTGTTGCTCAAGGAGATTATCTTGCCGCTGCAGCAAAAATAAAAGAAGATAATGTCCTCCCTGCCGTATGCGGCAGAGTGTGTCCGCAGGAAGAACAATGTGAAGCAGTATGTGTAGTCGGTAAAAAGAATGAACCTGTTGCTATAGGCCGACTTGAAAGATTTGTAGCAGATTGGGAAAGGGAACATGTTGGAATAAGGACTCCCGAACTAAAACCAAAAACAGGTAAGAAGATTGCTATTATCGGCAGCGGCCCGGCAGGTTTAAGTTGTGCGGGAGATTTAATTCAGCGCGGTCATGATGTAAGTGTATTTGAAGCATTGCATGAACTTGGTGGTGTTTTAGTTTATGGAATTCCTGAATTCCGTTTACCAAAGGAAATTGTTAAAGCAGAAGTTGAGGCGCTAAGTAAACTTGGTGTTGATTTCCAGACTAATGCGGTTATAGGATTTACAGATACAATAGACGAACTGTTAGCCAACGGATATGATGCAGTATTCATAGCAGTAGGAGCAGGACTTCCCTACTTCCTAAACATTCCTGGTGAAAATTTGAATGGTGTTTATTCTTCCAATGAATTTTTAACACGCGTTAATCTTATGAAGGCATACAACTTTCCTGATTTTGATACCCCGGTATTTGATTGCAAAGATAAAAATGTAGCAGTATTTGGTGGTGGCAACACTGCAATGGATGCCGTGCGAACATCAAAACGTCTTGGAGCAAAAAATGCCTACATTATTTACAGGCGCTCCGAAGTAGAGCTTCCCGCAAGAAAAGAAGAAGTACATCATGCAAAACAGGAAGGTATTGAATTCCTATTACTTGAAAATCCACTTGAGTTTATTGGTGATAACGGTTGGTTAAAAGGTGTCAGACTTCAGAAGATGGAATTAGGTGAGCCGGATGCTTCTGGCAGAAGAAGACCTGTTGCTATTAAAGGTTCTGAACATATCCTTGAAATAGATATGGCAGTTGTGGCTATTGGAAATGGTTCTAATCCGATAATACAAAAAACCACGCCAGATTTGGAATTTAATAAATGGGGTAATATTGTAGTGAATGAAGAAACAATGAAGACATCCAAAGAAGGTGTATTTGCAGGAGGTGATATTGTTACAGGCGGTGCAACAGTAATATTGGCAATGGGTGCTGGCAGAAAAGCTGCCCAGGCAATAGATGAATACCTGAAGAACAAATAGATTCTATCACGAACAATTTTTTGTGTTCGAAAAAATATTCTTGATACAGGTCAATTGACTTTTTCACACTGATTGTTATAATATTTATAACAACAATAATATAAACGAGGGACCATGATTATCGATAAGTTAAAAAACGCTTACAAGTATTATCGTTTGCATCCGGGACTCGCAAAAGCCTTCGAACATATTTCAAATCTAGATTTAGTTGAAATGGAAAACGGTAATTACGAAATCGATAAGAAAAATATTTACTTTATCGTTTCAAACAAGAAGGGTCGTACAAAGGATGAGGCTAAATTAGAATTCCACAGGAATTACATTGACATCCAACTTGTTATAAACGGAACAGAAGCAATCGGTTGGAAATCTACTTTTGATTGCCATCGACTTGAGCAAGTTTACGATTCCGAAAATGATATTGGATTCTATGGCGACAATCCATCAAACTGGATTATTCTAAAGCCCGGAACATTCGCAATCTTCTTTCCGGAAGATGCACATGCTCCAATGGTTTCTGAAGACTATGTAAATAAAGCTGTGGTTAAGGTTACGGTCTAATCTCTACTGATTAGTAATTATTGTTGAATGTTTATTTGCAGTTGTTTAGCCGATTGTAATTCAATTGTTATTCTGTGGTAATTCAATTATAATGCAGTGGTAATGCAATTGTCATTTGTAGTCATTAAATAGTCATTAAGTTGAAAGGCTGAGGCGTAGGCTAAGAAGACATCGGTTCAATTTGAAATTGGAAAATGGTAATTGTCCCGCAAACGGGATCAGCCTCTGGCTGAGAAATTGCGAGTTGTTAATTCATCAAAATGAAGTGACTTGCAACCTTGCCTCTTCCATTCTTGCATCTTTCCATCCTTGCAACTTCCATCCTTGCATCTTTCCATCCTTGCATCTTTCAATCCTTGCAACATTGTATTCTTGCGTAGTTAATTTTTGCTAAGTATGTTTGGAAAAACAATTGGAACAATCATGCGGAAAGTAAAATCAATTTTATTAACCATTACTGTTTTATTTATGGCTGCTTATCAATCAGGATTAAAAGAGAACGACAGAGTTATTTTCTTTGGGGATTCAATTACGGAACTTGGAGAAAAACCCGGTGGCTATGTAAGGTTAGTACGGGATTCACTGACATCAAAGTACAAGAATCTGAATCTTGAAATAATTGGTGCAGGAATAAGCGGGCACAAGGTTCCTGACCTGATCGTACGTCTTGATAAAGATGTTCTTTCTAAAAAACCTACCATCGTTGTTATTTATATAGGTATTAATGATGTGTGGCACTGGGATTTGAAAATCGGTGGTACAACGAAAGAAAAATTTGAAGAAGGATTGAAATTTTTAATCGGCAAAATTAATGAGAACAATGCCCGTGTTATACTTTGTACTCCGAGTGTTGTAGGAGAACGATCAGACAGCCTTAACAAGCTTGACAAGATGCTTGATGAATATGCTGATATAAGCAGAAAAGTAGCTAAGGAAACCGGTACAGCCTTATGCGATTTACGAACTGCCTTTTTAGAATATGAACTTGCCAATAACCCGAAACAATTACACGAAGGTATTCTTACTTATGATGGAGTTCACCTTAGCGCAGAAGGAAATAAGTTTGTAGCTAAAAAAATGATTGAAGCATTGGAAAAATAAAGTTCTTCCATTTACTGCCGTGTTAATCACGGCAGTCTTTTTCATTAATTACTTAATAACATCAAGAATACTCTTTTGGATTTCTTCATCAGTCCCTTTTTCAACATTTATGAGAAAGCATTTTGCCTTCTTAAATATCTCGAGGTAAAAAGCTTTATAAGCTTCTATTTTTTCCGGAGTATTTACAACGAAATGCAGATTATAAAACGGTAAAGTTTTATGATCAGACGGAGTAAGTAATCCGCTTGACCAACCCTTTTCCAAAATACTCACTGCTTCATGGGCATCAAGCTGTCTTATCTGCTCATTGCCGGAATCGCTTTTCATTATAAAGATTGTTCTGATATTTATTTCTTTAAGATGTTTGTACATACCGCCAATCCAGTAAGGATCCAGCATTGCATAAGAATCTTTAGAAGCCTTAAAGCAATAAGGATAACCGCTATCCATATCGCATCCGTTTGGCTGCTGGCAGTCCCGAGTTTCGCATTCGGATGCTTTGGATATTACATTCTCGCATTTGCTCCTGTAGAATAGATCCGTTAAAGTTGGAAATGCAGCAGAAGTAAAAGTAGGTATATAAATTTTTCTTTCAGGATTTTCCGCAAGTATTTTTTTATGGTTAAGCGAAACAAACATTATATCCGTGGAATGAAATGTAATATCATCATTTTTAAGTAAGCTATAGAATATTTCCGTTTTCTTTGCCCCCTTGGGACCAATAAGAACAAATCCGTTTCCCTTATAATCTGCAGACATACCACGTATTGTATTCTTCTCATATTTTTTATTTGCGATATCTGCAACTAAACCAAAGGCCAGGCTCCTCAAAGAGCCGTAATTATCTGTGTTGAACAAAATTCCAGTATTTGTTTCAGGATTATAAAAAGCGTGTGGTTCTCTTCCAATTACTCCAAAAGCAGCATAGATAATTCCGTCGGGTTTTAATTCCGGTTTAAGCTGGGCGGGATACCAGTTTTCGATCCAGAAGTCATAAAGATGAGGAACATTAGTTCTAAGCTGAACAACAACATTATTAATATTTGCATTCCACTCAAAATAATTATCATATTTTAACTGAGCTTCTGCTTCTGCAACAAGGGCATCTCTCGTCTCAAGATTAATTGAGGTTTCCAATTCTATTGGTCGCTTAATTCTCGTTTTAGCATTGTTTAAATCAAATATTCTGGAT
>CAZIDB010000153.1:10121-11442 GCA_964537965.1 uncultured Melioribacter sp. | reverse complement strand
AATGAAGCAGATTGGTATAAAGAATATCTTGATCTTGTAATTGCAGTAAAAGTTGTAAAGGATTTAGATGAAGCAATCAGGCATATAAATCATTATGGCTCACATCACTCCGATGCAATAGTAACAGAGAAGAAAGCGAACGGTGAAAGATTTTTGCGCGAAGTTGATTCAGCCGCTGTTTATGTAAATGCTTCAACCCGTTTTACTGATGGATATGAATTTGGTCTTGGGGCAGAGATTGGGATCAGCACACAAAAGCTTCATGCACGTGGTCCAATGGGACTTGCAGAACTGACCAGTACAAAGTTTGTTGTTCATGGAAAGGGGCAGGTGAGGAAATAATTTTCTGAGATGCACATTTTAAATTGATAGAGGGATATCTATCATTCATCTATTTTAAATGTCCAATAACCAATGCTGAATATTGAATGATAAATATTTTCCTTCAATTTCTTCTTAGCCTAAGCCTTTGCCTTGTTCAGGGCAATATCGAATAATGAACACTGAATAACCAATGTTGAAGTTATAAACACTATGGAATATAAACATCTGCTATTACCGGCATATGATCTGATGGATAGTGACCATTCATCTTTTCACCAAGGACTGCATGCTGCCATACTCTGAACCTGTTGCTTACAAAAATAAAATCAATTTTATTTTTGGGTTCAAGCTCATCACTAAAGTTATTGAATGAAACATCCATTCCGTAATTGCCGTTCTCAGAAAGAAATTCAGAATCAAACAGCAGAGGAAGAGTTTCTTTGTCAGTTAATATCTTGTATGGTTCGGAATCACTCTTACAATTAAAATCTCCTGTTACAATAAACTGGTTATTCGCTGCAATTTCCTTAATCTTTTTCTTTAGCAAGATTGCGCTGTTCTTTCTTGCCTCTGTTCCCATATGATCGAAATGAGTATTGAAAGCGTAAATGATTTTATTTGTATTCACATCTTTAAGCTTTGCCCAGGTTACAATTCTCATACAGGCTGCATCCCATCCCATTGATGGTTTTTCCGGAGTTGCAGAAAGCCAGAAAGTTGAACTTTCAAGTACTTTAAATTTACTTTTATTTATTAGAAGTGCGGAATATTCACCTGCTTCTTTACCGTCATCTCTTGCAACTCCAACCTGAATAAAACCCGGTAACAGTTTTTTAAAATCATCAAGCTGAATTTTCAACGCTTCCTGAACCCCGACAATATCAGGTTTGTTAAAACGTATTGTTTTTGCAACCGGATCTTTCCTGTATTCCCAGGCATTTACTCCAGCGCTTTTTACATCACCGGCGTAACGGATATTATAAGTCATTACCCTGAA
>CAZIDB010000153.1:0-10021 GCA_964537965.1 uncultured Melioribacter sp. | reverse complement strand
CTCCAGCGCTTTTTACATCACCGGCGTAACGGATATTATAAGTCATTACCCTGAAATAATTGCTTGCCTCATTATCCTTCGAGAAATTAAAGGTAGCAGCTATAAGAGTTATTGTAAGAATAAATAATCTCATTGTGGTTTAACCTTTACTTTACAATTAAGATATTCAATTAAAAAAATATAGTTTATAAAATTCTGTCTAAAGGAATCTGGAACAACCTTGCGTAATCATCCTTGTTTTTTATTTCGGAATTTAATTCCTTAACAAGAGAAATTACAAGCTCCAGCTGTTCTTCATTTTGAAAAGCAATCATCCGGACGCAATTAAATCCCGGGAATGTTCTTGTTCCAAGATGAGGAGTGGTTTCATGCCCCTTGCCTTTAACGTTTTCCCATTCGGTATAAAAATCAACCCCGGCTTTTTGTAATAAGGAATCAATCCTGTCATCAAGAACGTCACGATAAACTACAAATGCCATCTTCATGATGCACCTAATGTTGTTGATAAATGTGGAGACACATAAAATGCGTCTCCACAAATATAAACTATTTATTTGAAACCGGTTCGGTGGCAGGTAATATTTCTTTCTTTTTACCGAAAGAAAAAACTCTTGCGAAGGCATTCTTAATTTTCTTAAAAGAAAAATCATCAAGAATAGTATATACAACCGGAACAATAAGCAGTGTTAATAAGGTTGATGTTATAAGTCCGCCAATTACTGCCTGGCCCATCGGCGACCTGAATTCCGAACCTTCACCAAATCCGAATGCTACAGGGAACATACCGAATATCATCGCGAGTGTAGTCATTAAAATTGGACGAAGTCTTGTTGGTCCGGCTTCAAGCAGCGCCTCTGTTCTTGAAAGCCCACGCTCACGCATAACATTTGTATAATCAACAAGAAGGATTGCGTTCTTGGTTACAAGACCCATCAACATTATTATTCCTATAAGCGAAATAATTGACATTGCACTTCCTGATATAAGTAAAGCAAGAACAGCACCGATAATTGACATAGGCAGCGAGAGCATTATACTGAACGGCAACATGAAACTTTCAAACTGCATTGCAAGAATTATATAAACGAACACAATGGCAAGTATAAGTGATATGAAGATATTCAGGAATGATTCTTCCTGCATCTCAGCTTCACCAATAATTTTAATATCATAACCGGCCGGCAATTTTAGTTTTGAAGTTTCTTTCTGAATATCACCAAGCACTTCACCCATTAACCTGCCTGCAATGTTAGCGCCAACTCTAATTTCACGCTGACGGTTATACCTGTTAATAATTGAAGGGCCTGTACCTTCATATACATTTGCAATGTCACCAAGTCTCACATTAATTTTTTCATTGTTAGGTCCCTGCTTGTAACTCATAATCATCAGGTTCTGAATATTGGCAATTGATTTACGGTTTGCTTCTTTCAACCTTACCCTTACGTCATATTGCTCATTACCTTCCTGGTACTTTGTGGTTACATACCCGTCAACCATAGCTCTTACAGATGAAGCAATTGAGTAAACATTTACGCCAAGATCTGAAGCCTTATCACGATCGATATTTAATCTTACTTCCGGTTTGGATGCTTCAAGGCTTGTTGAAACGTCAACTGCACCATTAACATTTTTTGATATTTCCTTTACCTGTTCAGCAATTATGTTAATCTTTGAAAGATCATCACCTCTGATACTAAAAGTAATTGGTTTATCATTACCGCCGGGACCGCTTTCAGTACGGAAATCGAACTGCGTTCCCGGAATTACTTTCAGTTTATTTCTCAATTCGTTCATAATAATACTTAGCCCTTTTTCACGCTCATGTTTTTTTACAAGCTTAACGAAAATCTGGGCTTTATTGGCAGAAGTATTTTCTCCGCCGACAGTTGTAAGCATACTTATTACTTCAGGCCTTTTAATAATTTTATCTTCAACAGCCTGGCAAATTTTATCTGTCTGTTCAATAGAAGAACCGGCGGGTGCATCAATATTTAAATAGAACTCGGAGTTGTCAGTTTCCGGGAAGAAAGCTGAACCAACCATTCCGCCTAACATTAAACTACCTATGAATACAACAATGGATGCGACCACAACAGTTTTACGATGGCTTAATGACCAGGCAAGGATTTTACGGTAACCATCATTCATCTTGTTGAAGTAATAGTTAAAGTAGTAAAGAATATTTTTAAGAATGTTCTTTGACTTTGTAAGATGCTCATCTTCTACATTTAACCATCTTGATGATAACATTGGCGTTAATGTGAATGCAACAAACAATGAAACCAGCACTGCAATAGATACAGTTATACCGAACTGGTAGAAGAATCTGCCCACAATACCCTGCATAAATGCAACAGGAATGAACACCGCAATAATTGTAAACGTTGTTGCAAGAACAGCAAGACCAATTTCCGCAGTAGCAGCTTTTGCAGCTTCAAAAGGAGTTTCACCTTTATCAAGGTGGCGGTAAATATTTTCAATAACAACTATAGCATCATCAATCAATAACCCGACTGCAAGAGAAAGTGCAAGCAGGGACATCATATTCAATGTAAAATCAAACATGTACATTGCAAAGAACGTTGCTATAATTGATGACGGAAGAGCGACTGCACTTATTATTGTACTTTTCCAGTTAGCAAGGAATAAGTAGATAACTATTACAGCAAGCAATCCGCCGTAAAAAATATCAAACAGAACATCATTTATTGTATCTCTTATGTAAACAGAGTTATCCTGTGCTTTGGATATTTTAACATCGGCTGGCAACTCAGCTTTTAATTTTGCTGTCTGCTTCTCAACTTCATTTGCAACCTGTACCGTGTTTGAGCCTGACTGTTTAATAATCTGTAAACCAACTGCCGTATTACCGTTAAATCTTGAAAGGCTTGTTCTTTCTTTTACACCGTCAATCACTTCAGCAATCTCATTCAACCTTACAATGTTTCCTTTATCGTTAACAACAATAATGCTTTCAAAATCTTTTATGCTTTTAAATTTTCCCATCGTTCTTAAAAGAAGCTGGCGTGAACCCTGGTTAAGGTTACCGCCGGGAATTTCAACATTTGCTGCCCCGATTGCCTGTATAACATCATTAATTGAAAGTGAATATGCTTTCAATCTTTCAAGATCTACATTAACATTAATTTCTCTTTCGGCACCGCCAATAAGTTTTACGTTACCTACACCCGGCACATTTTCCAGCCTCTTCTTTATAACATCTTTTGTTAATGTTGTTAATTCTTTTTCAGAGCGATCACCTGAAACGGTTAAAGTAATAATCGGTTCGCTTGCCGGGTCATAACGTTGTATGATCGGATCTTCAATATCGTCAGGCAGGTTGCTTCTTACGGCAGCAACTTTTTCTCTTACATCCTGCGCCGCCTGTTTACTGTCAATCTCAAGCCGGAATTCTATAATAACCATAGAAACATTTTCCTGCGACCGCGATTCAATATGCTTAACCCCTTCAATTGAGTTAACGGCATCTTCAACAATTTTAGTAACATCGGATTCAATTTGTTCAGGACCTGCACCGGGTAACACTGTAGTTATAACTACGTACGGAAAATCAATGTCCGGGTACAAGTCAACATTCAATCTTGTAAGCGCGAAAAGTCCTAACACAACCAGGGATAAAATCATCATGGTTGCAAAGACCGGGCGTTTTATTGAAACATCAGCTAATTTCATTTTACAATTTCCTTTTAGTTACTTTTAGAAAGTAAGTTTTCATTTGAAAGAGCAACCACCGAACCGTCTTTAAGATTATTCATACCAACCTTAACTACAAGAACTTCCGGGTTAAGTCCATCCGTTATTTCAATCATACTTTCATTTTGTAATCCAAGTTTAATGTTCTGGCTGTAAGCTTTTCCATCTTTAATAATAAATACTTTCGGGCCTTCATTCGTATAAATAACAGATTCTCTTGGAATAGTGGTTATATCCCTTGAAGAAGTAAGAGTTAAATCAGCCTTGGCAAACATACCCGGTTTGAACCACTGGTCTTTTGAGTTTGGAAAAATTGCTTTCACTTCAAAAGTTCTTGTCGATAAGTCAGCCGATTTTGAAATTTCATTTATCTTTGCTTTAGCCTTAATCGAAGGATTCAGTTCGGAATAAACATCAACAACCTGACCGTTATTAACATAAGGAATATCAGCCTCACCGATGCTAAGTTTAATCTTTAACGAATTGATTTTAGCAACAGTTATAATCGGCATTCCTGGTGAAGCAAAATCTCCCGGATTTAATTTTACTTCCGTTACTACTCCGCTTATTGGAGAAGTAATTTCAACTGCAGCTTTTGCAGCTTCAAAGTTTGCCTTGGCAACATCGTAACCGGTTTGTACATCATCTAAATTCTGTTTTGATACTGCACCACTTTCATAAAGATTTTTCATTCTTGTAAGATTACGCTCTAAATTTTTCAGATTGCTTTGCGCCTGGTAATACTGGGATGTAGCGCCGCTTTTATCTAACTTTATTAAAACCTGTCCTGCTCCTACAACACTACCAACGTGAACTGGAATTTCAACAATTCTTTCAGCAAGCTGGCTTACAATATTTGCCTGCTGTTCTCCTTCAATTGTACCTGTATAAGTTTTAGTGACTGTTAGTTTCTGCACTTCAGGTTTTTCTGCAAACACAGCAACTGAATCTGATTTTTTAACTTTTATATTTTCATCCGCTTCTTCTTTTTTGCTGGCGCATCCGATAGATAAGTAAGTAAAAGCTCCAAGCAATAATAAACTATAAACCATTCTACTTTTCATTTTTTAATTCTCCTGATTAATTTCTTTCTGATTACATTATCCTGAACTATTGAATCTTGTTAAATCCTGATGTTTTTTCCCAGTCGGCGCGTGCAACAAGATAATCGTAGATTGACTGGGCGCGGTTAATCTGGGTTTGAGTGAGAGCAAGCCGGGCATCAATTAATTCAAGCTGTGTGCCCAAACCGTTTTTAAATCTAACTTCAGCAATTGATAATGCTTTCTGTGCCTGCTCTACGCTTTTAGCCTGGGCTTCAACTCTTTTCTTAGCATCGTTCATTCTGAATCTTGATTCGTCTACCTGTATCTTAATTCCGTCTTCAAGTTTTTTAATGTTAAGCGCAAGTTTATCTTTTTCAATTATCGCCTGCTCGGTACGGTACTTTCGCATAAAACCATCAAACAATGTATAGGTTAACTGAACACCCACAATCAGACTTTTTGCCGTATTGTACTGGTTAAAATTAAATCCGTTATCCTGCGTTTGCCATTCATAACTTCCGAAAGCTGCAAGCGTTGGATAGTAATCTGATTTCTGGATTGTAATATTCTTATCAAGAATTTTATCATAAGAATGCAATCCCAATAAAGAGCTGTTTCTCTTAAGTGAAAGTAAGCTTTCTTCATCAAGAATACTTGCAGGAATTTCGTCCATTATCAAATCACCTGTAAGCGTAAGCGGTTGGGATGAATCCAATGCAAGCAAACTTCTTAATGCGTTCTTTGCGAGAAGCAGATTATTCTCTGCCTGGCTAACCATCGGCTCGGTATTGGAAACCTGCACCTGTGCCCTGAGTAAATCAAATTCACTTGCCATTCCTTCTTTATATAATTTATCTAAGTTCTCATAAGTTGCTTTTGCCAATTCAAGACCTTCCTTTGTAACATCAACAACTTTTTGTGTAAGCAATACTGCGTAATAAGCTTTCTTAACAGACAGAACAACATCTTCTCTTGTTGACTGGCTATTATGTTCTGTGTAATTATTATATTCCTTTGCAATCTGTATTGCAGTATTAACTTTAGCGCTGAACAAAACCTGGTTTAAAGAAAGTGAGGCACTATAATTATTATCAAGCGCTAATTCCATTTTAAGCGGATTTGGATCCGGGTTAAACGGTGTGCCCCCTGGTATAAAAAGCACAGGCTTCTTAATATTTCTAAGATATTGACCGGTGAAAGAAAGGTTAGGCATAGCATTTCCGTAAGCTTCGCTTATCTGCGCGTCTGCTTTTTTCAATTCTTCATTTGCAATAAGAACATCTTTATTCTGAGCCATTGCCAGAGTGATTGCATCGTTAAGTGAAAGTCTCATTTCCGTGCGGGAGATTGTATCAGCAGGCAGAATCTTTCTTGATTCCTCCGGACGCCTTAAACCATCGGGCATATTATTAAATACCAATCCGTTAACCTGCGCAAAAATGCTTCCTGCAAGAACGAAAATAATTAAAGATATTTTTTTCACATTGTCTCCTATAATTACCTTACAAGTATTCCGTTAAAAATTACATCGAGAATAAAATTTATATGTTGATTGATTTCCGGTTTATTAAGCTTACCAAGATAGACTAAGTTTGCTATGTATGGAAATAAAAGTCCATGATAAAATATGTAGAGATATTCCGGGTTTATTTTTCTTATCTCCTTGTTCTTAATTCCTTCCTTAATCTTTTGCTTCAGCAACTCATCAAGTTTGCAATCCTTTGCATTGAAAGCGTCTCTTCTTAAGTTGGAAGGTCCTTCGCCAATAGCCGTATAAAAGCTTACGAGTATTATCAGTTCTTCTTTGTTATCAGCATAGAATTCAAAAACTTTTCTTGTATATGTTTTAAAGAATTCAACCAAAGATGGCGTATCATTAACACACTGGCTAAGTATCTCGTAACTTCTGTCGAATGTATTATCAATTATGCTCTTGAATATTTCTTCCTTGGATTGGAAATAATTATAAATGGTACCGATTCCGAACTCGGCTTTTACCGCTATTTCTTCCAGGGTTGTATGGTTGAATCCCTTTTGTGAAAAAAGAAGCGCAGCAGCTTTCATTATTTCCTGTTTACGCTGTAACTTTTCTCTGTCTTTTCTGGTTAATGTATTTGTGTCTTCCAATGTATATCAGTTTTAATAAATTAATATGAATCAGAACATCATTAAGTGAACAATGGTTCACATTTTAAAACAAGTGTTCTTTTTATGAGTGCTAAAGATAATCCAGGAAGTCAAATTCAGATAGGGATAATCGGTAAACGGGGAAAAATAATCGGTAAAATTTTTAGAAAAAGTTTACCAGTAGTTTCAGGATTCAGCCTATTATTAACTTCATTACAGAAACATTCCTACAGATTTTCAAGAGTGACAACAGCATTTCCCTCTTGCCTGTTTTTTATTAATGGTTTTTAGCTGCAATTGTTTAATTTTGAAAAAAAGATGGGAGAACAGAAATGAAACAATGGTACGAAGCTTTATTCGAGAATTACGGTAAGACTTATGATAAAGAAATTTTTACTCATGGTACTTTGGGTGAGTGCGATTTTATTGAGAATGAAATTGGTTTTAACAAAAGTCTTAAGATCCTTGATGTTGGCTGCGGAACCGGAAGACATTCAATTGAACTGACAAAACGCGGTTATAATATTACCGGGGTTGATCTTTCTGAATCGCAAATAAACTGTGCAAAAGATAAGGCGATAAAAAGTAATCTTAATATCAATTTCCTGGTTCAGGATGCGAGGGCATTACCATTTGAAAATGAGTTTGATGTTGCAATTATGCTTTGCGAAGGTTCCTTCCCGCTGATGGAAACAGATGAAATGAATTTTCAGATTCTGCAGAGTGTAACCAAAACTTTGAAAACTAATGGGAAAATAATCTTTACAACTCTTAATGGTCTATTCCCGCTGTTTCATTCAGTTAAAGATTTTCTTGCAAGCACAATTGAAGAGGGAAATGCAACATATAAAGATAATTCATTCGATCTGATGACTTTCAGGGATTATAACATTACAACATTTAAGGATGATGAAGGTAATACGAAAGAACTGTATTGTAATGAAAGATATTATGTGCCTTCGGAAATTACCTGGCTGCTTAAATCACTTAACTATAAAACGATTGATATCTTTGGTGCAAAACTTGGCGCATTCAGCAGGAACGATAAACTGACTACTGAGGATTATGAAATGCTTGTTATTGCTGAAAGGTGAATCAATTTAATTTGTAAGCAAAAGGAGAAGTTCATTACCAAACAAATCCTGTAATGTCAAGTAAAATTTTAGAGAATTTTTTGTTTAATATTTTCATTTGATGTGTTGACTTGATGAATTATTTTTTGCCAGGTTGAAAATAAACAGGGAGATAATGAAAAAATTATTTTTTGCACTCGTTTTGCTTTCGCAGATTGTTAAACCATCTGATAAAATTGTTGTTGGTTATTACTATGCTGATTATTCGTCTTATTCACACAAACAAATAGATTACAGTAAACTTACACATATAGCTCATGCTTTCATCAGGCCAAACCTTAACGGAAGCATTGGGACAGATTACTGGTTCTACTATCCTGATCTTATTACCGAGGCGCATAATAACGGTGTGAAGATTGTTGCTGCCGTGGGAGGTTGGGGAAACTCAGATAATTTTAAACCTGTTTGTGCAGATACCGCACTGAGGCGTAAGTTCGTAAATAATCTTGTGGAGTTCTGTAGTACAAACGGCTATGATGGTATTGACCTGGACTGGGAATATCCGGGTGTGGCTGACAAAGCAAATTTTGTTGCTCTTGCAACAGAGCTTAGAGCTGCTTTTGATATTGCGGGAATTGAATTAATTTCTGCTGCACTTCCTTCAACCGACTGGAATGGTGTTTATAACATTTCTGCACTTAAGGATAAACTTGACTGGTTCGGAATAATGACTTATGATTTCTATGGCCCATGGGAAACAAACTCTGGTCATAATTCTCCGTTGTATTCTTCCTCAAGCCAGTACTATTCAACAAACAGTTGTTTGAATCAATATATAAATGCCGGCATTCCTAAAAACAAACTTTGCCTTGGAATACCTTTCTATGGTTATAATTTTAAATCATCCGCTTTATATTCCGCTATTACGCAGTCTCAAAGTTCTTCTATTTCTTATGTGAATGCTAATGCCAAAAAACTAACTACAGGCTGGCAGTACTACTGGGATGATATTTGCAAAGTACCTTATCTGCAGGATGCAGATAAAACAAGAATAATTGTGTATGATGATACCACATCAGTAAAATTAAAATGCGAGTATATTCATAAGATTAATCTTGCGGGAGCAATTATCTGGAAAATAGGTCAGGATCATTCTTCCGGCAGCACACCGCTTCTCAATATGATTGGAAAATATTTGTTGAATGTTCCAGTTAACACTCCGGCTGCGCCTGTTGCATTATTGCCATCAGACGGAGCAACACAGAATTATTCATCTATACAATTTACCTGGCAGCCAACAGATTCAACAACTTCATATAATATTCAGGTTGATACTGCAATTACCTTTGCATCTCCGTTATTTTATAAGAAGGGAATTAATCTTACATATTTCACAAAGACAAACCTTATGCAGAACAAAACTTATTACTGGCGTGTCAATTCAACAAACATTGCAGGTACAGGTGAATGGTCTGCAATTAAAAGTTTTGTTACTAATGGTCAGTCAACTATTGTTGAAAATCAAAATAACCTTCCCGGAAAATATACTTTGGAAAATTATCCTAATCCTTTTAATCCCTCCACTGTTATAAGATTTTCAATGCCGCAATCCGGCAGTGTAAGCTTAAAAGTATTTAATGCACTCGGAGAAGAAGTTGCTGTGCTGGTAAATGATGAGTTCAGAGAAGCAGGTGATTATAATATTTCATTCGTATCATCATTTAACGGAATGTCTCTGCCAAGCGGAATTTATATCTATACCTTGCAAACAGAGCATGGTATTTACTGCAATAAAATGTTGCTGGTAAAATAAACAGCACTTAAAGCACAGACAAACATAGCCTTATAAAAATGTCTTTCATAATTAGCGTTTTTAAGAGGTAAAAAATTGCCTTTGGCATTAATGACAAAAGTAGTAACTAATTAGTAGATAGTTAAGGTTTATGACGATGTATTTGATCTTTGAATGAGGGGAAGCAATCTGACGAAAGTTTTACTGTTCAGATTACTTTATGCATTAACAGATAAGGAGTAGATAAGATGGGACTAACAAGCTTT
>CAZIDB010000152.1:0-11480 GCA_964537965.1 uncultured Melioribacter sp. | reverse complement strand
CATTTTTCATTTTTGAAATACGGTGAAAGAATATCAAGATAAAATTTAGGCGGACGAACTGCTTTCTTATTATCAATATTGATGAAAATATGTTTTGTAAATCCTTCTGCAACAATTTCATCAGTTCCGTTTCTGCGGATGATGTAATCTATATAAATTACCGGCTTGGGTAATTCATTCACAATTGCCTCAACTTCAAGAATATCATCATACCTACCCGCGTTCTTATATTTAATTCCGGCTTCAAGCAAAGGGAGCTGGTAACCTTTCGCTTCTATTTCTTTATAAGGCAATCCAAGTGAGCGAAGTAATTCTGTTCTTCCAACCTCAAAGTACTCAAAATATTTTCCGTTATATACGAACTGCATTTTATCTGTATCTGCATAGCGTACGCGGATTTCAGTTTTTTTGTTAATCATCAGTAAAACTTTTGTAATTCATTTTATATTAAGATTCAGGTTCACAGCGAATGTTATCTTTGTTTAAAACTTCTTAAGATATAATCAAAGAATAGACAAATAAAATTCGTGAATATAAATTTTCCTTTTCGGTTCATTCATATTTATCAGTCATCAACACTCTACTCTTCCCAAACGCCCATCCTTGCAAATTTCTGGAATCTAAGATCAAGTAATCTGTCTGTTTTTAGTCTTGTTAGATTTTTTAACTCCTGAAGAAGTGCAGTTTTTAAGTTTGATGCAGCCTGCTGATAGTTTGTATGCGCACCGCCCAATGGCTCGGGAATAATCCTGTCGATTATCTTCAGCTTAAGCAAATCATTCGCTGTAAGTTTTAATGCTTCGGCAGCCTGTTCCTTATAATCCCATGTTTTCCATAGAATACTTGAACATGATTCCGGGCTAATTACAGAGTACCAGCAATTTTCAAGCATAAGGATTTTATCACCAACACCAATTCCAAGCGCACCTCCACTTGCACCTTCACCTATAATAACAACAATTATCGGGACTTTAAGCCGGCTCATTTCCAAAAGATTTTTTGCAATTGCCTCTGCCTGACCGCGCTGTTCAGCTTCCATTCCCGGGAATGCGCCCGGAGTATCAAGCATAGTAATGACAGGTTTATTAAACTTCTCTGCAAGTTTCATTAAACGCAATGCTTTGCGATAACCTTCGGGATTCGGCATTCCAAAATTTCTGTACACATTTGACTTTGTGTCTCTTCCCTTCTGATGACCAATGATCATTACTTTATATGAATCGAGTTTGGCAAATCCTCCAACAATCGAATGATCATCTTTATATAACCTGTCGCCATGAAGTTCAATAAAATCACTTGTAATTAAATTTATATAGTCTAATGTATATGGTCTTTCTGGATGACGGGCAAGCTGAACCTTCTGCCATCGGGTAAGATTGCTATAAATATTTTCTTTAAGCTTTTTTACTTTTCGTTCAAGCTTTTCTATTTCATCACTTATATCTACTTTTTCGGAGAATTGTTTCATCTCCAGGATTTTGGCTTCAAGTTCGAGGATTGGTTTTTCAAATTCTAAAATAGTTTTGGCCATCAGCTTTTCCTTTCATTAAACATTTTGCTTATTGACTTGCCAAGGATTTCAAGATCGAGCCAGATATTCTGATTTTTAGCATAATATATATCAAGCTTAAGGGCTTCTTCATTATCGTTTTTATCATAACCTTCGGTGAACCATAAACCGGTCAGTCCAATCTTACCAAGAAAAAGATTAAGCTCCCGTTTTACAGGAGGACCAACCAGACTATAACTTCCAAATACAACATGCGGAATTTTAATGGCAAACTTTGTAAAACTGTTGCTTTGCTTTGTAAGCTTTTGGAAGAAATATATAAAAGGCCAGATGAATATCAAAACCGGAATACCGATTGCTTTATCAAAAATAAACTTGGAAATTCTTTGCGGTATTCCAGAAATGTTATAAGAGATTCCGAGTAGCGGTATATCATCAAGCAGAGTTACGGCAGATTTGCCCACAAGAAAATCAAATTCACTTCCGGCTACTTTAAATTCCACATTTTCAGTCTGATTGTTCGATACAACGGATAAAATTTCACTATAAGAAATATCAACTGAAGAAAAAATCACTTCATTAATATTATTCTCTTTTATAATCTTACCGACATTTTCAAGACTTCCGATAACTTCAAATCCATTTAATGTTTGGCCAATTGATTTTCTTGAGTTACCGATCAGTCCAACTATGCTGTGAAGTGTAGTAAATTTATTCTTAAGCCTGACTGCAAGGCTAACAGCATTTTCCGAAGTACCGATAATTAAAGTCCTTGATTTACCGGCTTCATCTTTAACACCCAAATGAAAAAGTACTTTAACAATTATTCGCCATAGTGGTAATAACACAAACAACAAAGCATAGGTTATAATAACTATGGCGCGGCTGTATGCAAACTGCTTAAGGAAAAATGTAGTAGCAGAAATAATAAAAAAGCCGATAAAAACCGAGTAAAGAATTTTAAGTACAGACAAAGAATCTTTCCTGTACGTACCAAGAAAACTTGAAAGAATTATTTGCAGTATTGCCGGTATTGTAAAAATTATCGAAAGCTTTTCACTTGGATAACCGCCCCAGTGACTTGATGTATATAATTTGTCAGCAAGCAGCAGCGAGATATCATAAAAAATAAAATCCAAAAGAATTGCAAGCAGGACTAACTTATAATAGTAGACAAATGCGGCAAGCTTTCTCAGAACAATTGCAAATCTTAAAATAATCTGAACAAGGAATGAAGATGAAAAATGTTTCTTAACAAAAAGATGCATAGCATCATAAAAAACTTTTGTTTCATCAAGGTTGCTTCGCTTTGTACTTTCTCCTTTATAATGAATTATCTGTGTAGTGTGAACATAATAAACTTTGAACCCGGCTTTCTGAGTTCGGTAGCATAAATCAAGGTCTTCACCATACATAAAAAATTCAGGATCAAACCCGCCGATTTTTTCATACACTTCTCTTCTCATCATCATAAAGGCGCCGGAGATTGCATCAACTTCGTAAGTTTTATTTTCATCAAGATAGGTAAGATTGTACCTTGCAAATAAACGATTATTAGGAAACAGTTTGCTCAGTCCCGTTACTTTAGTAAAAGAAGTCCAGGGTCCGGGGAATCCTCTTCGGCAAGCTAATTGCAAAGAACCGTCAGAGTTAAGGACTTTACAGCCAGCAATTCCGGCATCGGGAGTTGAATTAAAAAACTCAATCAACTTCTGGAAGGTATCTTCCTGTACAATTGCATCAGGATTTATAAGAAGAATGAATTTACCGGAGGCAAGTTTTAAACCTATGTTATTGGCATTACCGAAACCGACATTAACTTTGTTAGCAATCAGTTTAACATCAGGAAATTTTTCCTGTATTATTTCAACGCTGCCATCATCAGAGGCATTATCAACTACAATAATTTCTTTAGTAACATTAAGCGAGCTTTTCTGAATGGATGTAAGAAGGTTTTGCAGGAATTCCTTTACATTATAATTAACAATTATTATTGATAAATCGATGTTGTTCATAATTAAGGTTGAGGCTAAAGCTAAGGCTGAGGTTAAATTAGAATACTTAGCCTTAGCCTTCTACTCAGCCTTCTCTTTTACAACTTTCCTAAAATACTTCTTAATCTAAGTTTCCAAACCATAACGACTGCTTCGCGGACAATCTTTTTAGACATTTTAGATTTTCCTTTAATGCGATCGACAAATACAATCGGAATCTCTTTTATTTTGAAGCCGGCTTTCCAGGCTTTGTAGTTCATTTCAATCTGGAATGAATACCCGTTTGATTTTATTTTTGTGAGATCAATTGATTCAAGTACTTTTCTTCTGAAACATTTAAATCCTCCGGTAGCATCAGCAACAGGAATTCCGGTAACGAAACGTGTATACTTATTAGCGAAGTAACTTAATAGCAATCTTCTCATTGGCCAGTTAACAACATTAACTCCGCTTATATATCTGCTGCCTATAACAAGATCATAATCCTGAATAGTAATAAGGAAATTAGCAATTTCAGAAGGATCGTGAGAAAAATCCGCATCCATCTGAAATGCATAATCATAACCGTTACTTAACATATAATTAAAACCTGCGACATAGGCGGTACCCAAACCCATTTTACTTGCTCTTTCAATTATCTTCACTCTTGGATTTGCAGCTATCACACTTTTTACAAAGTTTGCTGTTCCATCCGGTGAATTATCATCAACGATAAGAATATCAAGATCTGCATATGTCTCAAGCAAATGAGGAAGCAGTTTATGAAGGTTATCTATTTCATTATATGTTGGTATTATTAATAAGGATTTACTGTTCACCGTGTTTCTCAATAATGTTTTACAGTTTATACAAAGGTTTATTAAAAAAGTTTATTTTGTACCGACAAATTCTTTTATTGCATTCGCAATATAATCAATCTGCTCTTCAGTAAGTTCAGGGAACATTGGTAAAGAAATAACATCTTTGGCAATTTTCTCTGCAACAGGTAAATCAAATTTTCTGCTGTCATCTTTAAATGCCGGCTGCTGATGCAATGGAATTGGATAATGAACTGCAGAAGGTATTCCTTTGGAGGTTAAATGTTCTGCTAACTCTTTCCTGTTTTCAACTCTTAATGTAAACTGGTGATAAATATGAGTTGAATATTCAGCGACATAAGGAGTAACTGCTTTGGCATCTTTTAGTTTTTCCCTGTAAAGATCAGCATTCTTTGCCCGTGCTTTATTCCATTTGTCAATATATTTCAATTTAACATCAAGTATAGCAGCCTGTAATGTATCCAATCTTGAGTTGACCCCAAGAACTTCGTGAACATATCTTTCTTTTGAGCCGTGAGCAGCAATCATTCTTAATTTTTGATTTAGCGTATCATCATTAGTGAACATCATTCCGCCATCACCATAAGCGCCAAGGTTTTTACTTGGGAAGAAACTTGTACATGCAATGTCACCTATTCCACAGACTTTCTTTCCCTCATAATCAGTACCAAAAGATTGAGCAGCATCTTCAATCACAAAAAGATTATATTTTTTTGCAATAGCCATAATTGCATCCATATCTGCAGATTGTCCGTACAGGTGAACCGGAATAATTGCTTTAGTTTTAGGAGTTATAGCAGCTTCAATTTTTGAAGGATCAATATTATATGTTTTTTCATCTATATCAACATAAACAGGAACAGCACCGATAATGGCAATAGTTTCTGCAGTGGCAACAAACGTAAAAGGAGTTGTTATAACTTCATCACCTGGTTTAATATCCAATGCCATCATAGCAATTTGTAATGCATCCGTTCCGCTTGCGCATGCAATTGCATGTTTTACTCCGAGATATTCCGCACAATTTTTTTCAAACTCGCCAACTTTTTTACCAAGAATAAACTGTGTTGATTCAATTACTTCTTTAACAGCAGAATTAACCTCATCTTTAATAGTTTCATATTG
Organism: uncultured Melioribacter sp.; assembly: GCA_964537965.1. Classification (GTDB taxonomy): domain Bacteria; phylum Bacteroidota; class Ignavibacteria; order Ignavibacteriales; family SURF-24; genus SURF-24. Next base: position 6,033 of record CAZIDB010000152.1, on the reverse strand, counting down.
AGTTTTAAGATCGACCATTGGAATTTTCATAACATTCTCCGGAAAATTGTCAGTTAGTTTATTTCAATTATTTTAATTGTTACTTCAGAACTTTGATTATTTAAATTTGCTAATTAAATGTCATTCGCTTCGCGTCATTAAGTTGTCATTTTTAGTCATTCACTTCGCGTCATTAAGTTGTCATTTTTAGTCATTCACTTCGCGTTATTAAGTTGTCATTTTTAGTCATTCGGCTTCACCGTCATTTGAGTCATTAGGTTGTATTGAATAATTTCTTTTCTTACCGATTGATGTAATATAATTGTTAAGTTTTATTCCAATCCTGTTTATTTCTTTAACCAAATTTTTAAAAATTGTATCCTCAATTAAATTTCTATTATGAGCTTTTGTAATCCAGGTTTTACTTTCGAATAATGATCCTCTGGAATAATAACAAAACTGTTTTTCTTCTTTATAGAAATACCTGCCAAATCCTTCTGATAAATTTGCAGCAACAGAATCAATTGCCTTAACAAGTTGTTTTCCAATAGTATCTTTTGAAAAATAATCCCATTGCATTACAATCTTCCAAATTTGCTCACCAGTTTCCATAGCTTTCTGATAAACCTGAAGTTCTTCCAAATTCATAAAGCCTCCAAAATATCACAACAAACACCACTAAATGACTACTTAATGACAACACTTGACAACATAATGACTTCAATTATAGAGCAGCAAATAATCTGTTTCTATTTTTTTATTCAAAATGTCCTTTGCCAAAAAGAACAACAAATACTGTCCTGAAAATTATTTTTAAATCCATTCTTAGAGACATATTTTCAATATAAAAAAGATCGTAACGAAGCTTGGTTTTTACGTCTTCAATATTTTCATCATACTTATGTTTAACCTGTGCCCATCCGGTTACACCGGGCCGTACTTTTAATCTCTTTTTATAAAGAGGAATTTCCTCTGCTAATTTCTCAACAAAGAATGGGCGTTCCGGTCTTGGTCCAACAAGACTCATCTCACCTTTCAGAATATTAAACATCTGGGGAATTTCATCAATCCTTACTTTGCGGATAAACCTTCCTACTCTTGTAATTCTTGGATCATTCTTTTGAGACCAGACAGGTCCTGTAAGCTTTTCAGCGTCCTGCTTCATTGAGCGGAATTTTATTATACTAAATTCTTTTCCACCCATTCCCGATCTTTTTTGTTTATAGAAAACCGGACCTTTACTTTCTGCTTTAATTGCAATTGAAGTTAAAAGAGTAACAGGAAAAGTTACTAAGAGTATCACCAGAGAAATAATAATATCCATCAGTCTTTTTATTTTCTTTTCCCATTCGGGCATTAACTGCGGATTAATATCAATCAGAGGAAAGCCATAAATCAAGGATGTACGTGCCTGTCCACTAATAATTTCATACAAATCCGCCACAACTTTAATAGAGACATTCTTGGAATCGCATTTTGAAATAACATCAAGAATAATATCTTCCTGGTTTTTCTCAAGCGCTATAATTATTTCCCTTACGTTCAATTCATCAATTTTAACATCAAGTTCATTTACCTTACCAACCACAGTTACATTTTTATAACTGTCTTTTTTAGAAAATCCATTAGTAGAAATGTATCCGACAACATCAAGACCTAAAGCTTTATAATAAAGTATCTGGTCGTGTAAGTTAGTAGCGCGGGGATTAAATCCCACAATCAATGCATTCTTTCTGCCGTATCCTTTAATTAATAACTGACGCTGCAAAGCGCGGATAAACAGTCTGCCGGTTCCTACGCAGAACAAGAATAATCCCCAGTAAATAAAAATTAAAAAACGGCTTTTAGCAGTTGCATCAGGTTTAGCCATATCATCTGCAAAGATAAGAACAAACAAAATAAAGACGCCAAAGAATGAAGCTTTAAATAAAGTCGATAGTTCATCAAAGCGGGAAAGAGCAAACCACGTTCTGTACATCCCCACAAAAATGAAAATGAGGAACCAGTAAAAGTAAATCACAAATCCCGGCAACAGAAGAGAAGGTTTAAGTACATAAGAAACAAGTCCTGCTTCTACCCTGACATAATAAAATACGAACCAGCTGATGCAAATCATCAGGAAGTCTGTAAGCAATAAAAGTAATATTTCGATTTTTTTAGGCAAAATAACTAACGTTTATACTTATTTGTAAAACAGTTATATCCTCAAGGATTTAATTCTTATTCATTTGATAATTCGTGAAAAAATCTATCAATAACTTTTTTTCGGTCAAACTCATCTTCTGCTCGTTTTCTTCCGTTTTTACCCAACTCTTTATTAATTCGGTTATCCGAATATTCCAAAATCTTTTGTGCGAGCATATTCCCATTTTCAGGTTCGACGTAATAACCGCAATTGGATTCTTCAACAATTCTTCGTGCTTCACCATCTACACAAATTAGAACCGGTATTTCAGCCGCCATGCTTTCATATAATTTTGATGGAATTGTAATTTTAAATAATTCATTCTTAACCAATGGAATAACGACTAAATCAAAAATTGAAATATATTCTCTTATTTCTTCTCTTGAAACCGGTGGCAACAGAAGAACATTTTCGAGATTGTATTTTAATATATTCATTTCAATTAGTTCTTTATCAACGCCGTCTCCAATAATTAAATAGACAATATTGGAATAATTCTTTGTGAGTTTAGCTGCAGCTATCATTATATTTAATCCCTGTGCACTACCAATATTTCCTGCATAACCAACTACAATCTTATTTTGAAGACCATGCTTTTTAATAATTGAGTAATTCTTTTCTTTTCCAATTAATGAATCACAGTCAACAAAATTTGGAATATAAAGGAGTTTTTTTATATACGGATGCAAAGCCTTAACTTTATCAAATGTTTTTCTTGTCGTTATATTTATAATATCACTGTGTTTGTAAATTTTCTTTTCCAGCCACTCTGCCATATGAATTGCGGACTTGTTTTTTAAAAATCCAAGTTGAATAGCTGATTCAGGCCATAAATCTCCAATGTCAAAAATAAATTTTACTTTTTTTAACTTTTTAACAATGATACCTGTAATTCCAGTAAATAATGGAGGTGATACAGTAAACACATAATCAATTTTAGCCAATTTTAAAAGAATTACTATAGTTGATGAAAATGTAAAGCTCAAGTAATAGAGCATCCTTTTTAAAAAATTCCCTCTATCATTCGCATAAACAAATGTTCTGTATACGGTTATTTCCTTTTCAATTGTTTTTTCATACAACTTAAACTTGGTTTTGGTTTGTTCTTTACTCATTAAATAACTTGGGAACGGAGTAATTACATAAACATTAATCCCTTTTTTATTTAATTCCTCAACAAATCCTACACTGCGCTGTGAACCACCTCCTATAACTGGAGGATAATATTGTGTCACTATTATAAAATTCATATACTTTAATAAATTATTCTATTTTTCATTTTCGATTTCTATTATTTTATCGGCAACAAGTTCAGTTATAGTATACCAAGAATATTTTTCAGCTTCTTTCATACGCAAATGATTTCGTTGCATATTATTATCGTTTACTGCATCTTTGATAAGGTTCAAGAAAATATCTTCATTTTCCGCTACAAAAATAAAATCTTTAAATTTTTCAACCTCGGGTAATTTTGTTGAAACGACCGGAATACCTATTGATAAATATTCTAAAAGTTTAATTGGATTGGCAGCTATTGTTAAATCATTTACTTTAAATGGTATTAAACCCACATCAAAACATTTTGCATACTTAGGCAAGTCAGTATATGGAACTTCACCAATGTATTTTAAATTACTTATACTTTCAAGATTGGATATTTCAGTGGCTTTTTTCCCAATAATTAAAAATGAGTATTCAGGATATTTAATAGCAGCTTTACTGACTAATTCAATATCAATCCAAGGAGCTAATAATCCAAAAAATCCGATCACTGGCTTTTTAAGAGATTTAACTGAATCTGGTATCGATGATTGATTTATATTGAAATGTAAAGTATCAACTCCTTGTGGTAAAAAATAATTTTTGCCGGAAGTTGGTATACGGTTTTCCATTAAAACTTTTGAGACAGAAAAACAACTATCAACTTTTTTTAATAAATCATTTTCAAGAATTGTTAATGATTTGAAAGCACCTTCGAATAAAGTATAATCATCAAGACAAAGATAATGGGAAGATGATTCCCCGAAATATCCTATTAACTTTCCGACTATTGGAGAAGATGTTAAAAGAATTGGTTTCGTAAAGTTCAATTCCTTTATTTTTTTTCTTATTGCATTAATCAGAAAGTATTTGTTTAAACTTCGAATAAATTTATTATCATGAAATGGAAGGATGAATGGATGTAATTCAATTACAGCAGCTTTATCATTAATTATTTCCTTTTTTTTAAAAATTGATCTAGCTTTTTCATATATACGTTTTAAGTCTTTAAACTTGAACTCTGGTTTTCTTAAACCAAGTGATCCTATCCATAATATTCTGTTCTTTTCAGATAGAATTCTTCCTATATGCTGTATAGTTGAGGGAAATCTACCCCAATCATCTCCAAAAATTACTATATCACGATTTTCAATCATTTCTTAATTAAAGGCTTGTAAAAATTGAGACTAAAATTAAGAAAATAATAGGTGGAACTCCATTAGAGTAATAATATTTATCAACATTGATTAAATTTTGTCATAGAAATACACTGTATTTCTACCCCCTAAAATTGTTTCTAATAATACTTATTATTCTATGTGATGCTTTTCCATCACCAAAGGGATTTTTAGTCTTGAAGAAATGATATCCATTCTTTAATCTTGTTTGAATTAAATTAAATTGCCGGATAATTTTAATTGGATCACTACCTACAAGAAATGCATAACCTGCTCTGATAGCTTCATTTCGTTCGGTAACGTCTCTCATAACCATAACCGGTTTTTTAAATACATAACACTCTTCTTGTACTCCTCCGGAATCACTCATAATAAAATGGCATTTACTCATCAGGTAGATAAAATTTAAATAATCCTGTGGTGGAATAAGGTAAATGTTTGCTGACTTATCCAGGATTTCGTGCACAGGTCCTTTAACATTAGGATTTAAGTGCACTGGGTAAATAAAGTTTAAGTAAGGGTTGGTCTCAGCTAATTTCTTAATAGTGTAAAGGACATCTTTAAATTCTTTTCCGAATTTCTCTCTTCTATGCATTGTTATTAGTATATATTTTTTGCTGCTGATATTTTTTGGTAAGTACCTTAGCAATCCTTTTTCTAACTTTTTTGATACTCCCTGCTTTTGAAGAAGTCTTTTTACCTGAAGCAAAGCATCAATTACAGTATTACCGGTTACGCTGATATTTTTAGCAGGGACACCCTCAGACAATAGACTATTTTTTGAATCATTAGTTGGAGCCCAATGATAATTTGCGATAACTGAAATAAACCTTCTATTTGCTTCTTCAGGGTAAGGGCTATAAATATTATAACTTCTTAATCCAGCTTCAACATGCCCAATTTTGATTTTTGTATAAAATGCTGCAAGTGCTGCAATAAAAGCAGTTGAGGTATCTCCCTGTACTAATAATAAATCGGGTTTTTGATTTATTAAAACCATTTTAAGTTTTGTAAGAGAATTTACAGTAATATCAAACAAATCCTGATTTGGTTTCATCAGATCAAGATCATCATCAATTTTTATTTTAAAGATATCCAATACTTGTCTAAGCATTTCTCTATGTTGACCTGTAGAGCATACTAAAGTTTTGAAACGTTTTTCTCTTTTTAATTCTTGAATTACCGGTGCTAATTTAATTGCTTCCGGGCGTGTACCGAAAAGAACCATAATTTTTTTCATCAATAACTTTTATAAACCTTCCTTTAATTCATAAAATTTTGTGGGTAATTATAAATGGAATAATATAATTTCGCAAATATTAGTTCATTCTTCTTTACAGTTGCATGTAAAATGTAAATCTTAAAATTAGAAGTTATTGAGTAAAATATAATTTCATTAAACAAATTTCCCGATCTTTATAAAATCAACAG
>CAZIDB010000151.1:3414-11530 GCA_964537965.1 uncultured Melioribacter sp. | reverse complement strand
TTCCTGAAATCATATTCAATCAGTTGAACAGTTGCAACAAGGTTTTGCTGAACGGTTAATTCTCCGCTATATTCATAGGTGTTCTGGGTTGCGGTTTCAGTCAACCTAAGCAGAATCATAAATAATAATCCACCAATAATGATGGAACCAAGAATATCAATTAAAGATGAAAAGCCCATAATTCCCTCTTATCTTGCAAACCAATAACTAAACATAGTGGATAATTTAATAGTATCCTGCCTATTGCCGGTTTTCATAGATTGACTGGTAACCATAACTTCAAGCTTTTTATACCAGGTTCTTTTATTAACCTCTACAATTTTATTCCCACTTGGTTCTACGTATACAACCCGGCATCTTATGTTAAATTTAGCAGAAGGTAATGTACTGTCGGTTTTAGTAAAGTTATGATAATCATCAAAATCATTAAAGAAAGGGTATTGCTCTCCCCAGGCGTGTCCCAGGCTTGCAGGTGCTGTCAGGTCAGCCACATCATCAAGAGAAGTCGTATCTGTGTATGCATCAAACTTTTTACCGCTTGCCTCTTCTATTATTGAGGTAGCAAGCGAAGTAGCAAGAACTCCATATTTTGTGCTATACATAATATCACTTGTTCTAAGAAAATTATTATTCACTCTTAAAACAACCATTGCAAGCAGAAACATTCCACCCATTGTTAAAAGTAATTGCCCTGTATTCATAATTTATGTGCCTTGCCGAGTTTAAGCTTAAAATTTAATTGAACAAAAATCATGCTAATATTTAGTATTGTTATTATCGAATTTTTCAATAAACTTTTGATATTACACTTCAAAGATGTAAAAACTACTTGTAAAAAAGATTTATATACCGTCCATTAAACAGTGTTCCATTTTTCTTATTAAAAAATAACCTTTCAAAACAAAAATATATGTTTAAAACCTAACAAACTCAGTCTTCAATTAATTCGCGTATTTTTTCCAGTTCGTTTAATTCAATTTCAAATTTAGTATTAATTTTATCCAGCCCGGTTCCCTGCACATACCACAAAGCGCATTGAGCTTGTTTCATTGTGGTTTTTTTCTTGACAATAGCGTCTTTTATTTTAATAATAAAGTCGTAAGTCTTTAATGTATCCGGTAAAATTTTAACAATCAGGTTTTCATTTGGTTCAGGATTTGGCTTTTCAAAGTTATAACACAAAGAATTGCCGACGATGTTATAAATTGTGTCCGGTTTGAATTCGAGGTATGTTGTAAAATCATCACGCAGATATTTTCCGTTTGAATAGAAAAGCTGGAATAAAACTAAATTTTGTCCTGCTCCGCTGTTTTCAAGGAAAAGAGGTTTCTGCTGATTTACTTCTACCTGGATTATTTCTTTCCCTGGGTTCTTAATTGTACCCTCTACTGCGGCGCCGGTCGAATTCCCATTTCCATGAAACTTATATTCAAGCTTAACCTGGTTAATTGCATCAATAAATTCTAATCTCTCCTGACAAAATAATGTTGAAAGTACAGTAAGTAAAAAGATAAAAACTGATATAAGATTTTTCATGATACTCACTTAATCCATTTACTGATTTATTCTTAAAATAACTACTCTTCTGTTTAATGCCCTTCCATCAGCAGTTTTATTATCTGCAACCGGATGCTCTTTGCCGAACCCAACAATTTCAAACCTTGATTTGTTAATTCCATTATTTATAAAATACATGGCAACTGCATTTGCTCTTTCCAAAGATAACTGTTTATTCTTTTTTGCCGAACCGGTATTATCAGTATGCCCTTCTATTCTCCACTTTGATTCAGGATATTCTTTCATCACTTCAACAATCTTGTCCAATTCATAATAAGACGAAGGATTTAATTCCGCTTTACCTATTTCAAAGGTAGTACCTGCTTTTAGAATAATCTCCTTAGGTGCTTCAACTTTTTTCACCGGCTGTGGTTTTTCGTCATAACATCCGTCTTCATCTTGAAAATTATTTTTTGTTTCAGGTTCGTTTGGACAATTATCAAACTTGTCCAAGATTCCATCATTATCATTATCAAGGTCGGGGCAACCATCCTTATCCTGAAAGTTATCAAAATCTTCAGGCTCATTTGGACATTCATCGTCTTCATCAAGGATTCCATCACCGTCATTATCTAAATCCGGGCAACCGTCTTCATCAAAATAACCATCAAAGTCTTCCGGCAGGTTAGCACATTTATCATTTACATCATTAATTTTATCATTGTCGTTATCAAAATCGGGACAGCCGTCATTATCATCAAAGCCGTCGTAGTCTTCCGGTTGATCAATACAACCATCTTCATCATCATAGAAACCATCATCATCAGCATCCTTATAATTAAAAAAGGAAAAAGACAAACCGCTCATACATGTAAAGAAAATATCGTTGGTCTTTTCATCTGTTGAATAATCATCATCAAGATTATCGTTTGTATTAAAAAAGGCTGCAACGCTAAGGTTAAGTGAAAGATTTTTTGCAAGAAGGAACCTCAGTCCAAATTCAGCATCAAAATTAAGTACATCTTTTTTGTATTTAAAAGAATTTGGTAACGGAGAATCAAAATCATTTTTAGGTTTAAAGTGAAGATAAGAAACACCACCAAACAGATACGGAAAAACCACATCACCTAAGGAAACCATTAACACTGGTCCGGCACCGGCAAAAATCAGATCAGTCCGGAATTTATCATGTGAATAAAAATATGGTAATCTTTCTTCATCTCCCGGCATAATGGTAATTGATTTATCTTTCCCTGAAAGATAACCTCCGCCTCCGAAAGCTCTAAATCCAAATGATGCTGCCGAAGTTGAAGGAAAGAAATATTCAATTTCACCCTTACCGGCATAATCAAGAATGAAATCTTTGTAATCAGTTAAACCGTAGGTCACCCCCCCTTCCAATGTAATAACCATTGTACGGGAAAAAGCATGATCTTTTAACTTAGTTCTTTGCTGTGTGAAAGCAGTTCCTGTAAACAGTAATAAAACTAAAATGAAACATAGCTTTTTCATTAATGCCTGATTTTATCCGGAAGTAAGATAAAACAAAATCTATGCTGAAGCAATATTATCTACCGGCAATCAGGCCGAGGCCTGGATTCTTCCCGCGAAAAGATTTATAGGTTACTTTTTACTTTTACAGGTGTTAATGCCGAATAAAGTGTATGCAGGACAAAAGCCTACAAATGCAGTAACCAAAAAGACTAATCCAACTACACCAAGGTATTTCAAACCTCCGTCTACCCAGAAAAACATTGAAACAAGAAAAATTCCAAGAATAATTCTTATGGTTTTATCTAATGAACCAACATTTATTTTCATAATATATTTCCTTTTTTGTTAGTTAGATGATATTTAAGATTAAAGGATTTAAATCTGATAGGACAAAACAAGAAAATATTTTTCCTTGTAAAGAGAAATAGTAAAAGTTAAATTTGCCGGAAAAATAAAGGAAGAGTGTGAATAAAATAAAATCTCTTTTACCGGTCTTATTTATCTTATTATCTTCACTATCAATTGCACAGCAACCAAATTCACTTGAAAGCGAAAGAGTAAAATTTGATCCGTCCAGAAATCCGAAATCAGATCTTAAAAATGCAATTGCGCTGGCAGAAGCGACCAACAAAAGAATTATTCTTGATGTAGGTGGTGAATGGTGTATCTGGTGCCATCGTCTTGACAAATTTTTTGAGGAAAACGCAGACATAAAAAATTTTATGAAAGAGAATTTTGTTGTAGTTAAAGTTAATTACAGCCCGGAAAATAAAAACGAAAAGTTTCTATCTAAATACCCAAAGATACCCGGTTATCCCCATTTGTTTGTGTTGGATAAAAATGGAAAATTTCTTCATTCGCAGGATACAGGCAAACTGGAATCCGGCAAAGGTTACAGCAAAGACAGTGTGATGACTTTCTTAAATACCTGGGCAATAGAAAAAGTTGATTCTACCAAAAAATAAATAGCGGAGACAAAGATGCGCCGTAGAGATTTCATTAAAACATCAGCAGTACTTGGCTCTTCAACTTTTCTATTAAGTGCTTGTGCTTCTCCGATTTCATTTTTGAAATCCGGAGAGCTGGACATCCTTATTAAAAACGGAAAAATAATTGACGGTACCGGCAAACAGGCCTTCATAGCAGATATTGGAATAAAAGACGGAAGAATTGTTGAGATAGGAAATCTGAAAGAAGCTTCGGCAACAAATATTATTGATGCAGTAAGTCTTTGCGTTTCTCCCGGCTTTATCGATATTCATTCTCATACTGATGTTGATTTATTTATTAATCCAAAAGCAGAAAGCAAAATAAGGCAGGGCGTTACTACAGAAGTCGCCGGGCAGGATGGTGAATCCTGGGGACCAATTGCGAATCCCGAATCTAAAAAGCTGGAAAGTTTTCGCACAGACTATAATGAAGAATTATCCTGGAGAACAATAGGGGAATTTCTCGACAAACTTGCAGGGAAAAATTTTTCTGTCAATCTTGCTTCAATGGTTGGATTGGGAACCATACGTGAATTAATTGTTGGACTTGATGACCGCCCGGCTGATAATTCTGAAATGGATAGAATAAGAAAAGAAGTTTTGCTTGCAATTCAGCAAGGAGCAATCGGTGTTTCAACAGGATTAGAATATACACCGGGAAGTTTTGCCTCTACAGAAGAATTAATTGAATTGTGCAAAGCCGCTCCTAAAGAATTCAGATTATATTCAACTCATATGCGAAACGAGGACAACACCGTACTTGAAGCAATTGATGAAACAATAAAAATTGCCAAAGAATCTCATGCACGTTTACTTATTTCCCATTTGAAAGTATCCGGCAAATCAAACTGGCATAAAGCAGAAGCTGTACTTGAGAAAATTGACAGTGCAATCAAAGAAGGATTAGAAGTTCATGCAGATAGATACACATATGTTGCTTACCATACTTCACTGGCAAACTTGTTTCCACTCTGGTCCAGAGACGGCGGGACAGAGAAATTTATTGCACGATTAAGGGACAATTCTCTTAAAAAACAATTACAGGAATTTGCAGAGAAAAAAGTATCCAATCTTGACGGTGGCTGGAACGGAATTTTAATTTCCGGAATAGGCAAAAAAGAATTTAAAGGTTACCAGGGAAAAACTGTCGAACAGATCGGAAAAGAATTAAACATACCATCTTTTGATGCCGCGGTAAAAATTATACTTGATTCTGAAAACAATGTTCTTATGGTTGGCTTCGGAATGGAAGAAAAATCCACTGAGGCAATTCTGGCTCATCCTCGTGTAATGATTGCATCCGATGCCGGCGCACATGCACCTTATCCACCAATGACAAGAAATATTGCACACCCGCGTGCTTATGGTACTTTTCCCCGCGCAATAGCAAAGTACGTACGGGAAAGAAATATTTGTTCGCTTGAAGAAATGATTAAAAAAATGACTTCAATGCCGGCAGATAAACTCGGGTTGAAAAACATTGGCAGAATTGAAAAAGGTAAAAATGCAGACTTAGTAATTTTCGATTACAACAGGATTCAGGATAAAGCTACTTTTATTGAACCACATCAGTATCCGGATGGAATTCCTTACGTAATTGTGAACGGTGTTATTGTTATTAGAGAAAATGAACATACCGGTGAAATGCCGGGAAAGGTCATAAAAAGCGGAAACCCGGTTTAACAGTATTCATCTAAAAAATAGCCCGCAGATTTATCTGGGAGTGGAAAATATATTTATAATCCATCAAAACCATTTCATTTATACACCTCCGGCGTAACGGTTTTGATAAATTACAGCACTGTTGATAATTTATTTTTTCTTCCCGGAATATTATTTATTATCAAGAACGAACATGTTCAACTTATATTTTTCAATAAATAAATTATATTCATCGGTAAAAGATATTCTTTTGTGATGCTGTTTTTGGTTACCAATATATTCTTTTACTTTATTTAAAGATGATTCACTTACAGAGAATGCTCCATAACCATTTTGCCAGGCAAACTTATATTTTACAAAGTCTGTTTGATTACACCAATGAATGATATTACCGATAGTCCCTTGGTAAATTTGGTAAAACTTTGGAGGCTCTTACCGCACTAATTGTCAAAACTCAGGAGAAGACTCTCCTTTTATTTGCTTGAATATGTCTTTAATAGAATAATTCGGATTAAGCAGAAATAAAAGATGGATATGATTTTCAGTCCCATTGATTATTCTAACTCCGCATCCCATTTCATTTTCTAATTGATCCTTGATATTCTGATGAAGCTGAAATTCAAAATCCGAACGAATAAGAATTGAATCATCTTTAGTTCTGAATACTCCGTGTATCCAGATTTTTGTTAATGAATGCGACATTATTCCCTCCCTTTACAAACCGTTAAAACGATTTTGATATGATTTTAATAATTCATCATTTCATTAATTTCCCACGAATAAATTCGTGGGCTACAAGAGATATATTTGTTCACTCAATAGGAAAAATCTGGTAGCCCGCAGATTTATCTACGGGTGAAAAATAAATCAATAATCCATATAAACCGTTTCAACGGTTTACAAGTTTTAATCTAAATACAACTCTCCAGATTATCAAATTCAAAAATCTGATGAGCTTCTTGTAAAAAATTTTTCTTTTATGTAAGATATGTAAAGAAAAACGGAGGAATGGATGACACCTGAAGAACTAAACGAAAAAATAGAATCATACGGAAATGCTTTCAATAATTTAATTGCAGCATTAAATGAACTGCCTAAAGAGATGTGGCAGTTTAAACCCTCGCCGGTTGAATGGAGCATTCATGAAATTATTATTCATATTGCAGACAGTGAAACAAACAGCTACATTCGCTGCAGAAGATTTATAGCTGAACCGGGCACAATGGTTATGGCCTATAACCAGGATTTATGGGCATCAGAATTAAATTACCACGAACAGAACATTGAAGATGCTCTGGAGCTTTTCAGACTGCTCCGCCTTACAACTTATAAACTTATTAAAAATATTCCACCGCAAACGTGGGCTAACATTGTTGAGCATTCCGAGAGCGGCATAATAACAATGAACGACTGGCTTAACATTTACGAGAGACATATTCCAATTCACATTGCCCAGATGAAAAGAAATTTTGAAAATTGGAAAAAGCAGAAAGCTCAATGATTAAATATATAATCTTTGATTTATCCGAAGTTCTGATTTCCGGTGTGCTTGGAGTTGAAAAAGTTCTTTCGGAAAAGATTCCGTATAGTATAGAAGTTATTTCACAATCTCTTTACGGAGATTGGTTTAATGAATATATGATTGGAGCAATTACAGAAGACCTATACCTGACAGAAATTGTAAAAAGACACAATTGGGAAATTAATATTGACGAAATAAAAAAGTGTATAAGAGATAATTTTCATAACGAAGTTGAAGGAATGCCGGGTTTACTTGAAAAATTATCTGTCAATTATAAGCTGATACTTCATTCGGATCACTCCAAAGAATGGATTGATTATATTAAAAGTATTCACCCGTTTCTTAATCTTTTTGAGCATATGATCTTCTCCTATGAACTTGGAATGACAAAACATTTTCCATCCACCTTTAGCAAAGCACTTGAGAGATTAAATATTGCTGCGGATGAATGTCTATTGATAGATGATCATCAAAGAAATATTGACGCAGCGGCAAAGGTTGGAATTAAAGGAATACGGTTTGAAAACTATAATCAATTACGATTGAGATTAAAGGAAACCAACATTATCGGAGACAATAAAATCTAGAAAAAATCTATTTCTATGTAAAGTCTATTAAACTCTTACCCTGATTTTATCTGAACTAACTGTTATTATTGCGCCCTTTTCCAAATCAGAAGAATATTTTTGTAATACAAAATCAGAATAACCAGATTGATTTCTTGCTGAAATATTTACCAACCTTATTATACCGCAATGAGGTATCTTCTTAATTATTGCCAATTCTCCAAAATCTTTATCAAGCGTAATTAAAATTCTCTTTTCAGAAAATGCATACTTTAAGATTTCATCATCCCCGGGATCTTGTTCCCACTCCCCGCTCCAAACCACATCATAACCAAGTTTATTCAACTCATCTTTTGCTAATCCCCAAACACAGCTATCAAGAAGAA
>CAZIDB010000151.1:0-3314 GCA_964537965.1 uncultured Melioribacter sp. | reverse complement strand
CCAAGTTTATTCAACTCATCTTTTGCTAATCCCCAAACACAGCTATCAAGAAGAATTTTTTTCATTACGCTGCAAAGGTTAACGGTTCAATTCTTTCGTTTGCAATAATTTTTTGGGCGTAAGTAAGGCAGGCTAAAATATCTTCCCTTTCAAGCCATTCATATCCTTCCAAAATTGTTTCTATTGAATCACCTGCAGCCAACATTCCAAGTATATGTTCTACAGCCAGTCTTCTTCCTCGTATAATAGGTTTGCCCCCAAAAATATTTTTATCCGACGTAATCCTTGCCAATAAATTTTTCTCATTCATATTACTGCCTTCGCATTTTTTTCAAATCTAATTTTATTTTATGATTTATCAAAACCAAGCGTAATGCTTCCCGGTTTTATTCGCAAGAAGATTTTACCGCTTCTATAATTTGTTTATAACCTGTACATCTACATAAATTGCCTTCAATTGCTTCTTTAATTTCTTCTTCTGTTGGAGTTGGATTTTCAAGTAACAGAGCATAGGCAGACATTATCATTCCCGGAGTGCAAAAGCCGCATTGCACTGCTCCCTTCTCCAGGAAATTTTTTTGAAGCCTGTGCAGTTCACCATTTGCAGACAAACCTTCTATCGTTAAAATCTCGCAGCCATCAACCTGGCAGGCAAGCATAAGACAGGAGTTGATTGCTTTATTATTCACAATAACTGTACACGCTCCGCACTCTCCAATTCCGCAGCCTTCTTTTGTACCGGTGTAACCAAAATCCTCGCGAAGCAAATCAAGTAATCTTCTGTTCGGTTCAACATCAATATTTATTTTTGTCTTGTTCAGTATAAAATTGATTTTCATGTTAATCTGATTTTTTTTAGTCTATTTATGATTTCCAAAATTTCTTTCAAGCAATTGATAAATCATTTGCTGTACTACCGGAAGTTTGTAAGCAGACGACCAGCGAAGTCCTGTTGATTCTAAAACTTCTTTGCCAAGTTCCATTGCTATCTCTTTGAAAGTACCCGTCTGTGAAATTTTACCAAGTGCAAATTTTTCAATGTTATAAAAACGTTTACCAATTGGAGTAACCGCACCCGAAGCAATTCTTATTTCATCAAAAAATGAATTACTTACACTTGCAAGTATTGCCAAAGTAATCCTGCTTATTGAAACAGCTCTTCTTCTGCCAAGTTTGTAAAACTCACCTTTAAGATTTTTATCCGGAACTGGTAAAAGGATTTCCGTTATAATTTCATCATTTTTTAACTGGGTTTTATAAGGACCAAGCAGAAATTCCTGAAGAGAAATTTCCCTTACACTTAACAACGACTGTATTTTTATCAACGCATTATAAACAAGTAACGGGGGTACGCTGTCTGCACAGGGAGCATTGTTTGTAAAATTACCAACTAAAGTCGCGCGGTTTCTAATTTGTAAACTGCCAACTGTTGATGCAGCCTTTACAAGCAATGGGTAACGTTGGTTCAGTAATTTATTACTTGCTACATCGGAAAAAGCTATTCCTGCTCCAAGTACAATTTTATCATTCCGTTTTTCAATGATCCCAAATTCTTTTACTCCGCTCAAATCAACTAAAAGATTTATATCTTTAAATCTTGATGAACCCTGCTGCAAACCGGGAATTATATCTGTCCCGCCCGCAATTATTTTTGAGCCGTTTTTATTCTGATGTAAAACTTCAAGGGCTTCATCAAGTGTATTTGGTTTTATATAATCAAGCTCAGGAATCATTACGTGCTCCCTCGTTTCAAGTCTTCCGGGTAAAGTTTTCTTTGCAATAAAAGTTCTTCAAGATTTATTGGAAGATTAAAAAATCTTTTACCGGTTGCATTTCTGATTGCATTAGCAATTGCTGCGGTAGTAAGCTCTAATGTCGGTTCACCAAGAGATTTGCCCCCCCAGGCTCCGTATTTATCTTCCCCTTCAACAAAGATGGCTTTTATATCACCAATATCTTTACTGGTTGGAATCAGGAGTTGATCATAATTTAATTCCCGAATAATTCCATTCTGGCAGCTAATCTCTTCCCAAAGGCCATAACCTGCTCCCTGTGTAACTCCGCCGTACACCTGTCCCTGTGCCCCAAGTAAATTAATAACTTTGCCCGGATCGTGAACCGCAGTAATTTTATCAACATACACTTCACCTGTTCCAACATTAACCGTAACTTCTGCAACCTGACAGCCATATACATAGGTAAAGTAAGCGGCACCCTGTCCGGTTTCTTCATCCCAATCAACCTTAGGACCTTCATACCACCCAATAACAGACATACTTACACCGGTGCTGTTTGCTAAACGGCATAATTCGGAAAAAGTAATTTTCAATTCAGGTTTGTTCTGAACAGTAATTTCATTGTTCTTAAAGATAAATTCTGTTTCTTTTTTAAGATTCCATTTTTCAATCAGCAGTTTTTCAAATCTCTTTTTAATTTCTTCGGCAGCGTTTTTAACTGCGCCTCCGCCCATTAACGTTGAACGTGACGCTACGGTAGGACCGCTATCTGCCATTATACCGGTATCAAGCTCAAGATAAAAAATATTTTCAACGCTTATTCCAAGTACCTCAGCAGCAATAATTGAAAATGTTGTTCTTAATCCTTGTCCGTTTTCTGCAAGTCCCGACAGTAAATAAACTGAACCATCCTGCTGAACATTCAGGTAAGCGGCAGCGGCATCTATTCCTTCTGCACCAAGTGAGCAGCCACGGTAACTTATTGATAATCCAATACCTTTCCTTAAAAGTTTTTCCGGTTCAATAAAATCTTTTTCTTTCAGAAGAATATCATACTTGTTCAGGTCCTTAACTATCTGGAATTTTTCTTCGGTTCTAAGTGAACGATTATAAAAACTGTTCTCCAGCCAGCGTTTTGTAAAGTCTGTGCTTTCTATTGCTGTATCCAGTACTTTAACAAGATTTACATCGTGATTCTCTAATTTTTGTCCCGTTGCGGTTATTGATCCAATTTTTAATCCATTAATCTTACGAATATCTTCTGGTGTAATTCCAAGTTTAATTGCAAGGTCATCCATCAGAGATTCCTGTGCAAAAATCGGCTGCGGAGAACCAAACCCGCGCATTGCGCCCGTGTAAGGATTATTTGTATATACAGCACGAACATCCGTCCATACATTTTCAATTTCATAAGGACCTGTTGCCTGAACGACTGTCCGCCATGTAACAAAAGGACTCATTGATGAATACGCGCCACCATCGGCAATTACATCAATCTTCATCGCCTGTATTTTGCCATTCTCTTTTACACCAACTTTATAGCGCATTATATAAGGATGGCGCTTGTATGATTCCAGG
>CAZIDB010000150.1:0-11552 GCA_964537965.1 uncultured Melioribacter sp. | reverse complement strand
ATATTGTTAATAACTTCATGTCAGAATCTTAACCTTAAAACTTCACACTTAAATAACATTTTGCTGTTGTAAATATCTCGATAGGAATATCTTTGAAATGAATTTACTTCTGAATTCGATTTTGTTGAAGTATGATTGTTCTTTTGGGAGATTATTAAATTCGTAAACATAACCTCAAAAATTACAGGTAATGATAATAACGCAATGCCATCGTCTGCCCCAAAGTTTCTATTCTTATCAAGCATAAGATATCCTATACCTGCTCCTGTACCTGCAAATCCAAATCCTAATGTAGCCCAGAACGACACATCGGAACTTTGTCTTGTAGATAATAAAAATACAGAGAGCGAACTTCCAATTACATATCCTAAGTACATTAAAGGAATGGCCTCGAGAGTTTGTATTCGTGTAAAAGGCACAGCGCAAACTACTCCTGTTACAGGAGCTAAAAGTAGTTCGCCAACTATTGATCCAAATGTCGGGCGGGTTATTTCACTTGAATCTGATTTTTCAGTATGATAAAAATTATTAAGTGTTTGATTATTTACAAACGTATGATCAAGTCTGAAATATTTTGAAGTATCCTGTGCAGAACAAATTGCTGTAAAGAGAAGTATTGCAAAAATTAATATTTTCAAGATCCCACCTGCCTTAAAGATTCTGCCGCAAATATAAAGATGCGGCAGTTAAAAACAAGATAATAAATCAAATCACCTTACAAATAACTGGTACACTTCTAATAATAATTAAAACTTCCAATTCATCATTCGAATATGATTAAAATTTATTACATCAATATGATTCTTTGTTAAAAAACCTGATAACTTCAAATCATCTGTAAGGACTAAATATTTGCCTTTGGCTTCTTCTATTATTCCTGTATCAGTCAAACCAAATTTGGAGAAGTATTCATTTCCAGAAATAATTTCACTGTTTTTATAATATTCATTTAACTTCGAAATAACATATGCAGATTTCTGGTAATACTCTTGTTTGAGATGATCAGGTAACTGATTAAGAAGGTTACTAGTCTCTGTTAAAATATTCGGTGTAGTAATTATTTTATCAAAGTAGTTAATCAAATATATCAGATAATCAAAATCTTCTATTGTAAATATTTTAGTCCTTTTAAAATTTGGAATAAATCCTTTATTGATATACCCAACGATAAAAAGCAATAAAATATTTGTATCGATTAAAATTCCTTTTTGTCGATACTTTTGAAATTGATGTGAAATATCATCCATTACCTTTTCAAGCTACTTTTCTAATTTTCATTGATACAACCTCTCCAGAATCCGCTTTTATCTTAATGCTTTTATATAGTCTTTCTGATTGAGAGGTAGGAATCATCATCCCTGATGCAAATAAATCTTCCATTGCATTATAACCAAGTGTAATAAACCAATATTTATTGTCGTCAGATAGCTCTACTTCTTCAAGTCTCAAATAGTCATATTTATCAGGAACAATTTCTTTAAAATAATTCATCGCTATTTTAACAGCTTCCTTTACTTCAATCATATTTCACCTCCAAAGAATCTTGATGAAATTTATTTATTTACGATAAATTACACAATTACTTTCCCTGCATATTTCTTTTTATATTCCTCAAAGAAACTGCCAATGCTCTTATAAGCTTTTTCAAGTATTTGTTCATTTGGCAGGAATACAACACGGAAATGTTTTGTGCCTGGGTATTGTCCAAAGCCTGTTCCATGAACGCAAACAACACCGGTCTCTTTCATCAGTTCAATCACAAAGTGAACATCTGTCTGTTCAAGATCGATTTTCGGAAATGCATAGAATGCTCCTTCCGGTTTAACACAGCTAATACCCGGAATTGCATTTAACATTTCTACTGTCATATCTCTTCTTCTTGTTAATTTTTCCAAAGCAACTTTAAGATGAGTATGATCCCCTTCCAACGCCGGTTTTATTGCCCATTGTTCCGGATGATTAGCAGACAAACGCGCACGGAGAAGTTTGTTCATCGCTTCAATATAATTTTTCATAACTTCCATTCTTCCGCTTACAATTCCCCAGCCTATCCGAAATCCCGGCACCATATAGTTTTTGGATAAGCCACCGAATGTTATACACGAAACATCTTTGCTTAATGATGCAAGCGAAGTATGTTTCAATCCGTCAAATAAAAGCTTGTCATAAATTTCATCTGCAAATATTACAAGGTTATGTTCCAGCGCTAATTCAACAATCTGGTGAAGCACTTCTGTTTTATACAATGCACCAGTTGGATTGTTAGGGTTGATTAATATAATCGCTTTGGTCTTATCATTTATTTTGCTTTTAATATCCTCAATATTTGGCTGCCAGTCATTGCTTTCATCAAGGTAATAAGGATTTTCAATATTCCTTAACTTGGCTGTAATTGCCGGATATAGAGAATATCCCGGAGTAGGTGTAAGAACGTTTTCACCTTCATTTACAAGAGCTGTTAAAGCAATATCAATTGCTTCGCTTGCTCCGGTAGTAACAAAAATATCAAGCACATTTTCAATTCCTTTTCTGGCAGCTTCTTTCTCAATAGCTTGAACAGCCTCCTTAATACCAGATGAAGGTGCATATCCGTTAAGGTTTTTTAACATCGCATTGTATGTGGCATCAACAATATGTTTTGGCGGTTCAAAATCAAAAAGGTTGGGATCACCGATATTTAAGTACAACATTTCTTTTCCGGTTGCAGCAACCTGGTTTGCAATAACAACAATATCTCTTATTGCATACCTTACATTTTCACAACGTTCAGCAGGGACAATTTCTTTGAAAGACATTTTTTACTCCAATATTTTCATTTAATAACTGGACAAAATTAACTTTTTAATTTGCCACTATCAATTTTCACTTTTTACAGAAAATCCTAATTTATTTTCCGCCATCATTATTTAAATATATCGTTTGGGTTGGGTAAGCAAACTTTATTTGCTGCTTATTAAACTCTTCGTTCAGCTTTAGATTGATCTCATGCTGAAAGTCCATATATTCAAGGTAATTTGCGCTTAAGACGTAATAAACAATTTCGAATACAAGACTGAAATCTCCGTAAGCAAAGAAATGGGCCCTGTCAAATTGAGCGCCTTCAACCGTGTTAATTATTTCCTTAACTATATCCGGAATCTGTCTTAGCTTATCTGTGGATGTGTTATAAGTTACACCGAATTTAAAGACGATTCTTCTTTTCTCCATCTTCTTAAAATTATGTACACGTGAATTTGTCAAATCTGAGTTTGAAAAAATAATTTGTTCACCTGTTATACTTTCAACGCGGGTTGTTTTAATCCCGATTTTTTCAACGGTGCCAGCTTTTGTATCAACAGTTATAAAATCTCCAACTTTAAACGGTTTATCAAAAAAGATTACGAAGTAACTGAACAAATCACCAAGCACGGTTTGTGCAGCAAGACCAATTGCAATTCCCCCGATGCCTAATCCGGCAATAACAGCCGATATTTGAAAACCAAGATTGTCTAAAAGAAAAACCAACCCTATTCCCCAGATAAGTATACTAATGAATGTGCTTAATCCTTTTATACTTCCTTCACTCTCTCCGTTTGTCTCTCCCTTAGTCCAGTAAAATTTAAGAAAATGTGTAATTACAGCGACTATTAATCTGATTACAAAGAATGTCGAAATGATAACTATAGCTACATCAATTACTTTTTTAACATGGGCTTGAACATTGATCAGGTTCAAGCATAAATAAATCACTATGAAATAAAGAAACGGTAAAGCGTACTTACCCAGGTTTTGAATAATCATATCGTCAATTTTTGTTCTGGATTTTAGCGAAGCTTGTTTAATTCTGTAAAAGAGGAAATACTCAAATAACTTAAGAATGCCGATAGATAATATTATAGCACCGGCAAATATAAAATACTCCAAGACAGAATTTCCCCAAAATGAGGTATTTAGAATCCGATCCATATTAACTTCCTTAATAATAGATTTACATAAATTATAATAATGGTAACTATTAAAATACAGAAGTTGAAAATAACAAGTAATTTTTATTGACATAGGAAAAATCAATCACTATTTTCTTCTCTAAATTTTTACATAATTATCTAAGGTTGAAATCGAATAAAGTCCAATTCTTTTAGTTATAGATTCATTTCATTTACTTTCTTAACGAATGAGGTACGTATGATTAAAAAGTTACTTTGTTTCATCTTCCTCTTTGCGCTTATATTCTCTTCAATACTACTAGCCGGAACAACCGGAAAAATTTCAGGAAAAATTATTGATGCAGAATCAAAAGAACCATTACCGGGTGTAAATGTTGTTGTTGAAGGAACTGCATTAGGTGCTGCTACTGATATTAATGGTTTTTATATGATTAATAATATCCCCCCCGGCACCTATGTATTAAATATTACAGCTGTTGGATATCAAAAAAAACAAATAGTGAATGTGAAAGTTGCCGTAGATTTTACAACAAAAATCGATGTGGAGATTTCTTCACAGGCTATCACAACTCAGACTGTAGTTATTGAAGCAAAGACTCCGTTAATCAGGACGGACCTTACATCGTCTCAAACGACTGTAGATGCATCTCAGATAGAGACCTTGCCGGTAGAAAGTGTTACACAAATATTAACTCTTCAGGCTGGCGTTACACAAGGCGCTGGCGGTGAACTTCATATAAGAGGCGGAAGGTCCAATGAAATTCAGTATACTGTTAACGGAATTTCAATTGCCAATCCATTTGATTTTACTAAGACAGTGCAAATTGCTACAAATGCTATACAGGAATTATCTGTTGTTAGCGGTACTTTTAATGCTGAATATGGAAACGCACTTAGCGGTATTGTTAATACCGTTACTAAAGAAGGAGGAGAAAAGTTTAAAGGGCACGTTTCCTTTTATACAGGTGATTTCGTAAGTAGCCGCGATGATATTTTTGATAATATCAACGACTTCAACCCGTTTAGCGACAGGGTTTCCGAGTTTACACTTGGCGGACCAATTCCGTTTTCTAACAGGATGCTTTCATTTTTTGTAAGCGGAAGATTAGATGAAAGTGAAGGTTACCTCTATGGTAAAAAAGAACATACTATTTACGACTCAGTTTATATCAATAATAATGATCCGAATGATATCAGGGTTTCTTCCACAGGTGATGGAAGCTGGCTTGCAATGAATCCTTCGCGCGAAATAAGCGGAACAGCAAAAATTACTTTTAAACCCATCACAGCCATGAAAATTAATTTCGATGTTCTTTATTCAAAAGCATGGAGCAAAGGTTACTCGCACGATTTTAAGTATGTACCTGAATCAAATTATAATTATTATGAAGAAGGCCAGATGTACTCAATAGAGTTGCGTCATGCAATCGATCAGAATACTTTTTATACTTTAAGAGGTTTTTATAATTTTAATGACTACAAGCAGTTTCAGTTTCCTTTAGTTGATGCGGGTGGAAATGCTGTTGATTATTATGCAGGCAAAGGTCTTGATGGATTATATCCAAGTTCAGATTACCAGCCTGACCATAAGCTCGTCCGGCCAACTACTTATACTTTTTATTTTGGTGGAACAAGAAATTACCAGGCTTATGAAAGGACAAATACTTTCGGTGGAAAATTAGACTTTACAAGTCAGCTTTCGAATAATCATGAACTGAAATTCGGACTTGAAGGAAAAACACATAAGTTAGAGTTAGAGAGTTTTTCAGTGTTAAGGGACTCAGTTCGTTATTTGAAACCATACATACCTCCTACAACAACTGCATATCATGATTTGTATGCCGGAGATAATGCAAAAAAACCGGTTGAGTTTTCTGCATATGTCCAGGATAAGATCGAATACGAAAATTTCATTATGAACCTTGGTGTTAGGTATGACTATTTTTACTCTAAGGCGAAGTACTCTGTTAATACAACTTATCCATCACCGAATGATCCGTCTTTACCGACATATGTAGACAAATCGACTTTACTTACTGAAGCAAATGCAAAGCATCAGATTAGTCCACGACTTGGAATTTCTTTCCCGATTACAGACAGAGGTATAATTCACTTTTCATACGGACATTTTTTCCAGATGCCGCCTTTCCAGTATTTGTATACCAACCCGGAATTTAAATCAAGTTTATCCAGCGGCGATCCTTTATATGGAAATGCAAACCTGAATCCTGAAAAAACTGTTACATATGAATTAGGTTTACAGCAGCAGTTGATGGATGATCTCGCTTTTAATATAACAGGATATTTTAAAGATGTAAAAGATCTTTTAGCAACACAGACAATAAGAGTTAGTGGAGAAAAAACTTACCAGAAATATGTGAATAAAGATTACGGTAATATTAAAGGTGTTACCTTTTCGCTTACAAAAAGAAGAACACAGGAAAGTAATTTTGGTGTAACTTTAGATTATACTTTCCAGGTCTCAGAAGGTAATGATGTTGATGCCGATGCTTTCTTTATTGATCTTTCTTCAGGCAGACAAAGTGAGAAGGTTGTAATATTTTTACCGTGGGATCAATCCCATAATCTTAACAGTACAGTTTCATTTGGTGGTGATAGCTGGAATGTTAGCCTAGTTGGCAGGATTGGAACCGGTTTACCTTATACTCCAACCAACACAGGCAAACAGGTTTCTTTAAGAACTAACAGCGATAGAAAACCTATCCAGACAAAGGTTGATCTTTTTGCCGAAAAATCATTTACAATGTTTGATCTTGATCTTGTAATATTTTTTAAAGTATTCAACCTGTTTGATACTCTTAATGAAAGATACGTTTATGAAGATACCGGAAGAGCAACTTATACACTTCAGTTGATGGAAGGTGGCGCTAAATCCAACAATGAATTGGCTGCTAAAATTCCAGGCATTCATACATCGGAAGAGTATTTCAGAATACCAAGTTATTACTCGGCTCCAAGAGAAATTTTAGCCGGTATTTCAATTGAGTTTTGATTTTCAAAAGGAGTTTGTAGAATGAAATTTAAATACATAAAATTTACTGTAACAATTTTAGTTGTCTTATTCGCTTCCGCCAACTCTCTTTGGAGTCAATCAACTTCCAAAAGAGATACAGAACACTCTGCCGTTAAAGAATATTTAAATCAATACATTGTTAGTCCCAGTAGTCAAACCGTCATAAATTCATTTAAGGGATTGTTTGATGAAAATGATGAAATGGTTAATTCGTTAAGCAAGGCTAACGGTACACAGGGCAGGAAGCACTACTTTATGAATGGAAATAAAATAAGCACCGAGATTTATAATTTCGGTGGCATTGGACCGGGATACGGGTTAATAAGAAATGTAAACAATGTTGTATGGCATGGCGTTTCCTATGTTTTCCAGTTCTGCCCTCTTGTTGCTGCATCTGTTCCGGATGCTTATCACCCCGAGAAGCAATTACACATTGTATCTGATGGATTGTGGGACTATCCTGCTCTTAGAGACGTTAATCCAACCGGCGATACTCTTTACAGTTGGGAACCATTAGATGAATATGCAGATCAAAGCCAGGGGTTGATGGCTTCAAATCCTGCAGATGATAATGATAGCGATGGAAAACCCGATAGCTGGCCAAGAACATGGTATAGCGCTGAACAGGGTAAATATGTTTGGCCCGGTTACCTTTCCCAGGATGCAACGAATGCTGACCAGGAAGTGTTCTGGGCAATGGATGACAGGGATAATGTTGAATTCTCGTACTTCCCCTACAATAACGATTCAACAAAAAAAGGTTTGGGTGTAATGGTTGCAGGAAGAGCTTTACAATGGAGTAATGCTCTGGCAGAGAATACAATATTTTTTGTCTATACAATTACTAATACAAGTGACAAAGATTTAGACACATTATACTTTGGTATGTACGGAGATCCTGATCTTGGCGGTGGTTTACCGCAGGATCCGAGTTCTGAAGTTCAGGATGATCACGGATATTTTATTCCCCCTTACAATTACGATGGTGGTCATGATGTTAGTAAATATCCGGTGTACTCAAGAAGTATGATGTACCTGTGGGATGAAAACGGCGTTGGACATCTTGGATTACCTGTTGGTTACTTGTGCTGCAAATTCCTTGAAAGCCCGGGTAATGCAAATAACGAAATTGATGATGACGGCGACGGAATGATTAATGAAAAGCAAGATGATGGTATTGATAACGATAAAGATTGGAATGCGTTAGTTGATGATACCGGCATTGACGGTGTTGCAGGTACAAATGATATTGGTGAAGGTGATGGCATTCCAACTGCCGGAGTAAGGCTTGCTGATGGAACATTAGATCCTATTCATCCCGGAGAACTTAATTTTGAGTTAACTGATCTTGATGAATCAGATCAAATAGGTTTAACAAGTTTTAACAGCTGGACGTGGAATACAGACCAGATAAAAAATGATGAATCCATGTGGAACAGAACAAGAGCCGGAAACTTTAGTGAAATTCAACAGGGTGCAGATATAGTTTTTATTTACGGTTCAGGACCAATCAAATTAGCCAGAAAAGAAATTAAGAGGTTTTCAATTGCAATTATCTTAGGTGAAAACCTTGATGATCTTTTAGTATCTGCTGAAACAGTTCAAAGAATTTACAATGCAAATTATCGTTTTTACAGACCACCGCTTAAACCTTCTGTTTCTATTGTCCCGGATGATAAAAAGGTGACATTATACTGGGATTCAAAATCTGAAGAAAGCGTTGATCCTTTAACAGGAAAAGATTTTGAAGGCTATGTAATTTACAGAAGTACAGATCCATCTTTTAATGATATTCAGACTATTACAGACGGTAAAGGAGCTGCATTCTTCTGTGAACCTCTTACTGATCTAAGCGGTAACGAAGCAAAATGGGATGTTGGTGCCAGACCCGAACCTTTTTCCGATGAAAACAAAAACAGCGTTTATGATGTTGGTGAAGATTATAATGACATTGATGGCGATGGTTATTGGAGTGCAAGCGCACCAGATTACTGGAAAGGTTATCACCCGGTAACTTATTATGGAAGAGGTATTCAATATTACCTTGGTAAAAATACTGGACTTGTCCATTCCTTTGTTGATACCAACCGGGTTATTAACGGACAGACATATTATTACGCTGTTGTTGCTTTTGACCATGGTGACAGTCTTGGAATACCACCGACTGAAACTACGAAGAAGATTACACAGGACCCGGTTACTTATAAATATTCGTTTGATTCAAATACAGGCATGGCAATACCCGGCCCGCGTGCAAGCGGCTATGTTGCTCCTGCTTCAACAAATAAAGATTTATTCCATAGCAGCGGAATAAGTAACGGTACAGTAAAACTTGAAGTTATGGACGATCTTACTCTTGTTGATAATGAACAGTATACGCTTTCATTTTCAGATAGTCTTGTTAGCGGAAATACAATAAGCGCTGCTAAGAATTATTCAATCCTTAAAGAAAGTTTTGTAACCGAATCAATTAAACTATATGATACTTTGTATACCAAGCTTAATCATACAAGTTTAAGTGAAGAATTCCCGGTTAAGATTAAAGCGGATGGTGTTGAATATACTTCCGCATCCGGAGGTTATAAAGTTGATTATGTTAAAGGTATTGTAAAAAGATTTGCCGATAGTAAAATACCCAACAATTCCCCGGTTGAAATAACTTATAAATATTATCCTATTTACCAGAGTCAGTTGTTCAGCGGTGAGGATGGTAATACTGTTTTCGGCGGAGTAAAAATAAAAGTCTGGGATCATGATGTTCTTGCAATCGATACAATTAATACAAGATGGATTGAGGGCAATTCAAATTTCAAAGTGATTGCTAAGCTGCCTACAACACCAAAAGGAACAGCATACCCGGCAGATTATGAAGTTTCTTTTTCATCTCAAAGGTTAGATACTGCTATTGTACAAATAGGCAGTAAAGCTTTAAGATTAAAAGTGAATTACAAGGTTTTCAATCGTACTGAAAATATACCGGTATTAACTGTTTTATTGGATAAGAATAAAGATAGCCTTTGGACATCCGGAGAAGAAATACTTATACTTAAACCAGGCTCTTCCGGTTCATCAAAAGATGTTAACTGGTCTGTAAATGTTTACCAGGATCCTGATTCATTAGTTGTACCTGTTGCTCCTACCGATGGTGATGTTTTATTTGTTACTACAACAAGACCTTTTAATGAAAATGACAAATATACTTTTAAAACAAATACACCAACTTATAAGAGTGAACTTGCAAAATCCGGTTTGGATAATGTCATCGTTGTACCGAATCCTTATGTCGGTTATAACGATATTGAGCCTGTAAATAAATTACCGGGACAAACAAGAGGCGAAAGAAGAATCTATTTTGAGCACCTGCCTCCTCAATGTACGATAAGGATTTACACAGTTGCCGGTGAACATGTTCAAACGATAGAGCACAATTCAAACCTGGAAAACGGAAGAGAATTCTGGAACCTGTTAAACAAGGATGGATTCAGTGTTGCATACGGAATCTATCTTGCGCATTTGGATGCACCCGGTTTAGGTGAAAAACTTCTGAAATTTGTAATAATAAAGTAGAAGCAAAGGAGTTTAATCATGAAAATAAAAATACTTTTTTCCTGCTTAATAATAACAGCAAGTTTCTCCTTTGTTTTTGCTCAGGCTGGTGCAAGTACAAACAAAGTAGGAACAACCGCCGCTCAGTTTCTTAAATTCGGAATTGGTCCGCGTGCAATTGGAATGGGTGGAGCATTTACTGCTACAAGTGATGATATAACCGCGATGTACTGGAATCCCGGCGGGTTATCTAGAATGAATTCGCGCGAAGTTTTATTTAATCATATCGACTGGCTGCTTGATATAAAATATGATTTTGCAGCATTTGCAATGGATGTACCCGGCTTTGGTTCTCTCGGCGCTTTTGTTAATGTCATGACGGTTGGTGAAGATATGGTTAGAACCGTAGAACAACCGGAAGGCACCGGAGAGCGATTTGATGCAGGTGCTTTAGCTATCGGGTTATCATATGCAAAAAATCTTACGGATGATTTTTCGATAGGATTCAATGCAAAATATATCAGAGAACATTACTGGCACGAAGCCGCTACTGGTTTTGCGGTTGATGTTGGTACTCTTTATAAACTTCCATGGCTTAATGAAACGAGAATAGGTGCAAGCATTTGTAACTTTGGTACAAAGATGAGATTGGAAGGCAGAGATATTCTTGAGCTGCTGACTGTTGGTACAGGCGGAGAAAATCTTATCAACAGCAATCTTGAACTTGATTCTTATGATCTTCCCCTGTTATTCAGAATAGGTGTTGCAGTTGATGCAATTAAAGGTACAACATCAAGATTAACTGTTGCCGCAGATGCAATTCATCCAAACGATAATACAGAATATATCAACTCCGGATTAGAATATGCCTGGAATGAAAATATCTTTCTTAGGATTGGATATAAATCCTTATTTGAAAAGGACGGTGAACAGGGATTAACATTCGGTGCCGGTGTAAACTACAGAGTTGTTGATGCACTCGGTGTTAAGATTGATTACGCTTACCAGGATTTCGGAAGGTTAAAGAATGTTCAATATTTTTCTTT
>CAZIDB010000149.1:0-11571 GCA_964537965.1 uncultured Melioribacter sp. | reverse complement strand
ATGATGGATTTATGAAATCCGGAAAGTTAAAAGGAAGAAGGTAGTTCTTAATTGTGATTTTGATTAAGACAAAGAAAGACATTGATTATATAAAAGAAAGTTGTAAAATAGTTGCGGAAACATTATTACTACTGAAAAAAAATGTTAAACCGGGAATTTCAACTTTTGAACTTGACAAGATAGCGGAAGATTATATACTTAGTAACGATGCAAGATCTGCGTTTAAAGGATATTCGCAGGGTGGTTCTTTGAAATTTCCTGGTTGTATTTGCGCTTCAATAGATGAAGAAGTTGTACACGGTATACCAAATCATCACCGCAAATTAAATGAAGGCGAAATTATTTCACTTGATTGCGGCGTAGTTAAGAATAATTACTACGGTGATGCAGCTATAACTGTTGTGGTTGGTCAGGTATCTGATGAAAAAAAGAATCTGATGAAAGCTACGGAAGAATCCTTGTATAAGGGAATTGCGCAGGCACTTAAAGATAATCGTGTTCACGATATTTCAAATGCAGTACAGGAATATGTTGAAGCAAACGGATATTCGGTTGTAAGAGATTTAACAGGTCATGGAGTTGGTAAAAGACTTCATGAAGATCCTTCAATACCGAACTACGGTGTAAAAGGTACCGGCGCCAAATTAAAAAATGGTATGACGCTGGCAATTGAACCGATGGTAAATCTTGGAGGATATAAAGTTAAAATGCTTGAAGACGGCTGGACGGTAGTAACCAATGATGGTTTTCCTTCAGCTCATTTTGAGCATACTATTTTAATAAATGACAGTACACCGGAAATTTTAACGGTAGCTTAAATTATGGCAAAACAAGGTCCTATAAAAGTTGATGGAGTTATCACTGAAACTTTACCTAATGCTCATTTCAGGGTAAAGTTAGATAACGGTCACGAAATTTTAGCTCATATTTCCGGAAAAATGCGGATGCATTTTATAAAGATTTTGGTAGGCGATAAAGTTGCAATTGAACTTTCGCCGTATGATTTAAATAAAGGAAGAATTACTTACAGATATAAATAATGATGGAGCAGTAATGAAGGTTAGAGCTTCAGTAAAAAAGATGTGTGATAATTGCAAGATAATTAAACGCAAAGGCGTTGTTAGAATTATTTGTAAAAATCCTAAACATAAACAAAGACAAGGTTAAAATAAGGAGATTTTAGTTTGGCTCGTATAGCAGGCGTCGACTTACCTAAAAACAAGAAAGCTTTTATCGGACTGACCTATATCTTCGGAGTTGGTCAGCATTCAGCTATGGAAATATTAACCAGGGCTAAAGTTAATCCGGATAAAAGAGTTCACGAATTAACTGAAGAAGAAATTGCGGAAATCCGTTCGATAATGACCTCCGAATATAAAGTTGAAGGCTCATTACGTTCTGAAGTTCAGCAAAATATTAAACGACTAATGGACATTGGTTCTTACAGAGGATTAAGACACCGTAGAGGTTTACCTGTAAGAGGCCAGAGAACCAGAACCAATTCAAGAACAAGAAAAGGTAAGAGAAGAACTGTTGCCGGTAAGAAGAAGACCCCGGCTAAGAAGTAAAATTGAAAATTAGGAGACTATAGACTTGGCAAAAGCAGTTAAAAAAACAAAGAAAAGAGTCCATGTTGATGCGGTTGGTGTTGTTCACATCAAAGCTACCTTTAACAATGTGATTGTTACAATTACAGATATTTACGGTAACACAATATCCTGGTCGTCTGCAGGAAAGAACGGTTTCAAAGGTTCAAGAAAGAATACGCCGTTTGCAGCACAGGTATCTGCCGAAGCATCTGCTAAAGAAGCTTTCGACCTTGGACTTAGAAAAGTTGACGTATATGTTAAAGGTCCTGGTGCTGGTAGAGAAGCAGCTATTAGAGCATTAAATACAAACGGTCTGGAAGTAATGTCAATAAAGGATATTACGCCAATTCCACATAACGGATGCAGACCACCAAAGAAAAGAAGAGTTTAATCAACGGAGAAATTTTAGATGGCAAGATACACTGGTTCAGTTTGTAAATTATGTAGAAGAGAAAAACAAAAACTATTTCTTAAAGGAAGCAAATGCTTCTCAGAAAAATGTACTGTGGAAAAGAAGAACTATCCTCCCGGACAGCACGGTCTTTCAAGAAGATCCAAATTTTCTGAGTATGGTGTTCAGTTAAGAGAAAAACAGAAAGTAAAAAGAATTTACGGATTGCTTGAAACACAATTCCATAATAACTTTGAAAAAGCTAATAAACAGAAGGGTGTTACAGGCGAAAACCTTATAAAACTTTTGGAAAGAAGATTTGATAATGTTATATACAGATTGGGATTTGCCCCTTCAAGAAAATCTGCCCGTCAGTTAATTCGTCACAGACATTTATTAATTAACGATCAGATAGTTGATATTCCTTCATATATTATTTCTCCGGGTGATGTTATTAAAGTTAGAGAAAAAAGCAAAACACTGGATCTGATTCACAATTCTCTTAAGAGAACTAAAGACAATGTATATTCCTGGCTTACAATAGATAAAGCATCATTAACAGGTACATTTTTACAGGTTCCGGAAAGAGTTGACGTACCATTGAATGCTAATGAACAGCTTATAGTTGAGCTATATTCTAAGTAATAACTTTTATAACAAGTTAAACAAAGAGAGGAAATAATGAGTTACCCTTTTATTAAAATGCCCGAAGCTGTTGTTTTAGATGAGACTTCATACACGAATAATTATGGAAAATTTACCGTTCAACCACTTGAACGAGGTTATGCTGTTACATTAGGTAACTCTTTAAGAAGAGTTCTTCTTTCTTCAATAACCGGCGCAGCCATAACTGCCATTAAAATTGACGGTGTTCTTCATGAGTTTAGTACTGTCCCGGGTGTTGTTGAAGATGTTAGTGAAATTATTCTTAACCTTAAACAGGTTAGAATGAAAATCCTTAATAAGAAAACATATAAGTTCGATATATCTCTGAATGGACCGCATACAATTACTGCTGCAGATTTGCAGAAGTTCTGTGCTGATATTGAAATACTTAATCCTGATTTACACATTGCTACCTTGAACAAAGATGCTAAGCTTAATATGGAAGTAAGATTTGGTGTTGGTAAAGGCTATGTCCCTTCGGGTGAACAGGTAATTCCTGATCAGACAATCGGTTTGATTCCTATTGATTCAATTTATACACCTATTAAAAATGTAAAGTATGATATCGAAAACGTTCGTATTGGTGAAAAGAATGACTATGAAAGACTGACAATGGAAGTTAACACAGACGGTTCAATTACGCCTGAAGATGCGCTTACAAATTCAGCAAAGATTTTGAGAGATCATGTTCAGATGTTCATCAACTTTGATGTTGAACAGGAAGAAGAAAAAGTTGTTAGCGAACAGGATGCTGAAAAAGAAAGAATTAAGAAAATATTGTTAACAAGCGTTGATGATCTCGAATTAAGCGTACGTTCACATAACTGCCTTAAAGCAGCAAACATTAAATCTCTTGCAGACTTAGTCCGCAGGGATGAAAACGAAATGCTCAAATTCAGAAACTTCGGCAGAAAATCTTTAGCCGAACTTATTGAAATTGTAGATAACTACGGACTTGAATTTGGTATGGACGTAGATAAATATATAAATGAAAAAACCGATAACAATTAATTGCAAGAGAAGGTTGAATAATGAGACATAACAGTAAAGGAAGAAAATTAGGCAGAACTGCAAGTCACCGCGAAGCAACTCTTGAAGCGCTTTCAACTGCTTTACTAAAATATAAAAGAATAAAAACTACTGTTGCTAAGGCTAAGGAAACCAGGACTTTTGTTGAACCTTTAATTACAAAAGCAAAAGAAAACAGCGTTCAGGCTAAAAGACATGTTGCAAAGTTTATTAAAGATAAAGATGTTGTTAAAGAATTATTCGGTGAAATAGTTCAAAGGATTGGTGAAAGACCCGGCGGTTATACCCGCGTTGTTAAACTTGGCAGAAGATTAGGCGATGCAGCAGAACTTGCACTTATTGAATTAGTAGATTATAACGAAGTTGCTAACCTGAAGGCTACTGAGAACAAAGAAAAGAAAGCCGAGAAGAAAGAAAAGCAGGCAAAGGAAAAAGCCGAAGAAGCTAAAGTAGTGGAAGAAACTCCGCAGGCTTAATAAGAAATAAATCTTTTATTAAAAAGAGTAACCAAACCGGTTGCTCTTTTTTTGTTTTTACAAATAGATTGAATTATGTTGAATGGAAAATATTGAATTATATAAAGTAGTCTTTAACATCAAAGAACTTCCGGCGACTGGTTTGCCTGAAATTGTTCTTTGCGGAAGATCCAACGTTGGTAAATCATCTTTTATTAATTCGTTGTTCAACAAAAAGAATCTTGCAAAGACAAGTTCCACTCCCGGAAAAACAAGATCTATAAATTATTTCCTTGTTAACAATGCTTACTTTCTTGTTGACCTGCCGGGATACGGATTTGCAAAAGCATCAAAGACTGATAAAGAAAAATGGGAGAGGCTTATTAACGATTACTTCAAAGCAAGCAAAAATATTTTTCTCGCTGTTCACCTTGTAGATAGCCGGCACACACCCACAGCCTTAGATGTAACAATGAATAATTATCTTGCCTCAGAAAAAATTAAAACATTAGTAGTCCTTACCAAAGCAGATAAACTGAGCCAGGCAGAGAAAAGTAAAGCAGCAAAACAAACTAAAGCAATTTTTCCCCAGATTGAAATAAATGTGAATTCATTTTTCTATTCATCAGTTGCCGGTACCGGTCATAAAGAAGTGATGAATTTCTTTAAAAAAAGTTTACAGCAGCATTAATAAACCTCTTTACAGTTTGCAATTTTTTAATTCAAGGTTTATATTTCTTTCTGGTATAACAAATTCATTAAAGAATAATTGATTGAATGATTACTGAAAAATTAAAGAAACGTTTAATAACATTTTCGGTTATACCATTACTGGCATTAATCTCAATCCTTATTAATGATATTTATATCCGTGCCGGTATAATAGCTGTTATTGTTATATATGTTGGCTTTATAATTTTCCTCCGGGATTCCGCACATTCCGATGAACCTGCTGCAGAAACTGTACAACCCGTTTCAATGCCTGAACAACCGACCTATGAACCTGATGCCGGTGAATCAATTACAATTATTTCCCCGAATAAAAATATTGAAGTAATTACCGCGGATAATTTTGTACCTGAACTTCACTCAGGTAAAAGACAATATTTTAAGCCGCCTGATTTAAAAGAAAGTTTTGAGAAGATAGCAACTGAAGCGCTTCCTCCAAATGTTGGGCACGATGAACAGTTTTCATTTCTTATTGATAAAATTCTTACTGTTATAAAAGATGCTTACTATGCTCATACGGCGGTGTTCTTCTGGTACAATAAGAAGAAAGAAAAACTTACACTCGAAAGATATGTTTCGGTGTCCAAGGAAATTACCCAGAGAAAGTTTGATCTTGAAGATGATATACTAAGTAAGATTGTAATTAAAGAAGAACCTGAATTATTAACTGACATTTCTACAACTGCCGAACCTGATGTTATTAGATATTACAATTCGCCGCAGGGAATAAAGAGCTTTGTTGGTGTACCTTTATTCTACGGAAAACATCTTTCCGGAATTCTTGCGCTTGATTCAAAAGTTAACGATGCATTCGGAATCGAGACAATCTATTCGCTTGGAAGATTTGTAAGAATAATCTCTATGATAATTGCTTTGTTCGATGAAAAGTACAAAGATTCTCTTGCAGAACAAAGATTGAACGGATTATTAAGTTTGATTAATGGCGATAAGTATTTTGAAACCGAGGATGAACTTTATAACCTTATTGAACATTCGCTTAAGACATTAATAAACTGGGATGCATTTACGTTCATCTTTTATGATCCGCTTGAACAGAAATTTAAAACTACAAAGGTTGTTAACAATACTTCACTTAAATATGTGGGCGAGCATCTTGAAGTTGAAATATCCGGTACGTTTGTAGGTAAAAGTATAATAAGCGGTATCCCTGTAAAAATTGATGATACTTCTTCTGCAAATATTCCGAGATTCGCAAAGTCGGAAGATGTAAGCTTTGACGGATCCTTCCTTTCAATTCCGTTGGTTTACGATAACCAGAATTACGGCGTAATCTGTTTTGAAAGCTTAAAGAAAAATGCTTACACAAATTCCGATGTTCAGTTCCTTAAAAATGCTTCAAGGCTTTTCGCGTTTGTAATTTATTCTTACTCAACTCAATCGGTGCTTAAAAAATTACTTTCTGTTGATGTCGATACTTTTACACTGAACAACGAAGCATTTACTCAGCGACTTAATTCGGAAGTATTAAAAGCAAACCAGCTTAAGGTTCCGGGGGCTATTGCACTTGTTTACATTGATGAATTTCTTGAACAGGAATCTTTGTTTGAAGGAAATCCTTTCCCAAAAGTTTTAAAAGCCGTAGCGCAAACAATTTCCGAAGAGATAAATCCAACTAACCTTCTTGGCAGAATTAACGACAGAACATTTGGAGTATACTTCTTTAATACAAACACAAAAGATGTATTTCTTTGGGCAGAGAAATTAAGAATTAAGATTGCACGCAAACCAATATCTGTCGTATCCAAACAAACCACATTTACAGTTTCCATTGGCGTTGCTTCAACGCAGAATAAAACAGACGTTGAAGAAATAATTTACAATGCCGACCTTGCTCTTAAGAAAGCTTTGGAGAAAGGTGGAAATGCTGTCAGGAATATTAACTGAGTTTTCCCTTGAATAATTTTATTGTCATAATCCTTGATGGAGTTGGCGCTGGTGAATTACCGGATGCAAACAAATATTTTGATGAGGGAAGCAACACTCTTGCAAATATGGCTGATGCTGTTGGTGGTTTATGTTTACCCAATCTTGAAAAGTTTGGACTTGGTAACATAATTGATATTAATGGAATAAGCAGAGTAAATAACCCAGTCGCTTCTTATGGAAAGATGACAGAAGTATCCAACGGGAAAGATTCAATTACCGGCCACTGGGAAATCGGCGGGATAAAAGTTGAATTCGACTTTCCTTATTATCCGAATGGCTTTCCAAAGGAAATGGTTGATGAAT
This sequence comes from uncultured Melioribacter sp., assembly GCA_964537965.1. GTDB lineage: Bacteria > Bacteroidota > Ignavibacteria > Ignavibacteriales > SURF-24 > SURF-24. The sequence goes on along the minus strand of CAZIDB010000149.1, from coordinate 4,462 downwards.
TTATTAAGCTTACAGGTGTAAAGGGAATTCTTGGAAACATCCCGGCTTCAGGAACAGAAATTATTAAAGAACTTGGCGAAGAACATTTACGTACCGGTTTTCCGATCATATATACAAGCGCTGATTCAGTCTTTCAGATTGCTGCACATGAAGAAATTATTCCGCTTAAAAGACTTTATGAAATTTGTGAAATTGCAAGAGAGAAAATTCTCATCGGCAAAGATTCTGTGGGTAGAGTTATTGCCCGTCCCTTTATTGGTGAACCCGGAAAATTTACACGCACAACTAACCGTAAAGATTTTTCTATGGATCCGGTTGCCGATACGATCCTGGATGTATTACTTCGAAATGGAATTCAGACAATAGGAATAGGTAAGATTAACGATTTATATAATTACCGCGGCATAAAGATTAATAAAAAAACTAAATCTAATAGTGAAGGTATTCGGGAAATTATTGAAAGCTGCGTGAACGAAAAGAATAGTTATATCATGGCTAACCTTGTAGATTTTGATGTTTACTTCGGGCACAGGAATGATTCGCAGGGATTTGCACGGGCGTTAGGTGAGTTTGATTTGCGTTTGCCTGATATTATTAATTCTCTTGATGATTCGGACAGACTCATAATTACATCCGATCATGGCAATGATCCTACTACTCCGAGTACTGACCATAGCAGAGAGTATGTTCCATTGCTTTATTTCAGGAAAGATAAACCCGGGAGTAATCTTGGAACAAGAGACACTTATTCTGATGTAGCAAAAACCATAGGTGAATTTTTTAATATTTCCAATTCACTTAAAGGGAAAAGTTTTTTAAATGAATGATTTTAGTTTTACATCAGAACAAAAAGATGAAAGCGGCAAATCCAATGAAGATGCTGCTAAGATAATAGCTGATGTTCAGGGAATTCCTTTGGAAATTGCAGCGCAGTTTTTATCTGTAAAAGGGAAACTTAAAGGAACGGACTTCTGTAAAAGAATAATTAGAGCGAATGATTTACAAGGATGATTATCTTGTTGACACCGGAATTCTGCTGGAACATATTTGTTCTGTGAACAACAAACAAACTGCTCTTGAAAAAGTAATGCGAGAAAGAGTTTGTTATACAACTGTACTTAATGCCGCTGAATTATTTTTTGCAGCAGAATCCATTAATGAAAAAGATGTGGTAAGAAATCTATTAAATGCGATAAAGGTTTTAGGTACACCGGCAAAGTACAGTATTTATGTGAATGATTTTATTGGTAAGGTTTCTAACCTGAATGAAGCTTTGTTCTGTGTAACTGCAAAGCTGAATAAGTTAACCATTTTAACTATTGATAAAAATAAATATATTAATACCGGATTATGTTTTGTAAATGCGAACGAGATAATTTGATTACTTGATGATTGTGGAACTGGAAATGATTAATAATTTTTTTAATGTTTACTACCATTGAGCAAGAGGTTTCACTTTGAAGATTATAAAACAATTTACTGTTCGGGAAGGGCAATCACTTGATAAGTATTTGCAGGAGATAGGGAAAGTAGGGTTACTAACTGCCGCTGAAGAAATTGAACTCGCCATTCGTATAAAAAAAGATGACTCCATTGCACTTGAGAAACTTGTTAAATCAAACCTGCGGTTTGTAGTTAGCGTTGCAAAGCAATACCAGAACCAGGGCCTGTCTATCGGAGATCTTATAAATGAAGGAAATCTTGGTCTTATAAAAGCCGCAAAACGATTTGATGAAACTCGCGGCTTTAAATTTATTTCTTATGCTGTGTGGTGGATTCGCCAGTCAATCCTGCAGGCGCTGGCAGAGCAATCCCGTATTGTAAGGCTTCCGCTTAACCGTGTTGGCGCACTGAATAAGATAGGCAAAGTTTACAGCAATCTTGAACAGGAATTTGAGCGTGAACCAAGCACCAGCGAACTTGCTAATGAACTTGATATGGATATAACAGATGTTTCCGATGCGCTAAGAAATTCCGGTAAACACATTTCCATGGATGCTCCTTTTTCAAGAACGGAAGAAAGCAGGCTGATTGATTTAATTGAGAATGAAGAACAGCCAAGCCCGGATCAGTCTTTAATGAGCGATTCGTTAAAAGAAGAAATAGAAAGAACATTATCATCACTAACTGAAAGAGAAGCCGAGGTAATAAGATTATACTTCGGTTTAAATGTTGAGCACTCACTAACACTTGAGGAAATCGGCGAAAAGTTTAACCTTACCCGCGAAAGAGTCCGCCAGATAAAAGAGAAGGCCATCCGAAGGCTTCGTCATACTTCAAGAAGTAAAAACCTAAGATCATATTTAGGATGAAGTTTAATGAAAGTAAAAAAAATTATTAACCTGTTGGTAATCTCTGTACTTACATCTGTCTTGCAAACAGGGTGCGCAGCTACAAGCTCTTCAGGCAGATATGACAGAACAAATAAACAACCGGAAAAAGACACAACAAAAATTATAAGGTATGCAGATGTAACTGACCCAGATACGGTTAATCAATATGAATACCAGGAATGGGATGAAGAACCTGAAGAATTAACCTCTGCAGATGATTCAACAATAATTTCCAACCTCTTAAAGAAATTTACCATTACAAACAGTAATGTTTCCAATCTCGATCCGACTAAAGAAACTCCTGAAGAAAAAGTAATTATGGAGGTGATAAAATTTATAAGCACTCCATACCGTTACGGTGGCACAACAATGAAAGGTATTGACTGCTCAGCATTTACTCAGAATGTTTTTTCAAATGTATTCTCATTTAGTTTACCCCGTTCTGCAAGAGAACAATATCAAGTTGGTGAAATAATTGACGAAAGGGAAGAACTTAAATTTGGTGATCTTGTTTTTTTTAACACGACAAGAAGAGCTAAACCCGGTCATGTTGGAATTTATCTTGGTGATAATTTCTTTGCGCACGCCAGCAGAAAAAAAGGTGTAACAGTTTCATCGCTTGATGAAACCTATTACAATAAGCGATATATGGGCGGAAGAAGATTAGAAGGACTTCCGCTGAATTAAATTTTATTACACCCGGTTAGAAAAATTTTATTATATAGCCGAATTAAATCCGGATTGTTTTCTGATTTTATTTCCAAAGTAACTTTTCTTTACAGGAAAATCTATGGCACGTTTTAAACTTTATATTGAATATGACGGTACACGTTACAGCGGCTGGCAGATGCAGAAGAACAGCAAAACAATTCAGGGTACATTAATGAATTCTGCAGACAAGATTTTTAAAGGTGAAAAAGCAGACATACAAGGTTCGGGAAGAACCGACAGCGGTGTTCACGCTATATGCCAGGTTGCTCATCTTGAAGTTAAGACAATGCTTGCTCCTGAAATTATAAGAATGAAATTTAACGACCTGCTGCCATCGGATATAAACATTCTTGAAGTGGAAAAAACTTATAAAGATTTTCATGCGCGCCACGATGCCGAAAAACGAAGCTACATTTACCAGATATCCAGGAGACGAACTGCCTTTGGCAAACCTTATGTTTGGTGGATTAAAGATAAACTTGACCTTATAAAAATGACCGATGCTGCAAATGAATTTAAAGGTATGCACGATTTCAGATCCTTCACTGATGATGATGAAGCACAGAAATCAACTAAAGTTTTTATTGATGATGTCCAGCTAAAGGAATTTGGTGATCTAATTGCTGTTAGAATTATTGGCTCTCATTTTTTATGGAAAATGGTTAGAAGAATTATTGGAGTGCTTGTTGAAGTTGGAAGGGGAAATTTTACAAGTGCGGATGTCTCCAAATTCTTAAGACACTATTCTGATATTCCTGCTAAGTATACGGCACCGCCATCCGGACTTTTTCTTGAGAATGTTATTTATGAAAAGGGAAGATACTTTAACGAAATAGTGCCTGTAATTTTTCTGCAAGGACAAAGCGTTACAAAGAAAATAAAGTAATTTTTCAAAGCGGTTAAACAAAAGTCCGGCTTTGCAAATCTCAATACAATACGGCAAAACCGGACTATCGAGGAGGGAACAATTGCTAAGATTATTGTTCTTTATCCTGTTTATAATTTTATCATAATTCTGTACAACACTTCATCCCGCTTTCCCGGAAAAAAGTTAACCTGATTCAGTCTTCTTTTGGTAAATGGTAAAAGTAGAAATTCAATTCCCGGATTAATAAAATAAGTAGTAAAAGCAGAAGCAAATTCAGAGCAGGATTTGTGTCGTTCATAATTCAATTAAGGTTCCTCCAAATTATTTAACAATTTGTTCGGATAATGAAAAAGAACTACCTGAAATTAATTTCTCTCAGGCTAAAAATCAAGTGGATAATTGGATTGGAAATAGAAATTAGCAACTGGAAAATGGAAAATGGTAAATGGAAAGTGAAAAATGAAAATGGTAATTGTCCCGCAAGCGGGATCAGCCTCTGGCTGAGAAATTGTGAGTTGGTCATTGGGAATTTAACTGTGTTCGTAACTCT